>NZ_NHSN01000025.1:0-300000 GCF_016653405.1 Halorhodospira halophila
CCGTGCCCCCCACGGTGCGGTAGCTGCCCCAGTAGACCTGCCCCATGCGGGCATCCAGGGCCGCCAGCACCTGCCCCGCCCCGTGTCGGCGGCGGGCCCCTTCGGCCAGGGCGGCCAGGGTGGAGACCGGCAGCGCCGGCACCCCCCACGCCGTGCACAGCCCCTGGGCCGAAGAGGCCGCCAGGCGCACCCCGGCAAAGGCCCCGGGTCCCTGGCCAAAGGCCACCGCCGAGACCTGCTCGCCACGGATACCGGCCTCCGCCATCACGGCCTCGAGCATCGGCAGCAGCCGCGCCGTGTGCCGACGCGGGGCCTCTTCGCTGTGCTCGAAGATATCACCGTCCCGGTAGACAGCCACCGAGCACCCCTCGGTGGCTGTCTCCAGGGCAACGATGACGGTCTGTGTCATCCCATCCCTCCTGCGCTGCCCGCGCCCCAGCGGCGGGGGCGCCGACGGTTTCTGCGGGCCTTGCGACGGGGCAATATACCGCTGATCGACGCCCCCGACGACCCGGGCGCTGCCGCGACGGCGCCGGGACCACCTCGCTTGACCGCCCCCCGGGCGGCTGCTGTAATTAATGCGAATCTTGCGAACAAGAGCGCAGCTCGTTGTCCGAAGAACCATCCATCGTCTTTCGTCCGCCCGAGCGGGAAGACGGCGCCGCCATCCATCAGCTGGTCCAGCGTACCGGCATCCTGGACGTCAACTCCTGCTACCTCTACCTGCTCCTCTGCACGGAGTTCGCGGACACCTGCGTGGTGGCCGAAGAAGACGGCGCCCTGCTCGGTTTCGTCACCGGCCTGCGCCTGCCGCAGCGGCCCAATTCGGTCTTCCTCTGGCAGATCGGCATCGCCCTGGACGCCCAGGGTCGGGGACTGGGCAAGCGCCTAGTGCGCGCTTTCCTCGAGACCCCGGGCGCCCGTGATGCCCGCGTCCTCGAGACCACCATATCGCCCTCCAACGCGGCCTCCCGCGGCCTGTTCACGGCCATCGCCCGTGAGCACGGAGCCGAGATTCAGGTCAGCGAATACTTCCGCGAAGATCACTTCCCGCCGGGCCATGAGTCCGAAGAGCACTACCGGATCGCCCCCATTCGCTAAGTCTGCGGCGCCGGGCGCCGCAGACCGCCCAATCCATTGCAAGTCACAACCGAGGCAAAGACGCCATGACCCTTGATGTAATGCAGACCATCGAGCAGCACGAGTCGGTCGTGCGCTCCTACATCCGCACGTTCCCCAAACCGTTCGACAAGGCCAGCGGCGTGCGGGTCTACGACACCGACGGCCACAGCTATCTGGACTTCTTCGCCGGGGCGAGCGTGCTGAACTACGGGCACAACAACCCGGAGCTCAAAAAGCCGCTACTCGAGTACCTCCAGGACGACCGCATCGTCCATAGCCTGGACATGGCCTCGGTGGCCCGCGCCGAGTTCCTGGAGACCTTCCACCGGCTCATCCTTGAGCCGCGCGGCATGCACTACCGCGTGCAGTTCCCCGGGCCGACGGGCACCAACGCCGTCGAGGCAGCGCTGAAGATCGCCCGCAAGGTCACCGGCCGTCAGCGCATGGTCTCGTTCACCAACGCCTTCCACGGCATGACCGTCGGCTCCCTGGCGGTCACCGGCAACGCCTTCAAGCGCAAGGGCGCCGGGTTCCCGCTGACCTACAGCGAGAGCATGCCGTACTGCGGCTACTTCGGGCAGGACGTCGACACGCTGGAGTACATGGACAAGCTCCTGGCTGACAAGGGCAGCGGCGTGGACCACCCGGCGGCGATCATCACCGAGACGGTCCAGGGCGAGGGCGGCCTGGCCGCCTGCAGCATGCAGTGGCTCAAGGGCCTTGAAGAGCTCTGCCGCAAGCACGACCTGCTACTGATCGTCGACGACATCCAGACCGGCAACGGCCGCACCGGACCGTATTTCAGCTTCGAAGAGGCCGGCATCACGCCGGATATCGTCACCGTCTCCAAGTCGATCAGCGGCTACGGGCTGCCCATGTCGCTGACCCTGGTCAAGCCGGAGCACGACATCTGGGAGCCGGGCGAGCACAACGGCACCTTCCGCGGCCACAACCTGGCCTTCGTGACCGCTAAGCGCGCCCTGGAACTGTACTGGAGCGACGACACCCTGCAGCGCGAGACCGAGCGCAAGGCCCGTCGCATCTACGAGGCGCTGCAGGAGTTGATCGACAAGTACCCCCGCGCCGGCGGCGAACACCGCGGTCGAGGCATGATGCGCGGGATTCGCTTCACCAAGGACAAGGAGCTGGCCAGCACGATCTCGGAGATCGCCTTCGAGCACGGGCTGATCATCGAGACCTCCGGCCCCGAGGACGATGTGCTCAAGCTCCTGCCGCCGCTGATCATCGAGGACCGGGACCTCGAGGAGGGCCTGGCGATCATCGAGCGCGCCCTTGGCGAGGCGATGCAGCGCCGCGGGCTGGCCTGAACCGTACCCGGCCGGTGGCGGCCCGGGTCGCCGCCGGCCATCTCCCCCACCCTCATCAACGAACCGAGTGCACCGGGCCCTCCGTCGCCCGGCCCATCCAGTAAGCGAGGTCAACCATGATCGTGCGTCACATGCAGGACATCATCGGCTCCGACCGCGAGGTCGAGACCGATGAATTCATCAGCCGCCGGATCATCCTCAAGGAGGACGGGATGGGGTTCTCGTTCCACGAGACCATCATCAAGGCCGGCACTAACATGTTCATCTGGTACGCCAACCACCTTGAGTCGGTCTACTGCATCTCGGGCAAGGGCGAGATCGAGGTCGTCGGCGGTGAAACCTACACCATCGAGCCGGGCATGCTGTACGGCCTCGACGGCCACGAGAAGCACTACCTGCGCGCCGAGGAGGAGCTGCGCCTGATGTGCGTCTTCAACCCGCCCCTGACTGGCCGCGAGGTACACGACGAGAACGGCACCTACCCGCTCCTCGACTGACCCGCAGCCGCCCTCACCGGCGCCCCGACGCCGCCACCTCGGTGGCGGCGCTGCGGGTCCGGGCGCTCAGGCGCTGGCAACTGGCCAACTCCTCGTGCACGTCGGCCATCGCCCCCCCATCGGCCCCCGCCACCGCCTCGGCCAGCTGCCCGGCCAACCGCCGTGCGTGGCGCCGACCTCCGGGCCCGAGCAGTGCGCGCCCCAACCAGCCGAGCAGCAGGCTGGCCACACTGCCGCCGGCGAGCAGGGCAAAGGGCCAGCTGATCTCACCCGCCACCGCCGGCGCGGGCACGCTCGGCAAGGCCAGCCACTCGGCACCTCCCCGCGTGACCAGCCAGAGCCCGCCGAAAAGCGCGGCGGCCTCACTGGCGCCCCGTAAGGCCCCCACCCCCCGCCACCAGAGGCGCGGACGGGGCGACCAGGCCAGCTCGCCCAATCGCCCCCGCAGCTCGCCGGCGCGCGGCACCGCTGCAGTCACTGCCAGGCTGCGAAGCCGCTCTGCAGCCGGCTCCGGCAACCGCGCCGCGGCCGGCTCGATGGCCTGCAACAGGCCGTCACGCAGCAGCGGCTCGGCAACCTTCGGCCGCGGCAGCGCCGAGGTGGCGACGGCCGTGACCGCGGGACGCCCGCGCAGGCCCGAGAACAGCGCGCCGAGCAACCGCTTCAGCGGTGAGGCCACGGCCCGCATGCCGGCCTGACGATAGGCTCCGGCGGCACCGGCAAGCAGCTCGGCCTCGTTCACCGCCTGGCGCTGGGCCGTCACCAGCCTCTCGCCGTCGAGTTCGAGGCGCTCGGGATCGGGTAGACACGCCGCGCTCCGGCTGATCAGTTCGGTGACATCGGCACGGAGACGCTCCAGCGGCGCGCGGCGCTCACGCACCCGGGCAGCGATCCGCTCGGCCAGCCGGGAGACGCCCTCGCCCCCGACCGCGTCCGTGGCCAGCAGCTCCACCGCCTGCAGGCCCTGGCGGCCGAGCAGCTCTCGCAGGTGCTCCAGACAGGCATCCCGATCCGACGGGGTGAGACGATCGGCATGGTTCAGGGCGACCATCAGCACCTCGGCATGATGGGCCAGGCGGGCGAAGTACCCCTCATGGGCCAGCGCGTGGGCATACTTGAGCGGATCAACAACCCACAGCAGCAGGTCGCAGCGCTCGATCAGCCGCTCAGCCACCGCCCAGTGGTCCTGCACCACCGAATCCATATCGGGCAGGTCGAGGAGCACCGCACCATCCAGATCACTGCGTCCGCGACCATCCGGCACGCTACGCCGCTCGAAGACCTGTAGCCAGTCGAGCAGCGCTGCGACCCGGTCATCCTCGCCCACGGTCACTGCCACCGCGTGATCCGTCGTCGGCCGGCGTACCCCCGGGGCAGAGACCTCCTCGCCCACCAGGGCATTCACCAAAGAGGATTTCCCACTGCCGGTCCCGCCGGCCACGGCGATCACGACATGATCCCGTGAGCGGGCCAGACGCTCCCGGGCCCGTCCCTGCACATGCGCCATCTCGTCGACCAGCGTCGGCGGCAGGCGACCGGCACCGAGGCGATGCAGCGCCTCCAGGGTCTCCAGGCCGGTATCCACGTCGCTCGTCCCACGCGTGGCGACGCCGCTGCTGCTCGAGCCCAGCCGGCGCATCACAGCACCCCCGCCAGCGCATCCCGCCGGGCCCGCACCGCATCCACCGCCTCCGGCGACGGGGCTGCCACAGTCAGTAACCGGTGGTAGACCTGCGCCTCGGACTCGGCGAGTTCGGCGACCCGGTTGTGGAGATCCTCGCGGATATCGGTGATGAGCTGATGGACGTTGCGTTCGCCGAGGATCCGCGAGAGGACCGTGTGGGTCGTGGTCGAACCTGCGGCGGTCAGGGCCAGCTCGCCGGTGCTCAGGCCGCCACTGAGGGTGAAGAGGACCAGAACGGCGCTGGTGAAGGTGGCATTGATGCCGGTGGTTGCCCGGCGGGCCCAGCTGAGCTTGGCCCGACCGATGGTGGCCACGTGCTCGGCGACCTGCTGCTCCCAGGCCGCCACCAGCGCCTCGGCATCCGCACGCCGGGCGACTGAACCTGCGGCACGCGGACGCGGCTCCCGGGCGAAGATGGCACGACCCACCGGTTCCTGCTGCCAGGCACTCTCCACGCCGGCAGCGGTCTGCTCGAGAACCGTGTGCAGCATCTCGGCGATACCAGCGCGGGCCTCCTCCTTGGCCTCCTGCTCCACCTGACGCCCCCCTCGGCCCAGCGGCAACCAGGCCAACCAGCGCCGCGGCGAGAGCTGACCCACCGCCGCATGGAGCTGGCGCTGCAGCCAGCCACTGCCGACCAGCTCGGTCCAGCGGCGCAGCACCTCCCGGCGCAAGGGCTCCCCCTCGTGGAGCTGGGTGAGCACGCGCTGCGGGACGTCGGCGTAGTCCTCTTCGACGGTGGCGGCCAAACCGCGGGCCGCAGCGCGCTCCGAATCGACCGCCTCAAGCAGGGCGTCGACCTCTGCCGGCAGATAGCGCACGGCACCGAGCACCGTACGGCGCCGATGGGCGGCACGCTGCTCCGCCGGGGCGAGGGCGCGGATCCGCTCAAGCACCGGCCCGGCCACCGACTCGGGCAGGCGCTCGCCGGAGACCGGCGCCGTGGGCAGGTGCGCCGTCTCGACGGTGCGGTGGCCGGCGGCGTCGAGCTTCTCGGCCAGGTCGGGGAGGATCTCGTGCGCCTCGGCATCACTGGCCTGGGTCAGCACGACCAGGGTCGAGACGTCCAGCTGCGCCGCCTGGCGCAGATAGACCATGCCCGCCTCGTCGGCGTAGGTGCGGGCGGTGGCCAGCCAGACCCAGACATCGGCCACCTCCAGCAGGCGCTCGGTGGCGGCGCGATTGGCGGTCTCGACGCTGTCCACATCCGGCGCATCCACCACCACCAGGCCCTCCGGCACCGACTCCAGAGGGGCCGTGCGCAGAGCGGCGCGTTCGGCCTCCGCGGCCAGGACGCCGCGGCGCAGCACCGTATCCAGATCGCCGGGGCGTCCGATCACCGTGGGCACCGAGGTGGTCGGCCGGCGCGCGCTGGTGGCGGCCACCGCCGAGCCGGCCAGCGTGTTGGCCAGGGTGGATTTGCCGGCACCGGTACCGCCGGCGAAGACCACCAGCAGGGGCTCATCCTCGCGCTCGAGGCGGGCGATGAGCCCGTCCATACGGCGCAGAAGCCGTTCCCAGGGCGGCAGCCAGGGGGCATCCCGGAGGCGGGCCGCCTCGCCGTCGAGGCCGAGCAGGTCGTGGCGGAGTTCGGTGAGGGTCTGCTGGAGCTCTTCGCGGTCCATCGCGACAAGATACAGGGAAACCCGGTGGATGTTCACGTACCCGGCCCGACATCCACCCCCGGGGGGATTACACGACCCCGGGCAGGCCCGCCGCCTGAGCCGGGCATCTATTCGACCTTCTCGAGGTCCACGGCGACAGGATCATGATCGGAGGAGCGGTAGGCGTCGTCGCGGACGCGCTGCGGGTCACTGTCGAACTCCAGAAAGCGCGGTTCGTCGGCGTTGATCGGATGCCGGTGAACCGCTGCCACGCGCCCGGCCAGCGCCGGGTGGGCCTGCAGATGATCCAGGTAGCCCGATTCACCACGGAAGACGTAGGTGTAGCGCTCGGGCCATGGCAGGTGCTCAGCGAGCAGATCCACCTTGCCCGCCGCGGCCAGGGCACGCGCCGGATCCTCGCCGCCGTAGGCGTTTAGATCGCCGGCGATCAGCACCGGCAGGAGCTCGTCGCGCTCACTGCGCCAGCGCTCGAGGTACTCGACCAGCGCTCCGGCCTGCTCGGTCCGGCGCCGGTTCCAGCACCCCTGGCCTCGATCCACGTCCCCGGCATCCGGGCAACGGGTTTTCGACTTGAAGTGGATGCCCGTCACGGCGAAGGGATCCCCACCCCCACGGGGTCGAAATGCGGCCAGCGGCGGCGGGCGGTGATGAACGCCCCGGGCATCACGAACGGTCCCGGTCAGCGGCTCGACCCGATCTTCGCGATAGGCCAGGGAGACCTTGATGGCGTCGCTGCCGGTCTCCCCGCCGCTGGCCAAGCGCCAGGGGTGGCCGGTGGCCGCAGCCAGCCTTTCGATGAAGTCCTCGGGGGCGTCCCGGCGATTCTCCATCTCCACCAGCACCAGCATGTCGGCGTGCAAGGATTCTGCGGCGGCGAGCAGCTTGGCCCGCTGGCGCTGCAGTTCTGCCCGTCTGGCCGCACCGCGCTCCCCCAGGGTGAGGAAGTAGTTCTCAACGTTGAAGGCCGCCACCCGCACCGTGCCCGGCTCCGGCGACGGCAGCGACCCGGGTCGCGGGTTGGACTGCTCGAACCCGGGGGGCTCGGTCGGGTGCAGGCGCCAGGCGCCGAAGGCGTGGGTCAGCACTCCGGTCAGGTCCGTCACCCGGCTCCCCACCCGCCGCGTGCCGTCGGCATCCAGGTGGGGTATGGGATCGGGCCGGCTCCGGTAGCTGCCGTCATCCAGACGCAGGCGTCCCGCGATCAGGGCCGGATCGTCAGGGCCGTGCCCAGGCAGGAAGTTGGTGGGGCGGAAGGCGCGCCGCTCAGGGGTCAGCTTCAGGGTACCGTAGCGCGCAAGCTCGTGGTTGCCGCTGACCACCATTGGCGGCCGGATGCGCACCAGCACTCCCTCCAGGCGCTCCGGATCGGCCGCCGGCCACGCCACGGGATGGGGGGCCAGCTCGGCCTCTCCGCAGTCGCGGACCGCCTCCAGCCATTCGAGCTGAGGCCGCCCGCGGTGCTCGCCGGCACGACCGGTGAGCAGGACCCGCCGGCCGGGCTCGATGCGTTCACGCTGCTCGGATGCCAGCTCGGGGGCATAGACGAACAGCCCCGCCGGCTTGCCGTCCGGGGCAGGCTCGACACTTTGGATGAAGAAGCCGTCCAGCCCGTCCTCACCGAGGAAGGCGCCGGTCACCACACCGCACACCTGGATCGTCTCGTCCGGAGCCGGGCGATCGTCTATCTGCCCGGCCACTTTGTGGACAGCGGTGGTCTCCGCGGAGGCACACACTCCGTCGGCGGACGCCGCGCCGCCGGCGAGCAGTAGCACGGCTCCGAGCAGAACCGGCGCCCATCCCGCTGCCATGCGTATTCCAGTCACCGTGGACTCCTCCCTGAGTTCACTCCCTCGCCCGCGGCGCGCCGTGGGCCCGTTCCAGGCGCTCCAGCTCGGCACCGACCACATTGACCGGGGTGGTGTACCGAGCCAGCCAGTCGTAAAGGACCGGGATGACGAACAGCGTCAACAGGGTCGCAAACCCCATGCCGCCGATGATCACGGTACCGATGGCGGCACGGCTCTCGGCCCCGGCGCCCAGCGCCAGAACCAGGGGGACCGCACCGAAGACTGTGGAGATCGCCGTCATCAAGACGGGACGGAAGCGCAGCACCGCCCCGGCGTGGATGGCCTCGCGCACGCTGTAGCCCTGGTCCCGCAGCTGATTGGCGAACTCAACGATCAGGATCCCGTTCTTCGTCATCAGGCCGATTAGCAGGATCATACCGATCTGGCTGTAGATGTTCAGGCTGCTGCCGCCGAGCAGAAGCGCACCCAGGGCCCCAGTGATGGCCAGCGGCACCGCGGTCATGATGATCAGCGGATGGACGAAGCTCTCGAACTGCGCCGAGAGCACCAGAAAGACGATGAGCAGAGCCAGACCGAAGGTGAGGAAGACCGCCCCGCCGGCGCGCTTGAACTCGTCCGACAGGCCCAGGTAGCTGATCCGCGCTGTGGCGGGCAGCTCCTCGGCGGCCACCTGCTCGAGGTAAGCCAGGGCCGCGCCCAAGTCGTAACCCGGCGCCAGCGACGCGGTCAGCGTCACCGCCGGCAGGCGATCGACGCGGCTGAGAGCCGGCGGCGCGCCCTCCTCTTCTAAGGTGACTAAGGCCGAGAGGGGGATCAGCGCACCGTCGTTGAGGCTGCGCACGTGCAGCCGGGCCAGGTCGCCCGGGTTGCGCCGATCCACCGCCTCGGCCTGGAGCATGACGTCGTACTCGCGCCCGCGGTCGAGGTAAGCGGTCACCGTGCGCGAGGCAAGCAGGGTCTGCACGGTGCGCCCCAGCGCCTCGGCACTGACCCCGAGGTCAGCGGCCCGGCCACGGTCGATGCGCACGTTGAGCTGCGGACGCGTGGCGTCATAGCTGCTGTCGAGGTTGACCAGGCGGGGATTTTCGTCCCGGGCCCGATCCAGGATGCGCCCGGTCCAGCCGGCTACCTCATCGTAATCGGTGCCACCGACCACGAACTGTACCGGCTGCTGGAATCCGCTCTGGCCGAGACCCGGGGGATTCACGGCGAAGGCGCGCACGCCGGGGACGCCCATCAGCCGCGGCATGGTCTCGGCGACAATCTGCTGCTGACTCCGCGAACGATCGCCCCAGTCCTCCAGGCCAACAATGATGAACGCGCTATTGGCGCGCCCGCCAAAGCCCAGGATGCTCAGCACCCGACGAGCCTCACCAGTCTCCTCGCGCAGCGGCCGCAGGATCTCCTCCAGCTCGCGTACGCCGGCATCGGTGTGCGCCGCGGTGCTGCCCTCCGGCGCGCTCGCCGGGACAATGAACACGCCGCGGTCCTCGGTGGGGGTCAGCTCTTGGGGCAGCGCCTGATAGAGCGCATAGGCGCCGACGGCGGCGGCCACCCCGACGCCGAGCACGGCGATGGGCGCCTGCAGCGCACCGCCCAGCGCACGACGGTAGCCGCCGGTCAGGCCGGTGAAGAACCGCTCGGCAACCGCTTCGAGCCCCCCTGGCTGTGCCGCCCGGGGGCGCAGCCACTTGGAACAAAGCATGCCCGTCAGGGTCAGGGCAACGAAGCTGGAGAACACCACCGCCGCCGCCAGCACCAGCCCGAACTCGGTGAACAGACGTCCGACGTTCCCCTCCATGAACGCAATGGGCACGAAGACCGCCACCAACGAGATGGTGGTGGCAATGACCGCGAAACCCACCTGGCGCACGCCGCGGTAGGCGGCCAGCAGCGGCGGCTCGCCCTCGTCGATGCGCCGCTGGATGTTCTCCAGCACCACGATGGCGTCGTCGACCACCAGCCCGATGGCCAGGATCAGCGCCAGCAGCGTCAGGACGTTGAGCGAGAAGCCGAGCGGACCCATGACGATGAACGCGCCGATTACCGCCACCGGGATGGTCACCGAAGGGATCAGGGTGGCGCGCAGGCTGCGCAGGAAGACGAAGATAGTCAGCACCACCAACCCGACGGCGATCAGCAGGGTGCGCACCACCTCGCGGATCGACTGGCGCACGAACTGCGACTCGTCGTAGCCGACCACCAGACGCAGATCGGCGGGCAGCTGATCCTCGAGCCGGGCCATCTCGGCGAGCACGGCGTCGGCGACGGCGATGGTGTTGGCCCGGGACTGGCGAATGATCCCCAGCCCCACCGCGGTCTCGCCGTCCAGGCGCACGGCGGTGTCGTCATCCTCCACCCCGCGTTCGACCCGGGCTACCTCGCCCAGGCGGACCAGCTCGTCGCCGCGGCGCTCAATGACCAGGCGAGCGAAGTCGTCGCGATCGCGCAGCCGGGTGTCGGTGCGCACGGTCAGCTGCCGGGCCACCGACTCGATCTCGCCGGCGGGCAGCTCGATGTTCTCCCGGCGCAGGGCATTCTCCACGTCCTCGACGGTCAGGGCGCGGGCCGCCAGGGCCTCGCTGTCGAGCCAGATGCGCATGGCGTAGCGCCGCTCGCCGCCGATACGCACCCGCGCCACCCCGTCGAGTACCGAAAGCCGATCCACCAGATGACGGTCGGCGTAGTCGGTCATCTCCTCGGGGCTCATGCGGCTACTGCTCAGGGACAGCCACATCATCGGCCGGGCGTCGGCCTCGGTCTTGGCCACCACCGGGGGGTCGGCATCCGCGGGCAGGTCGTCGAGGATCCGTCCGATGGCGTCACGCACGTCGTTGGCGGCGGCGTCGATATCCCGCCCCACCTCGAACTCGATATCCGTCTCACCGCGCCCGTCGCGACTCTCCGAGGTCATCGAGCGGATCCCGTCGACACTGCTCACCGCCGATTCGATCAGCTCGGTGATCTCGGTGTCGATCACCGCCGGCGCGGCACCGGTGTAGCGCGTCTCGATGGAGACCACAGGGGGATCGATGTCGGGGTATTCGCGCACCGGCAGCTGGGCGAGGGAGGCGATGCCGAGGACGACGATCAGCACGCTGGCCACGGTGGCCAGCACGGGGCGGCGGATCGCGATGTCGGAGAGGATCAACGGGCGGCCTCGGCCAGGCCGTCACCGGTCGCTGCGGCGTCGGCCGACGGGTTGCGTACCCGCACCCGGGCGCCGTCGCTCAGACGCTGGTGGCCGAGGGCCACCACCCGGTCAGCGGCCTCCAAACCGGCGACGATCTCCACCCGGCCGTCGCGGCGCTGGCCGCTCTGCACCGCCACCCGGTGGGCCACGCCATCGTCGACGCGGTAGACGTAACGCGCCCGGCCCTCGAGGATCAGCGCCTCCTCGGGGATGACGACGGCCTCGCGCTGGTCGAGCTCCAGCTCGACCTGCAGGAACATGCCCGGTTTGAGACGCCCGTCCGGGTTATCGATCTCGGACTCCAGGCGCAGTGTACGGGTGATCGGGTCGACACGACTGTCGATCCGGCGCAGCTCCCCGGAGAAGGTGCGATCGGCGAACCCAGCGCTGGTGGCCGTCACCGGCAGCCCGGGCTCGAGCTGCCCGAGCAGCCGCTCCGGGACCGAGAAACCGACACGCAGGGTGGTAGTATCATCGAGGGTGGTGATGACGGTCTGCGGGTCCACGTAAGCACCGAGGCTGACCTCGCGCATCCCGGTTACCCCCTTAAACGGAGCCCTGATGCGGCGCTCACGCAGCTGGGCCTCGGCCACCCGGACCTGGGCGCCGGCCACGGCGACACCGGCCACCAGGGTATCCAGATCCTGCTCGGTGGCGTCTCCGGTCTCGCGCAGGGAGCGCGTTCGACGCAGCTGCGCCTGCAGGTCCTCCAAGTGGGCCTGGGCCTCCTCCAGCACCGCTTGCTCCCGCTCGGCATCCAGCTCCAGCAGGGTCTGTCCGGCCCCCACCGCAGCCCCCTCCTGGAAACCGATGGCCGTGACCCGTCCGGCCGCCTCGGTGACGACATCGACAGCCTCCCGGGCGCGGGTGGTTCCGGTCGCCCGGAAGGTATCGCGGATCGTCGCCCGCTCTGCACCGGCGGTCTCGACCACCGCCTCGCGCCCCGCCGGGGGGCCACCCGCGGGCGACGGCTCGCCACGCGTCAGCCAATAACCACCGGACGCCACCCCGGCAATCAGCAGGGCGGCGAAGAGGATCTGGTAAGCGGGACGCATGGTGACTCCTGGCAGGGACCGTCGATAGCCAGGGTATATTAGCGCTCTCTCATGTGCCGCGCCACACGCGCTCCACCCGCTCACTGGCCGAGAGCTTGGCCATCAGCCGGGAGAGCTGCTGGACGTCGCTGACCTGCACATCGATATCGATGCGGTAGGCGTCCGCCGGCTCGGCGTGGGTCTGCACGCCGTCCAGGCGCACCCCCTCGTGGCCGCACAGGCGGGTGATCTCGCTCAGTGGCCCGTCAAGCACCCCGGTACGGACGTGGATGCGCACCGGATAGCGCCCGGCCGGAGCCGTCCGCCAGTTGACGTCGAGCAGACGTTCCGGCTCCCGTTCCCGCAGCTGCTCCACATTGCGGCAGTCCTGACGGTGGATCGTCACCCCCGAGCCCCGGGTGATGAACCCGATGATCGGGTCCCCGGGTGCCGGGGCACAGCAGCGGGCCATACGGGTCAGCAGGTTGCCCACGCCCTCCACGGTGACGTCATCGTCACCGCCCGGTTTCTCGGGGCGGCGGGCCCGCTCGGGCGCCGCCGGGGGCTCCGGCTGCTGCGGCAGCAGCCGGTCGCGCAGCAGGGCCGCGATCTGCCCAGAGGTCACTTCGCCCCGGCCTAGGGCCGAGAGGAACAGCTCCGCCCGGGCGTAGCGGCTACGCCGGACCACCTCGTCGGTGCTCACCTCCTCCAGCCCGAGACGGCGCAACTCCTTGTCCAGCGCCTGGCGCCCTGCCGCCACGTTCTTGTCGTGATCGCGCTGCCGAAACCAGGTGCGTACCTTGGTGCGCGCTCGATTGGTGTAGAGATACCCCAGCTCCGGGTTGATCCAGTCGCGGCTTGGCCGCTCCTCGCGACTGGTGAGGATCTCAACCCGATCGCCGTTCTCCAGGGGGCGGGTCAGCGGCGCGATCCGGTTGTTGATCTTCGCCCCGCGACAACGGTGGCCCAGGCCAGTATGGATGTGGTAGGCAAAATCCAGCGCCGTCGCCCCCCGCGGCAGGTCGATCACGTCTCCCCCCGGGGTGAGGGCATAGACCCGATCAGCGAAGACCTCGGCACGGACACGATCAACGAAATCCCCCTCGTCGTCGTCCTCGCGCCCCCACTCGAGGATCTGGCGCAGCCACGCGATCTTCTGTTCAAACTCCGCGTCCTGCCTGCCGCCCTCCTTGTAGCGCCAGTGGGCGGCGATCCCCAGCTCCGCCTCGGCGTGCATCTCGTGGGTACGGATCTGCACCTCCACCGCCTTGCCCTCGGGGCCGGCCACCGCGGTGTGCAGCGAGCGGTAGTTGTTCTCTTTGGGGGTTGCGATGTAATCGTCGAACTCCCGCGGGATCGGCATCCACAGGCCGTGGACGATCCCCAGGGCGGCGTAGCAGGCGCGCTCATCGTCGACGAGGATACGCACGGCGCGCAGGTCGTAGAGGTCGTCGAAGCGCAGCCCCTTGCGCTGCATCTTCCGATAGATGCTGTAGATATGCTTGGGGCGACCGTAGACCTCGGCATCGAGGCCCGCCTCGTCCATGGCCGCCTGCAGCTGGCTGCAAACCTGCTCGATGTAGGCCTCGCGATCGCGCCGGCGCTCGGCCAGGCGCTTGGCGAGCTCCATGTAGGCCTCCGGCTCCAGATAACGGAACGCCAGATCCTCCAGCTCCCACTTGAGCTGCCAGATACCCAGCCGATTCGCCAGGGGCGCATAGATATCCCGCGTCTCGCGGGCCAGGCGGCTGCGCTCCTCCTCGCCGAGCCCGCGGCAACTGCGCAGGTCGTGCAGCCGCTCGGCCAGAGCGATGAAGACCACCCGGACATCCCGGGCCATGGCCAGCAGCATCTTGCGCAATCCCTCAACCCGCTCGCCCTGAATGGCCGACTCAAGCTCGGCGGAGTCACGGAACCGGCCGATGCCGTGCATGCGGCACACCCCTTGGGCGAGTTCGGCGATGTCGGGACCCAGATGCTTGCCCAGCCCGGCGATGGCGCCCTCCTGCAACTCGGGCAGATCGTGGATCAGCGCCGCCGCCAGGGTCGCGGCGTCCAGGCCCAGCTCGGCAAGGATGGTCGCGGTGTAGACAGCGTGGGCGAAATACGGCTCGCCGGAATCGCGCATCCGCTCCCCGTAACCGGCCCGCGCACGCGCCCAGGCGCCCTCGAGCAGCTCGCGGTCGGCGTCGCTGAGCGACACCGGCAGGCGGTGCAGCCAGGCGGCCGGCTCCAGGGTGGTGACGTCGTCGATGTCGGCTAGGGCGGATTGGACCATGGGCCTCGGGGGTTCAGGGTTCAGGGTTCAGGGTTCAGGGGGAGAGTTTCAGGCTGCAACGGGGCCGTGACAAGGGAGAACGCTCTCCCGTCGCGGCACGAGCGGTTGACGACTGAGCCGATCCACACTGTTGTACATAAAACCATCTGTGTATATAGTACTACCCATGGATACCCTTACAGACCGCCAACGCGAAATCCTCGAGCTCATCCGCCGCTCGGTGGCGGAGCGGGGATACCCCCCGACTCGAGCCGAGATCTGTCAGAGCCTCGGCTTCCGCTCACCGAACGCTGCCGAGTCCCACTTACGTGCGCTCGCCCGCAAGGGGGCCATCGAAATGCGGCGCGGCGCCTCGCGGGGCATCCGGCTGACCGATGCCGCTGCCCGAGGCAACCCCGAAGCACCCCGGACCACCGAGGAAACGGACGGCACCGGCCTCCCGGTTGTCGGGCGGGTGGCCGCCGGTAGTCCGCTGCTGGCCGAGGAGAGCATCGAGCGCTACTGCCAGGTCGATGCTGCACTGTTCTCCCCGCCGGCCGATTACCTGCTGCGTGTCCGCGGCGAAAGCATGCGCGATGCCGGCATCCTGGACGGCGATCTGCTCGCCGTTCGCCGTGACACCGAGGCCCGGGACGGGCAGATCGTGGTGATCCGCCTCCACGACGAAGTCACCGTCAAGTTCCTGGAACGCCGCGATGGCGTCCTGCGGCTGATCCCGGCCCACCCGGACTACCCCGTCATCGAGGTGGCGGCGGACGGTCAGGATGCCGTGCTCGAGGGCATCGGCGTCGGCGTGCTGCGTAGTCCGCTCCACCCGCGCGGTCCGGAAGACGACACGGCGTCCGACTGAGGAGGCGCAACCGTGAGCGAAGCTGCCCTGCAACCGCTGTTGAACGATCCGCGCATCTGGCGCCCTGGCCGCCGGGCCGAGACCGCCCGGCAACCCGCGCTCGGCACCGGTTATCCGGAACTGGACGCCGCCCTGCCCGACGGCGGCTGGCCTCTGGGCACCGTGACCGAGATCTTCCACGAGCAACCGGCCATCGGCGAACTCCAGCTGATCCTGCCCAGCCTGGCAGCGCTGAGCCGGCGCAGGCAGTGGCTGGCCCTGGTCGCCCCGCCCTACATCCCCTACGCCCCGGGGCTGGCCCACGCGGGGCTGGACCTCTCACGGGTGCTGCTCATCCACCCGCGCGCCCACGAAGAGCACCTCTGGGCCATGGAGCAGGCGTTGCGGAGCGGAACCTGCGGCGCTGTGGTCGGCTGGCCCCGGCAGGCAGACCGGACCGCCCTGCGCCGCCTGCAACTGGCCGCCGAAACCGGCGAAAGCTGGGCCGCCCTGTTCCGGCCGCACAAGGCACGGCACCAGGCCTCCACGGCGGCAATCCGTATCGCCCTACAACCGGAAGAGGACGCCACGCTCGGCGTCGACCTGCTCAAGTGCCGCGGCGCCCAGCCGCGCCGGCTACAGCTCCGGCCGGCACAGGCTGCCCCTCCGAACCCCACCGAAGCCCGAAACACCACCGAGGCGCGCTACCCCTCTCCACGCACCGAGGGCACCGCAGCAGCAGCCGAATCTGCCCTCCGGGAGGCGCCGGCCGGTGACCAGCCCCGTCAGGCTGCACCGTCTCCGCGGCGCCAGCCACGACGGCAGGACGCTCGCTCCCGCACCGCCGCGGGGCAGTTGCCCCTGCCCCTCTAGCACGACACGCTGCGCCCCAACCATGCCGGAGCCACACACCAGCCCGCTGTGGCTCGCTGTCCGCTTGCCTGCGCTGGCCGCCGAGCCCCCGGCCTCGGCAGGGCACACCCTCGAGCAAGTCGGCCTGTGGGGCCTGGAGCTCACGCATCAGGTGAGTCTCGCCCCCCCCGACACCGTCTTCCTTGAGGTCGGCGGCAGCCAGCGGCTGTTCGGGGGACCGGGGGAGATCCGACGCCACGCCCGGGAGGGTTTGCAGGGGCTGGGCCAGACTCCGGCATACTTGGCTGCTGCCCCCACGCCCCAGGGCGCCCGGCTGCTCGCGCGGGCCAGCCCGGGCACCTGGGTGACGGACCGCCGGACGCTCCGCCACACCCTGATGCCCCTGCCCTGCCAGCTCCTCGATCCGACCCCGGCCCAGCAGGAAGCCCTGGACGCCCTCGGACTGAGCCGTCTGGGCGACTGCCTGCGCATGCCCCGCAGTGGCCTGCGTCGCCGCATCGGCGATCCCCCCGTGCGCAGGCTGGAGCAGGCCCTCGGCGAACGGCCCGAACCGCGCCACTGCATCACGCCGCCGCAGCACTACCGCGGCCGCCTGGAACTGCCGGCCCCGACGACCGCCACCCGGGCCGCCGGCTTCGGCCTGCACCGGTTGCTGCGCGCCCTGGTGGGGATGCTGCGTGGCATCGACGCCGGGGTCCAACAGGCCACCGTCATCCTGGAACACCCCGACGCGCCGGAGACTCGACTGACGCTGGGGTTCCTGCGCCCGACCCGCGACCTCGAACACATGGCCCACATCGCCCGCCACCGACTGGAGCGCCAGAGGCTCCCCGATGTGGCGGTGGCTATCCGCCTCGAGGCGGATCAGCTGCTCCCGTACCACGGCACCAGCGGCCAGCTCTTCGAGGAGGTCGGCACCAGCACCGAGGCCGTCCGCACCCTGAGCGAACGGCTCATCGCCCGCCTGGGAACCGATTGCGTCCACCGCCTGGCCGTTTGCCCAGACCCGCGCCCGGAGCGGGCCTGGCGCCGCATCCCACTGGAACACCCCGATCAGCCGCCCGTCGCCACGCCACCGCGACCAGCCTGGCTGCTACGCCGTCCGCAGCGGCTGCGCAGTAGCGAGGACCACCCATACTGGGGCGGCCCCCTCCACTTGGAGGCCGGCCCGGAACGGATCGAGAGCGGTTGGTGGGACGGCGAGGACGTGGTGCGCGACTACTACGTAGCCCGCGCCCCGGGCGGTAGCCGTCTCTGGGTCTATCGCGACCACCGCCCTCCCTACGGCTGGCACCTGCACGGCTTCTTCGCCTGAGAACGCCTCACGGCGCCCCGCTGACAACCTCCACGCCCGCAGCCTGCAGCGTCCGCTGCACCGAGGCGTCGTTGCTGGCATCCACCGGACGGGTCAGGTCCCACAGGAAGTGCACCCGGAAGCCGGCCCGGGCACCATCCTCCGCGCTCCAGAGCGCGCAGTAGTCCCGCGCCAACCCGCAGACGTAGATTTGCTCGACACCGAGTTCGCGGAGATAGCCGGCCAGCCCCGTCGAGGGTCGCCGCCCATCGGGCGCGAAATTCTCGCGGAAAGCGCTGTAGGAGTCGACCAGCGGGTCGGTGGCCTTGCGCAGCACAAGATCCGCGTAGCGCCAAGGGATCCCGTCGTGCAGGGCCGCCCCGGGCGTGTCCTGTACACAGTGATCGGGCCACAGCACCTGCTCGACACCGTGGAGCTCAATCACCTCGAAGGGGGAACACCCCGGATGGCTGGAAGCGAAAGAGATATGCCCCGGCGGATGCCAGTCCTGAGTAGCTACCACGTAGCGCACGGGCGCCCGCTCGAGCAAGCGGGCAATGGGGGCTACGACTTCTTCACCGCCCTGGGTCGGCAACGCGCCGCCGGGCATGAAGTCCGGCTGGACGTCGACGACGAGCAAAGCCGCGTGCTCGGCGTCTCTAGGTTGGGCCTCGACCACTGCAACCTCCCGGGGATCGGTCGGTGTCCCCTTATCAGGGTAGCCGCCGCGGCGCCGGCAGCAAGCCAGCGCCGCAACGACTGCAGCGGTCGGTTCGTGGTTACTCTTCCTCGACCGCCTTCATGGACAGCCGGATCCGGCCCTGCCGGTCCACCTCGAGCACCTTGACCCGTACCGAGTCGCCCTCGGCCAACTCGTCGGCGACGTTCTCGACCCGGTTGTTGGAGATCTGAGAGATGTGCACCAGACCGTC
The DNA here is from genome assembly GCF_016653405.1 of Halorhodospira halophila. NCBI lineage: Bacteria > Pseudomonadati > Pseudomonadota > Gammaproteobacteria > Chromatiales > Ectothiorhodospiraceae > Halorhodospira > Halorhodospira halophila. The sequence goes on from NZ_NHSN01000025.1 coordinate 18,498, forward strand.
CCGGCCGGGCAGGATGTTGACGAAGGCCCCGAAGTCCATGAGCTTCGCCACTTTGCCCTCGTAGACCTTGCCCACCTCGACATCGGCGGTCAGCAGCTCGATGCGCTTCTTCGCCTCCTCGGCCGCGGCCTTGTCGGCGGAAGCGATGGTCACTACGCCCTCGTCGCTGATATCGATGTTGGTGCCGGTCTCCTCGGTCAGGCCACGGATGGTGGCACCGCCCTTGCCGATGACGTCGCGGATCCGCTCCGGGTCGATCTTCATGGTCAGCAGACGCGGGGCGTACTCGGACATCTGCTCGCGCGGCTTGTCGATCACCCGGTTCATCTCGTCGAGGATATGCAGCCGACCCGAGCGCGCCTGCTCCAAGGCCCGCTCCATGATCTCGCGGGTGATCCCGTCGATCTTGATGTCCATCTGCAGCGCGGTGACACCGTCCTTGCTGCCGGCCACCTTGAAGTCCATGTCCCCGAGGTGGTCCTCGTCACCGAGGATATCGGTCAGGACGGCGAAGTCGTCGCCCTCCTTGATCAGCCCCATGGCGATCCCCGCCACCTGGGCCTTGAGCGGTACACCGGCGTCCATCAGCGACAGGCTGGTGCCACAGACGGTGGCCATCGATGACGAGCCGTTGGATTCCGTAACCTCGGAAACCACGCGGATGACGTAGGGGAACTCTTCGTCCGAGGGCATCACGGCTTCGACGCCGCGCTTGGCCAACTTGCCGTGGCCAATCTCCCGCCGCTTCGGCGAGCCGATGAAGCCGGTTTCACCAACACAGTAGGGCGGGAAGTTGTAATGCAGCATAAAGGGCTCGCGGCGCTCGCCCTCCAGGGCGTCGATGACCTGGGCGTCCCGGCCGGTCCCCAGGGTGCTGACGACGATCGCCTGGGTCTCACCGCGGGTGAAGATCGCCGACCCGTGCGTCCGCGGCAGCACGCCTGCCTGAACGTTGAGCGGGCGCACGGTCTGGTTGTCGCGGCCGTCGATGCGCGGATGGCCGGCCAGAATCCGGCCCCGGACGATCTTCTTCTCCAGCGTCTTGAACGCCTCGCCGACCTCGCCGGCGCTCCAGCCTTCGCGCTCTTCGTCCGCCAGCTCCTCGATGGCCCTATCCCGCAGGGCGCCGACCCGCTCGCTGCGCTCCTGCTTGTCGGCGATCTGGTAGGCCGCCTCGAGCTCCGGGCGCACCCGATCGGCCACGGCCGACTCCAGCGACTCGTTCTTCTCAGGCGGCTGCCAGTCCCACCGGGGCTTGCCGGCCTCGGCGGCCAGGTCGTTGATGGTGTCGATGGCCACCTGCATCTGCTCGTGGCCGTAGAGCACGGCATCGAGCATGGTGCTTTCGGGCAGCAGGTTGGCCTCGGACTCGACCATCAGCACGGCATCGCGGGTACCGGCGACCACCAGATCCAGGTCCGATTCGGCGGTCTGACTGAAGGTCGGGTTGAGGACGAACTCACCGTCCAGGTGCCCGACCCGGCAGGCCCCGATGGGCCCCTCGAACGGGATGCCGGATAGCGCCAGCGCCGCCGAGGTGCCGATCATCGCCGGGATGTCGGCATCAACCTCGTCGTTGAGCGAGAGCACCGTGGCGATGACCTGGACCTCCTGGCGGAACCCCTCGGGGAAAAGGGGCCGGATGGGCCGGTCGATCAGGCGGCAGGTCAGGGTCTCCTTCTCGGAGGGACGACCCTCGCGCTTGAAGAAGCCCCCCGGGATGCGCCCCGCCGCGTAGGTGCGCTCCTGGTAGTTGACCGTCAGCGGCAGGAAGTCGCGTGCCGCGGCGGGGTCCTTCTTGCCGACCACGGTGACCAGGACCACCGTGTCCGCCATGTCCACCAGGACGGCGCCATCGGCCTGTCGGGCCACGCCCCCGGTCTCCAGGGTCACCTGATGCTGACCGAACTGGAAGCTCCGCTTGACCGGGGTCAGGGATAGCTGGCTCTCGCTCATCGTTTTTTACCCCTTGCGCTTACTTGCGAATGCCGAGACGCTCGATGACGTCCTGGTAGCGGCTCCGATCCTTGCGCTTGAGGTAATCGAGCAGCTTGCGGCGCTGGCTGACCAGCTTGAGCAGGCCCTGCCGAGAGTGGTGGTCCTGCTTGTGCACCGAGAAGTGCTCGGTAAGGTGCTGGATACGCGCCGAGAGCAGCGCGATCTGCACCTCGGGCGACCCGGTGTCCGACGGAGAGCGCCGGAACTGCTCGACGATCTCCGATTTTTTCTCAGCATTCAGCGACATGTACGACTCCTGACCTATACGCTCGATTTCGGCCTGTCCATAAAGGCCGTTAGTGTAGCCCTCGCGGGGGCAAAGGAACAAGAATTCACCCGCGAGCGGCGGGAAACTGCGCAGCGGGCTTCTCCCGTCAGCGGCGTGCTACCAGGCGCTTGGGCCCGATGCGGCCATCATCCAGGGCCTGCCCCATGCCCAGGAAGTTGCCGGCGCGATCGTACAGCCGCAGCCAGCCCTCGCTGGGAGCCTTGGGGACGAAGACCGGCTGGCCCTGAACCACGAAGTAGGCGAGATCGTCGGCGAGCTCAACCCCGGTGTACTGCTGGAGGGCCGAGTCCATGGGAAGCAGCGTGGCGTCCAGCGCCTCCCGCCCCTGCTCGGCGCGTGCGGCGAGCATCTCCTCGGTCCACATCGCCGGGTCCTGGTACGGCCCGAGCCCCAGCCTGCGCAGCGCGCAGACGTGGCCGACGGTGCCCAGCGCCTCGGCGATATCCTCGGCCAGCGTGCGGATGTAGGTTCCCTTGGAGCAGTGCACCGACAGCTCCAGCTCATCCCCGCGGACGGCCAGAAGCTGCAGGTCGTAGATCTCCACCCGTCGGCGCTCGCGCTCGACCTCGACCCCCTGACGCGCCAGGTCGTAGAGCCGCTGCCCCTGGTGTTTGATGGCCGAATACATCGGCGGCAGCTGCTCGATGGACCCGCGAAAATCGGCCAGGACCGGCTCGACGCTCTCCGGGTCCAGCCCCGGGACCTCGGCACGGTCGCGTTCGGTGCCCTCGGCGTCCCCGGTATCGGTGGCCACGCCCAGCTTGCAGGTGACCACGTATCTCTTATCCGCGTCGAGCAGGAACCCGGAGACCTTGGTGGCATCGCCGAAGCAGATCGGCAGCAGCCCGGTGGCCAGCGGATCGAGACTGCCCGTGTGCCCGGCCTTGCGCGCCCCGAAGAGCCGCTTGACCTGTTGCAGGGCCTTATTGGAGGTCACGCCCGCCGGCTTGTCCAACAGCAGCACGCCGGTGACGTTGCGACCACCCCGCCTTTTCGCCATTCGCCTTCTACTCCTTGCTCGATTCGTCGTCCGCAGGCGGCGGTGCCACCTCATCGATGAGGGCACTCAGCCGCGCACCGCGATCGAAGGCGGTGTCGTGCAGGAAGCGCAGGCTCGGCGTTCGCTTGGCACGGATGCGCCGGGCCACCTGGCTGCGCAGGAACCCGTGGGCTCGGTTCAGGACATCGATCCCGGCCTGCGCCTCGGCCGCCTCGGCGCCGAGAACGGTGACGTACACGGTCGCATGGGCCAGGTCACGGCTAACCTGCACCTCCGAGATGGTCACTGACCCCACCCGGGGGTCATCGACGTCGTCGCGAATCACCTCGGCAAGCTCGCGTCGAAGCTGCTCGGCGATCCGCCGGCTGCGCGGATAGTCCTTCGCCATGTCTGCGCTACAGGCTCCGCTGCACCTCGATCCGCTCGTAGCACTCGATCTGGTCGCCAACGCGGACGTCGTTGTAGTTCTTCACGCCGATACCACACTCGGTGCCGGCACGCACTTCGTTGACGTCATCCTTGAACCGCCGCAGGGACTCCAGTTCACCCTCGAAGATCACCACGCTCTCGCGCAGGACCCGGATCGGGTTGCGGCGGCGGACCACGCCGTCGACCACCAGGCAGCCGGCCACCTGACCGAGCTTCGACGAGCGGAACACCTCGCGAACCTCCGCCGTGCCCAGGATGTGCTCCTCCAGGGCCGGCTCGAGCATGCCGGAGATGGCGTTCTTGACCTGCTCGATGGCGTCGTAGATGACGCTGTAGTAGTGCAGGTCGACGCCGTTCTCCTGAACCATGCGCTTGGCTGCAGCGTCGGCGCGGACATTGAAGCCGATAAGGATCGCCTCGGAGGCCAGCGCCAGATTGACGTCCGACTCCGTGATGGCACCTACACCGGAGGAGACCACGCGCACGCGAACCTCCTCGTGGGAGAGGTCTTCCAGCGACTGCCGCAGCGCCTCAGCGGAACCGTGGACGTCGGCCTTGACCAGCAGGTTGATGGTGGAGACCTCGTCCTCCTTCATCTGCGAGAAGAGGTTCTCCATCCGGGCCGCCTGTTGCTGCGCCAGGCGCTTCTCACGTTGACGCTCGGTGCGGCTCTCGGCCACCTCGCGGGCCTTGCGCTCGTCCTCGACCACCATGAAGTCATCGCCGGCATCCGGCAGCCCGGAAAGACCCAACACCTCCACCGGGGTCGACGGGCCGGCCTCGTTGACGCGCTGGCCGTGCTCATCCACCAGAGCCCGGACACGGCCGAACTCGGTGCCGGAGATGACCGTGTCGCCGCGATGCAGGTAGCCGTTCTGGACCAGCACCGTGGCCACCGGACCGCGGCCCTTGTCGAGGCTGGACTCAAGAACCACGCCGCGAGCCGGGCAATCCTTGACAGCCTTGAGCTCCTGCAACTCGGCCTGGAGGACGATGGCCTCGATCAACTCGTCCACACCCTCGCCCGTCATCGCCGAGACGTGGACGAACTGCACGTCGCCACCCCACTCCTCCGGGATGACCTCCATCTGGGCGAGTTCCTGCTTGACGCGGTTGGGATCCGCGTCCTCCTTGTCCATCTTGTTGACCGCCACGACGATCGGCACCTCGGCGGCGCGAGCGTGGTCGACGGCCTCCTTGGTCTGCGGCATGACACCGTCATCGGCGGCCACCACGAGCACGACGATGTCGGTCATCTGCGCGCCCCGGGCCCGCATGGCAGTGAACGCCTGGTGGCCGGGCGTATCGAGGAAGGTGGCGCTACCGTTCTCACCCTCGACGCGGTAGGCGCCGATATGCTGCGTGATTCCGCCGGCCTCGCCGGAAGCCACCTTGGAGCGGCGGATGTGGTCGAGCAGCGATGTCTTGCCGTGGTCGACGTGGCCCATCACGGTCACCACCGGCGCCCGACCGATCTGCTCGCCCTCGGGCTCCTCGCTCTGGCGCAGCAGTTCCTCCTCGACGTCGTCCTCGCGCTCGAGCTTGGGCTTGTGGCCCATCTCCTCGACGAGGATCGCCGCGGTCTCCTGGTCGATGGCCTGGTTGATCGTGGCCATCACGCCCTGCTTCATCATCTCCTTGATCAGCACGGCGGCCTTGACGCTCATCCGGTCAGCGAGCTCGGCCACCGTGATCGTCTCGGGAATCTCGACCTCACGGACGACCGGCGCGGTCGGGCGCTCGAACTCCTGCTGCAGCTGCCTGGCCGCCGTACCGCCACCGCGCTTCTTGCCTCCGCGTCGACTGCCGGCGCCACGGCCCCCAGCGGACTGCTCTTCCTTCTTCTTCTTCTTCGGCTTGGCCTCCTGCTTGCGCTGGGCGCGCTCCTCAGCCTCGCGCTCGCGTTTGGCCTCGAGTTCGGCGCGCTTGCGCTCCCGCTCCTCTTCCCGCTTCTTGGCCTCGTCCTGCTGACTCTTGGGCTTCTCCTTGAGGGCTTCGGCCTGGGCGCGAGCGGTCTGGTCGGCCGCCGTCTCCTCCGGCTCCGCCGCTGCCTGCTCTTCGGCGTCGGATGCCTCCGCGGCAGCGGTTTCCGCACTGCCCTCTTCCGCCGTCGCCTCCGGCGCGACCGCGTCACTGGAGGCCTCATCGGCCGGTGCGGCCTCGTCAGCGGCGGGCGCTGCCTGGTCGCTGGTGCGCTGGGCCTCGGCGGCGTCCTCCTCGCGCTGAGCCTCTTCCTGCTCGAGGGCGCGCTCAAGCTGTGCGGCGGCCTCTTCGGCCTCCTCCTGCTTGCGCTTCTCCTCGGCCTCGATATCGCTGCGCTTGACGTAGGTGCGCCGCTTGCGGACCTCGACATTGACCGTGCGCGTCTGCCGCGGACCACGACTGCCCGCATCGCGGCCCGCCGGCATCTTAAGCTGGCTGTGACTGCGCCGCTTGAGGGTGATCTTCTTGGGGGATCCGTCGGAGCCGCCGCCCTCCTCGTCCTGGGCAGCACTCCCCTGCCTCAGGTGAGCCAGCAGCGTCGCCTTGTCCTCCGCCGAGAGGGCTGCATCGTCGTCGCGCCGGCCGAGTCCCGCCGCCTCCAGTTGAGCCTGAAGCCGTTCCACCGGGATCCCTACCGTCTGCGCAAATTCTTTTACCGTCGTTTCCGCCATATAACACTCTCCGGACGCGGCCCAAGTCAGAGACCTCGTCGTGTCCCCTCTTTTCAGTCGGCGCGCTCGCCGCCCTCACTGGCCGCGAACCAAGGCTCGCGGGCCTTCATGATCAGCTGCCCGGCCCGATCCTCATCCATGCCTTCGACCTCCAGCAGGTCGTCCACGGACTGGTCGGCCAGATCCTCAACCGTGACGACGCCGCGCTCAGCCAGGGCCTTTGCCGTCTGCTCATCCATCCCTTCGAGGGCCAGCAGCTCCTCGCTAGGCTGGTTCTCGTTGGCCTCCTCGGCAATCGCCTGGGCCAGGAGCACGTCCCGGGCGCGACTGCGCAGGGCCTCGACGATATCCTCGTCAAATTCCTCGATCTCCAGCAGCTCGGCGGTGGGCACATAGGCCACCTCCTCGATGCTGGAGAACCCTTCCTGGACCAGCACCCCGGCAACGTCTTCATCGACATCCAGGTGCTCGACAAACAGCTGTACCAGTTCGCCGGCCTCGCGCTCGCTCTTGGCCTCGGCTTCCTCGGCGGTCATCACGTTGAGCTCCCAGCCGGTAAGCTCGCTGGCCAGGCGCACATTCTGCCCGCCACGGCCGATGGCCTGTGAGAGCTGCTCTTCGGCCACGGCCACATCCATGGCGCCACGATCCTCGTCGACCACGATGGACTCGACCTCGGCCGGCGCCAGGGCGTTGATGACAAACTGTGCCGGGTTCTCGTCCCACGGGATGATGTCGATGCGCTCGCCACTGAGCTCGTTGGAGACCGCCTGCACGCGCGAGCCGCGCATGCCGACGCAGGCCCCGACCGGATCGATGCGGGGATCCAGGGCACGTACCGAGATCTTGGCACGCATGCCCGGGTCACGGGCGGCGCCGAGGATTTCGATCAGCCCCTGACCGACCTCGGGCACCTCGATCTTGAACAGCTCGACCAGGAAGTCGTTGGCCGTGCGGCTGACGAACAGCTGCGGCCCGCGCGGTTCAGAGCGGACGTCGCGCAGATAGCCGCGAATCCGGTCGTTGGGCCGGATCGCCTCGCGGGGGATCAGATCCTCGCGGGAGACCAGCGCCTCGGTGTTCTCGCCCAGATCAATGATGGCACTGCCGCGCTCCATGCGCTTGACCGTGCCGTTGACCAACTCACCGATCCGGTGTTTGTAGGCGTCGACGATCTGAGCCCGCTCGGCCTCGCGCACCTTCTGCACGATAACCTGCTTGGCGGTCTGCGCCGCGATGCGGCCGAAGTCCACGGACTCGATCGGCTCTTCGACGTAGCCCCCCACCTCGGCACCGGCGTCCCGCTCGCGGGCGCGCTCCAGACTGATCTGGCGCTGCGGCTCCTCCACGGACTCCTCATCGGGCACCACCTCCCAGCGTCGATAGGTGGCGTAGTCACCGGTCTGCCGATCCACCGCGACCCGGGCGTCGATGTCCTCCATGTGCCGCTTGCGCGTGGCCGAGGCCAGGGCCGCTTCAATGGCCTCGAAGATCACCTCCCGGTCCACGCCCTTCTCATTGGAGGTGGCCTCCACGACCAACAGGATTTCTCTACTCATGCCTCCGACTCCGCTGTTCTTCTGCGGCCGACGCCCTTCACGGCTCGAGATCCAGCCGCGCCCGGTCGATCAGCTCCAGGGGGATGCGCAGCTCGATCCCGTCGACATCGCGCACCCGCACGAATTCATCATCCAGTCCCAGCAGGACGCCCTTGACCCGGCGACGCCCCTCGTAGAGCTCCAGCAGGCGCAGCTGGATGCGCTCACCGCTGAAGCGATCGTAATCCGCCGACTTGAAGATCGGCCGGTCCAGTCCCGGCGAGGAGACCTCGAGATGGTAGGCCCCCTCGATCGGGTCCTCGACATCGAGCAGACCGCTGACCTGGTGACTGACCGCCTCGCAGTCCTCCAGGCGAATGCCCGCGGGCGTGTCTATGAACACGCGCAGCGTGCGATTGCCCTTTGCCCCGGTCAGCTCGACCCCGACCAGTTCATAGCCGAGCCCGGCCACCGTCGGTTCGAGTAACGAGTGAAGCGTCTGGATCTGAGACATCCGGCACCACAAACAAAAAGAGGGCCCAAGGCCCTCCCCCCGAGTCCGCTCGTCGGCGAACCGACGGCGGGCGTGTCCAAAGAGCCTGCGAGCCCAACCACCCTCGCAGCTTCAGCCGGCGATTATACACACGCGCCAGGTGACAAAAAAGCGCACGGCCCACGCCGGCTGACCCAACGGGACCGTCCGTCAAGCGCCCACAAAAAAGGCGGCCATGGGCCGCCTTTCCGGATTGGTAGCGGGGGCAGGATTTGAACCTGCGACCTTCGGGTTATGAGCCCGACGAGCTACCAGACTGCTCCACCCCGCAACTGTTAAAGAGGATTATACGGGGACCCTATGCAAACATCAAGCCGTCCCCGCCTTCGCGAGCCGATCCACCGTCACAGTCCCAGGGCCGCCTGGCACAGGGCGATCAACCGCTCGGGGAAGATCCCGAGCACCAGGACCGCCACACCGTTGACGACCACCAAGCTGCGGATGGCGGAGGACGCGCCGGGGGCCGGCAGCGCCTGCGTGTCGGCCTCCGCCTCGGGGCGGTCGAAATAGACGACCTTAAGCACCCGCAGGTAGTAGAAGGCCCCAACCACGGCCGCCACTACGGCAAAGATCGCCAGCGGGATGTGCCCCGCCTCGACGGCCGCCTGGAGCACCAGGTACTTGGCGTAGAAGCCGACCGTACCGGGAATGCCGGTCATCGACACCAGCACCAGCAGCAGCACCCCGGCGTAAACCGGATGACGCTCGTTGAGCCCGCGCAGATCGGCGATCTCCTCAGCCTCGAACCCAGAGCGGGCCAGCACCGTGATCATGCCGAACGCGCCGGCCGCCATGATGCTGTAGGCGATGGTGTAGAACAGCGCGGCCGCGTGACCGGCATCGGTACCGGCGGTAAACCCGACCATGATGAACCCGGCGTGGGCGATGGCCGAGTAAGCCAGCATGCGCTTGAAGTTGGTCTGCACGATGGCGATCAGGTTGCCGACCAGCAGCGAGGCCACGGCGAGGATCATCAGCATCGGCTCAAGCTGCTCGTGCATCGGTCCCAGACCGTCGACCAGCAACCGCATGAACAGCGCCACGGCCGCCACCTTCGGCGCCGTACTCAGGAACAGGGTCACCGGCGTGGGGGCGCCCTGGTAGACGTCCGGCACCCAGGCATGGAACGGCGCGGCACCGAGCTTGAAGGCCACGCCCACCAGCATGAACACCACCCCGAAGAGCAGCATCAGTGGATCGGAGTGGCGGCCCGCCACCTCGGCGATCACCGACAGCTCCAGGCTCGCGGTAGCGCCGTAGACCATCGACATGCCGTAGAGCAGGATGCCGGAGGCCAGCGAACCGAGAACGAAGTACTTCATGGCCGCCTCAGCCGCACGGCGCGAGTCGCGGTGATAGGCCACCAGGGCGTAGAGGGCCAGCGACAGCAGCTCCAGGCCGAGATACAAGCTGAGCAGGCTGGCGCCGGAGGCGATCACCAGCATGCCCAGGTTGGCGAACAGGGCCAGCAGGTAGAACTCCCCCTGGAGCAACCCGCGGTCGCCCAGATAGGGCCGCGTGTAGGCTAGGGCCAGCATGGACAGCAGTGCCACGGAGGCCTTGACCACTGCACCCAGGGAGTCGGCAACGTAGTGGCCCGAGAAGGTCACCTCGTTCACGCCCCACTGGGTACTCAGGGCCAGCACCGCCGTCACCAGCAGCGCCCCCTGGGTCAGATAGAAAGTCGCGCTACGCCGGGCATCACTGGAGAAGAGGTCCACCACCAGCACGCCGCAGGTGGCCGCCAGCAACCAGATTTCCGGCAGCGCCAGGGAGAAATCGGGCGTCTCGAAGCTCATTGCCTCTCCTTCCTTACCGGGCAGCCGGGAGCGCTGCAGAGACGTCGTTCAACAACTCGACCAGGGTCGGCTCCGCCACAGCGACCAGCGCCTGGGGATAGACACCGACGCCGATCACCAGCACCGCCAGCACGCCGAGCAGCATGAACTCGCGCCGGTCGAGGTCGTTCAGCGCAGCCACCCGCTCGTTGGCCACCGGACCGAAGATGACCCGCTTGACCAGCCACAGCGAGTAGGCAGCTCCGACGATCAGGGTCAGACCGGCGATGGCGGCGTACCAGAAGCTGGCCTGGTAGCTGCCGAGGATGACCAGGAACTCGCCGACGAAGCCGGAGGTCCCGGGCAGGCCCGCGTTGGCCATGGCGAAAACCACGAAGAGGGCGCCAAAGATCGGCATGCGGTTGATCACACCACCGTAGTCGGCGATGTTCCGGGTGTGCATCCGGTCGTAGAGCACGCCGACGCACAGGAACAGCGCCGCTGAGATGAACCCGTGGGAGATCAGCTGGACGTAGCCGCCGGTCATCGCCATCAGGGCGCCGTCCCCGGCCTCGGCACCGAGACCGGCCTGGAAGATGACGAAGAACCCCAGGGTGGCGAAGCCCATGTGGGCGATCGATGAGTAGGCGATCAGCCGCTTCATGTCCTCCTGGACCATGGCCACCAAACCGATGTAGACGATGGCGATCAGCGACATGGCGATCACCAGCCAGGCCAGCTCCTGGCTCGCCTCCGGCGCGATGGGCAGCGCGAAGCGCAGGAACCCGTAGGCGCCCATCTTCAGGGTGATCGCCGCCAGGATCACCGAGCCACCGGTGGGCGCCTCGGTGTGTGCATCGGGGAGCCAGGTGTGTACTGGCCACATCGGCACCTTGACGGCAAAAGCCGCCAGCAGTGCCAGGAAGATCAGGATCTGCGCCTCGAGCCCGATGCTCAGCCCGTGGAAATCGAGTACGCCGAAGCTGCCCGCCTCCCAACGCAGATAGAGGAAGGCGATGAGCATCAGCACCGAACCGAGGAAGGTGTAGAGGAAGAACTTGATGGTGGCGTAGATGCGGTTGGCGCCGCCCCAGATACCGATGAGCAGGAACATCGGCACCAGCATCGCCTCCCAGAAAACATAGAAGAGGATGGCGTCGAGCGCCGCGAAGACGCCAACCATCAGCCCCTCCATGATCAGGAAGGCACCCATGTACTGCGCCGGCCGATAGGTGAGCCCGCTGCGACCGGCGACCACCACCAACAGCGTGGCGAAGGCGGTCAGCACCACCAGCGGCATGGAGATACCGTCCACCCCCAGGTGGTAGTGGATGTCGAAGGTCGGCACCCAGTCGCGCTTCTCCACGAACTGCATGCCGCTCCCGGGTTCAAAGGCGAACCAGAGCACAAGGCTGAACAGGAACGTCAGCCCGGCCACGCCGGTGGCCAGTTCCCGGACCGCCACCTCCGAGCGCTGGCCAACGGCCAGCACCGCGGCACCGCCGAGGATCGGCAGCCAGATAATCAGGCTAAGCAACCAACCGTCGAACATCCGTTCTTCCCCTGCGTTCTTGCGCGTCCGTTCCGAAGCCGCGCACTAGGCGAACAGCGTTCGCACAACGAAGAATGAGATCAGCAGCAGTACGCCGATGACCATGACGAAGGCGTAGTGATACAGGTACCCGGTCTGTGAGTACCGCGCCCCGGCAGCGACCCGGCCGATCAGACGCGCCGACCCGTTGACCAGCAGCCCGTCGATCAGCCAGCGATCCCCGACCTTCGACAGCAGCCCGGCGATCGCTCGACCGCCATCCGTGAACCCGCGGATGTAGAGCCAGTCGAACCCGTACTTGTGCTCCAGCACCCGCTGCAGCGGACGCAGGGGCGCCACCACCCGTTCCCGCAGGTCAGGGCGACGCAGGTAGAGCAGCCAGGCCACGAAGACACCGGCCAGCACCAGGTAGAGCACCGGCGTCACCAACGCGTGGGCCATGAAGCCCAGAACCCCGGTGTACCCGTCCGCCAGGCGATCCAGGCCGGTCTGATCGGCAAGCACGCGGATCGACCCGTCGGCGTAGAAGAAGTCGCCCATGACCATCGGCCCGAAGGTGAACAGGCCGATCAGCACCGAGGGCACCGCCAGGAGCACCAGCGGCACGGTCACCACCAGCGGGCTCTCGTGCAGATGTTTGCGGGCGTGCTCGTCCATGCGCTCCTCGCCGTGAAAGACCATGAACAGCAGGCGGAAACTATAGAGCGCGGTGACGAAGACCCCGAGCACCAGCAGCCAATAGGCGAAGGTGGCCCAGCCGCCGGCGGAGTACCCCACGGCCTCGATAATGGCGTCCTTCGAGAAGAAGCCAGAGAAGCCGGGGATGCCGATCAGCGCCAGGGTGCCGACCAGCATGGCGATGTAGGTCACCGGCATGTACCGGGCCAGCCCGCCCATCTTGCGCATGTCCTGCTCGTGGTGCAGGGCGATGATCACCGAGCCGGCCCCGAGGAAGAGCAGTGCTTTGAAGAAGGCGTGGGTGAACAGATGGAAGACACCGGCCGCGTAGGCCGACACGCCCAGGGCCGCGACCATGTAGCCGAGCTGGGAGAGCGTGGAGTAGGCGATGACCCGCTTGATGTCGTTCTGTACCAGCCCGATCAAGCCCATGAAGAAGGCCGTCAGCGCACCCACGACCAGGACCACGGTCAGCGCCACCGTGGACAGCTCGAAGACCGGCGACATGCGGGCGACCAGGAAGATGCCGGCGGTCACCATGGTCGCGGCGTGGATCAGCGCCGAGATGGGCGTTGGGCCCTCCATGGAGTCCGGCAGCCAGACATGGAGCGGGACTTGGGCCGACTTGCCCATGCAGCCGATGAAGATCAGCAGCGCGGCGACGGTCACCAGGCTCCACTCGGCGGCGCCGAAGAGGTTCAGCGTCCGGCCGGGATCGGCCTCCACCGCCGCGAAGATCTCGCCGTAGTGGAGCGTGCCAAAGGCACCAGCCAGTACGGCGATGCCCAGAAGCAGCCCCAGATCCCCCACGCGGTTGACCAGAAACGCCTTGAGGTTGGCAAAGATGGCGCTCTCGCGGGTGTACCAGAAACCGATCAACAGGTAAGAGACGAGCCCGACAGCCTCCCAGGCGAAGAACAGCTGCAGCAGGTTGTTCGCCATGACCAGCATCAGCATGGCGAAGGTGAACAGCGCGATGTAGCTGAAAAACCGCTGATAGCCTGGGTCGTCGTGCATGTAGCCGATGGTGTAGATATGGACCATCAGCGCGACAAAGGTGACGGTGGCCATCATCACCGCGGTGAGCCGGTCGACCAGGAAGCCGATCTCGAAGCTCAGGTCGCCTACCGAGGCCCACGTGTAGACGGTGAAGTCCACCGGCTCCAGATCGCCCCAGACCAGGCCGTGCAGCACCCAGAAGGAAAGGGCGCAGGAAATGGCGACACCGAGGATGGTCACCCAGTGGGCTCCGGCGCGTCCGATCCAGCCGCCAGCCATGCCAGCGATGGCGGCGGCGACCAGCGGAAAGAGGACGATGGCGTAGAGGACCGTCTCCATGGCTTACCCCTTCATCGCATCCAGGGCGGCAACGTTGATGTCGCCGCGTGAGCGGAACAGGACCACGACGATGGCCAGGCCGATGGCCGCCTCCGCCGCCGCCACGGTGAGGATGAAGAAGACGAAGATCTGCCCGGCTATATCCTCCAGATAGGCGGAGAAGCCGATGAAGTTGATGTTCACGGCGAGCAGGATCAGCTCGATGCACATCAACAGCAGGATCACGTTCTTCCGGTTGAGGAAGATGCCTGCCACGCCGAGGGAGAACAGCAACGCCCCCAGGATCAGGAAATCGGACAGCTCGATCATTGGGCCTTCCTGCTTGCCTTCGCTAGTCGTTTGCCCGGCTTCGGGCCCTCAGTTCCGCGTATGGTCCTGCCGTCGCGAGGACTTCATGCGCACCATGCGCAGGCGGTCGTCCTTCTTGACCGACAGCTGCCGGGGCACATCCTGCTTGTGCGTCCCCTCGCGCCGGCGCAGCGTCAGGGTGATCGCGGCAACGATGGCCAGCAGTAGGATCACCGCCGCGATCTCGAACGGGTAGACGTAGACCGTGTACAACACCCCGCCAATCGCCTGGATATTGTTCACGTCCGCCGCCGGCTCGGGGATGGTCCCACTGACCAGGTCCGCCCGCTCGGAGACGATGACCGCCACCAGCTGCGCGGCCATCAGGACCGCCACCAGTGCCCCGACCGGCAGGTAGCGGGTAAACCCTTCGCGCATCGGGGCGATGTTGATATCGAGCATCATCAGCACGAAGAGGAAGAGCACCATCACCGCGCCGACGTACACCAACACCAGGGCGATGCCGAGGAACTCGGCACCGGCCAGTACCCAGATCACCGCAGCGTTAAAGAACGCGAGCACCAGGAACAGCGCCGCGTGGACCGGGTTGCGCACGGAGATCACCATGGTCGCCGCGAACAGCAGCACCCCGGCGAAGATGTAGAAGATCACCTGTTCCATAAGCCCGAGGCTCCCATTACCGGTAGGGCGCATCGGCGGCGCGATCGGCCGCCAGCTGGCTCTCGTACTTGTCACCCATGGCCAGCAGCTTCTGCTTGTCGGCGACCCGCTCCTCGCGACGCTCCATGTGGAAGGTGTCGAGCCGGGTCAGGACGATGGAGTCTACCGGGCAGGACTCCTCGCAGAAGCCGCAGTAGATGCACTTGAACATGTCGATGTCGTAGCGCGTGGTGCGCCGTGTGCCGTCGGCGCGCTGGTGTGAATCGATGGTGATCGCCAGCGCCGGGCACACCGCCTCGCAGAGCTTGCAGGCGATACAGCGCTCCTCGCCGTTGGGGTATCGACG
The DNA here is from genome assembly GCF_016653405.1 of Halorhodospira halophila. NCBI lineage: Bacteria > Pseudomonadati > Pseudomonadota > Gammaproteobacteria > Chromatiales > Ectothiorhodospiraceae > Halorhodospira > Halorhodospira halophila. The sequence continues at coordinate 33,620 of NZ_NHSN01000025.1, forward strand.
CAGGGCCAGGTGCCCCCGGAAACGCGGCGACTTCGGCGCCCGCTCTTCCGGGAACTCCAGCGTGACGCTGCGTCGGAAGAACATGTGCCCCGCCGTCAGCCGCAGTCCGCGCAGCAGCTCGGTGAACAGGAAGCTGTTCAGATAGTCGTTTAGCGGTCTCATGACCGTACCCCCGTCAGAACCAAGGACCGACGCCGCCGTAGACCAAGCCGGTGAGCACCACCAGCCAGACCACGGTGGCCGGGATCAGAACCTTCCAGCCCAGCCGCATGAGCTGGTCGTAGCGGTAGCGCGGGAAGGTGGCGCGGAACCACAGGTAGCAGAAGGCGAAGAAGGCAGCCTTCGCGAACAGCCAGACGATCCCGGGGACCCAGTCGAACGCTGGCCCAAGCACCGGCAGCCCCTCGAAGGGCGAGTGCCACCCGCCCAGGAACAGAGTCGCCGCGAGGAACGAGATGAGCAGCATGTTGGCGTACTCGGCCAGGAAGAAGACCGCGAAGGCCATTCCCGAGTACTCCACGTGGAAACCGGCAACGATCTCGGACTCGCCCTCGGCAATGTCGAACGGCGCCCGGTTGGTCTCGGCGACGCCGGAGATCCAGTAGATCAGGAACAGCGGCAGCAGCGGCAGCCAGAACCACTCCCAGAACGGACCGGCCTGGGCGTTGACGATGCCGGTGAGGTTCATCGTCCCGGCGGCCAGCAACACACCGACCAGCGCGAACCCCATGGCGATCTCGTAAGACACGACCTGGGCCGAGGCGCGCAAGGTACCGAGCAGCGCGTACTTGGAGTTGGAGGCCCAGCCGGCGATGATCAGTCCGTACACCCCCAGCGAGGTCATCGCCAGGATGTAGAGCAGACCAGCGTTGATATCCGCCACCACCAGGCCGTCGTCGAAGGGGATCACCGCCCACGCGGCCAGGGCCGGCATGATGGCCATCGCCGGGGCGATCAAGAACAGCGTCCGGCTGGCGTAGGTCGGGATGGTGATCTCCTTGAAAAGGAGCTTCAGCGCATCGGCAATGGGCTGCAGCAGCCCGCGGGGACCGACCCGGTTGGGCCCGCGTCGATCCTGCATGTGACCGATCACCCGCCGCTCGACGTAGGTGAAATAGGCCACGGCCAGGAACAGCGGGATCAGGACGGCCCAGATCTTGGCGAACTGCCAGAAGAGTGTCTCGTACATGCCCTCGATCGTCCTTTTCTGCGGCTCTGCGGCCTAGAGCGCTTCCAGCGAGACGGTCCCGTAAGGGCCGCCGAGCGCCGCACGCTCATCCAGCCCGGCAGGAATCCAGGCCACGCCTGCCGGCACGGCGTCATCCACGACCAGCGGCAGCTCCGCCACCCCGCTGTCGGCACGGACCCGGACGCGGCGTGGCTGCGTCTGCGAAAACCCGAGTTCGGCCGCCGTCTGCGGGGCAAGCACCACCTCGGCCCGCCCGGCAATCGGCGCCTGCTGCAGTGGCCGCGCGCGCCGCACCAGCGGATCGCCGGCGTAGATCGGCACACCACCGGCCAGCGCCAAGCCCTGCCCCGTCTTCGCCCCGGCGGCCACCGCCGTGGCCGGGTAGTGCGACCCCGGCCTCAGATCCCGACAGAGCCCGGCCAGCTCGCCGTAAACATCGGCGATGTCGTTGTATTCGAAGCGCTCCAGCCCGAGGACCGTGCCCAGGGCACGCAGGACGCGCCAGCCCGGGCGTGCCTCGCCGGGAGGCTCCGCCACACCACGGCAGCTCTGCCAGCGGCCCTCGTTGTTGACGTACGTCCCGGCACTCTCGCCGAAAGCGCCCATCGGCAGCAGGACGTCGGCCTGGGCGCGCAGCTGCTCGTCGGCGAAGGCCGTGATGGCCACCACCTCTTCGGCCTGCTCCATGGCCTGCCGGGCGGCCTGCGGATCCCATAGATCGCGGGTCGGCTCGACGTTCAGCAGCAGATACCCCTTGAGCCCGGCGCGCAGCATGGCGTCGGCGCTGCGTCCGGCCGGCTGTGCCGCCACGCCGCCGGCCTGACGATGTGGCACCGCGCCGGCCAACCAGCCGCCGGCGGTATTGCCGGCCTCGGCGAGAACCCCGAGGCGCCCGCCGCAGAACTCCGCGATACAGCTGCCCAGGGCCCGCAACGCGGCAGCCTGCGGATGACTGCTGGCGAGGTTGCCGAGCAGCACCGTGGGCCGCTGCGCCGCGGCCAACCGGCGCGCCACCTCGCGGGCGTGATCCGTCACCGGTCCGGCCACGGCAGCCAATTCGTCGGGCAGCGAGCGCCCGGCTCCCTCGGCCACTGCCACCGCCACCGCGCCGAACTCGGCAACCAGCTGCGCCGGCGCAACGGCCTGCTCTGAGGCCAGCGGCAGGTTCCAATCGAACCCCCGGGGGTTCAGGGCCATGATCTGCGCGCCCGAACGCGCGACCTTGCGCAGGCGGTGGTTGATCAGCGGCTGCTCGTGTCGGGTATAGGCCCCGACCAGCAGCGCCGCATCGACCTGCTCGAGCTCGGCGATCTCCTGCCCGAGATAGGGGAAGGGCGGTGCCTGTTCCTGGTCCGAGGTGTCCACCTCGCGGAGCCGGTGGTCGACGTTCCCGCTCCCCAGACCGCGCAGCAGTCGCGCCGCCAGGTAGAGTTCCTCGAGGGTGGCGCTCGGCGCCAGCAGCCCGCCCAGACCATCAGCGCCGTGGCGCTGGACGACCCCCTGCAGGGCCCCCGCGGCGCGATCGAGTGCCGTCTCCCAGGGCACCTCGTGCCAACGGCCGTCGCGCTTGATCATCGGCTGCACAAGCCGGTCGGCGTGGTCGACCCCCTCAATGGCGAACCGGTCGCGGTCGGCGATCCAGGTCTCGTTGATGGCCTCGTTCTCGCGCGGCACCGCCCGCTGGATACGTCCGCGCAGGGTGTGCAGCGCCAGGTTCGAGCCGACCCCGTCGTGGGGGGAGACCGCTGGGAAGCTGAGCAGCTCCCACGGACGGGCCCGGAAACGGAACGGCTTGTTGGTCAGCGCTCCAACCGGGCAGAGGTCGATCACGTTGCCGGAGAGCTCCGAGCTTAGCCCCGTTTCCAGGTAGGTCGAGATCTCCATGTGCTCGCCCCGCCCCATGCCACCGAGTTCCTTCTGCCCGGCCACCTCGTCGAGGAAGCGCACACAGCGGGTGCAGTGGATGCAGCGGGTCATCTCCGTGGCGACCAGCGGGCCAAGGTCCTCGTCGGCCACGGAGCGTTTGCCTTCGGTAAAGCGCGAGATCCCGCGGCCGTACCCCATGGAGATGTCCTGCAACTCGCACTCGCCGCCCTGGTCGCAGATTGGGCAGTCGAGCGGGTGGTTGATCAGCAGGAACTCCATCACCCCGCGCTGCGCCTTGATCGCCGTCGCCGATGTAGTGCGCACCACCATGCCGTCAGCCACTGGCGTGGCGCACGCCGGCAGCGGTTTCGGCGCCTTCTCGACCTCGACGAGGCACATCCGACAGTTGGCCACCACCGAGAGGTGCTTGTGGTAGCAGAACCGCGGGACGTGGATCCCGTGACGGTCGGTGGCCTGAATCAGCATCTCGCCCTTGCGGGCCTCGATGGAGCACCCATCGACCTCGATGGTGACCGTCTCCTCGTTTGCGCTCATGCCGCTGCCTCCACCGGGGATCGACCGTGCTCGATGTAGTGCTCGAACTCGTGCCGGAAGTGCTGGATGAAGCTCTGCACCGGAGTTGCCGCCGCATCACCGAAGGCGCAGATGGTGTGCCCGGCGATCTGCCCCGGCACCTCCTCGAGCATGCGTAGGTCGTCGTGGGTGCCGCGCCCCTCATGGATCCGCTGGACCGCGCGATAGAGCCAGCCGGTGCCTTCACGACACGGCGTGCACTGCCCGCAGGACTCGGCGTAATAGAAGCGCGTGATACGGGCGAGGATGCGCACCATGTCCGTGGTATCGTCCATCACCACCACGGCCCCGGAGCCGAGCATGGAGCCGGCTGCAGCAATGCTGTCGTAGTCCATGTCGGTCTCGAGCATGGTCTCGCCGGGGACCACCGGCGTCGAGCTGCCGCCGGGGATCACCGCCTTGAGCCGGCGACCACCACGCACACCGCCGGCCATCTCCAGTAGCTCGCGGAAGGGGATGCCCATCGGGATCTCGTAGTTGCCGGGGCGCTCGACGTGACCGGAGACGGAGAAGATCTTCTCGCCGCCGTTGTTCGGCCTACCGAGGTTGAGGAACCAGTCGGCGCCATTGCGGATGACCGCAGGCACCGAGGCGAGGGTCTCGGTGTTGTTGATGGTCGTCGGCTTGCCGTAGATGCCGACCTGCGCCGGGAAAGGCGGCTTGTATCGGGGCTGGCCCTTCTTGCCCTCGAGCGACTCCATGAGTGCCGACTCTTCGCCGCAGATATAGGCGCCGGCACCGTAGTGGTTGTGGAGCTGAAAATCGAAGCCCGAGTCGAGGATGTTCTGCCCCAGGTAGCCGGCCTGGTGGGCCTCGGCCACCGCCTGCTCCATACGCTCGAACGGCTCGTGATGGAATTCGCCGCGCAGGTAGTTGTAGCCGACGCTCGCGCCCATGGCGTAGCCGGCGATGATCATCCCCTCGACCACCGCATGCGGGTTGAAACGCAGGATGTCGTGATCCTTGCAGGTTCCCGGTTCGGACTCATCCGAGTTGCAGATCAGGTACTTCTGCCCGGCACTGTCGCGGGGCATGAACCCCCACTTGATCCCCGGCGGGAAGCCGGCACCGCCCCGACCGCGCAGGGCGCTCTGCTTGACCTCGTCGATGACCTCCTGGGGCGACATGGGCGTGCGCAGCACGCGCTCGAGGGCCTTGTAGCCACCCACCTTGCGGTAGGTCTCCAGGCTCCACGGCTCGTCATAGCCCAGGGTCGTATAACAAACTTGGTTGACCATGACCCCTCCGCGCCCTGCGGCTCAGCTCAGCCCGTCGAGGATCTCGTCGATCCGCTCGCGGGTCAGATGGGTGTAGTAGTGCCCGTCGACGACCATCATCGGCGCCCGCGTGCAGGCGGCCAGGCACTCCTCCTCGCGCACCAGCGTGATGCGTCCGTCCGGCGTCGTCTCGCCGAGCCGGATCCCGAGCTTCTCCTCGGCGTAGGCCACCAGCTCATCGGCGCCGTTGAGACAGCACGAAATATTGGTGCAGATATTGACCTTGTGCCGGCCCACCGGCTCATCGAGGTGAAACATGGAGTAGAAGGTCGCCACCTCGAAGGCGCTGGCCCGGGGCATGCCGATGTAGTCTGCGGCCGCCGCCACGTGACGCCGCTCCAGCCAGCCGCCGTTATCATCCTGCAGGATGTGCAGCGCCGGGATGATCGCCGACGCCCGCCCCTGCTCGTCATCGGGATACTTAGCCAGCCAGTGGTCGATACGCCGGCACTGGTCCGCGCTCAGGGTCTCTGCTGCCACCGTCTGCTCCGTCACCGATCCACCTCCCCGAACACCACATCCAGCGAGCCGATCAGGGTCACCACGTCCGCCAGCATGTAGCCGCGGATCATCTCGTCAGTAGCCGCCAGGTGGTAGTAGCACGGCGGCCGGACCTTTAAGCGGTACGGCTTGTTGGCGCCGTCCGAGATCAGGTAGACGCCAAACTCGCCCTTGGGCGCCTCTACCGCGGCGTAAACCTCGCCGGGCGGCGTGCAGTACCCCTCGGTGAAGAGCTTGAAGTGGTGGATGAGCGACTCCATGTCGTCTTTCATCTCTTCCCGGGTCGGGGGGGTCACCTTCGGATCGTCGACCCGCACCGGGCCCGGGTTGTCGCGCAGCCAGTCCACGCACTGCTTGATAATGCGCACCGACTGGCGCATCTCCTCGACACGCACCAAGTAGCGGTCGTAGGAGTCACCGTTGACGCCGACCGGGATGTCGAAGTCGACCCGGTCGTAGGCGGCGTAAGGCTGTTTCTTGCGCAGGTCCCAGGCCACTCCGGAGCCGCGCAGCAGCGGACCGGTAAAGCCGAGTTCCACGGCACGCTCGGCGGAGACCGGGCAGATGTCCACCAGTCGCTGCTTCCAGATCCGGTTCTCGGTCAGCAGCGTCTCGTACTCGTCCACGCAGGCGGGGAAGCGCTCGCAAAAGTCGTCGAGAAAGTCGAGCACCGAGCCCTCGCGGGCGCGGTTCATCTCACGCAACTCCTTCTCGCTGCGGTAGGGCGAGGGCTCGTATTTGGGCATCTGGTCGGGCAGGTCGCGGTGCACCCCGCCCGGGCGGTAGTAGGTCGCGTGCATCCGCGCGCCCGAGACCGCCTCGTAGACATCCATGAGATCCTCGCGCTCGCGGAAGGTATACAGGAACGCGGTCATGGCGCCGACGTCGAGCCCGTGCCCGCCGAGCCACATCAGGTGGTTCAAGATGCGGGTGACCTCGTCCATCATCGTGCGGATATACTGCGCCCGCAGCGGCGGCTCGATACCGAGCAGTTTCTCGATCGCGCGCACATAGCCGTGCTCGTTGCACATCATCGAGACGTAGTCGAGCCGGTCCATGTAGCCGATGGACTGATTGTACGGCTTGGATTCGGCCAGCTTCTCCGTCGCCCGGTGCAGCAGACCGATGTGGGGGTCGGCGCGGCGCACCGTTTCCCCCTCCATCTCCAGCACCAGGCGCAGCACCCCGTGCGCCGCCGGGTGCTGCGGGCCGAAGTTCAGGGTATAGCTCTGGAACTCAGCCATCGGCTTGTCCCTCCGTGCCTTCCGCCTTGTGCGGTGCGGCGTAACGGTTGTCTTCGCGGATCACCCGCGGCACGAGCACCCGCGGCTCGATCTCCACCGGCCCGTAGACGACACGCCCCTTCTCGGGGTCGTAGCGCGGCTCTACGTTGCCGATCAGCGGGAAGTCCTTGCGGAAGGGGTGCCCGACAAAACCGTAATCGGTGAGGATCCGGCGCAGATCCGGGTGGCCTTCGAAAACGATACCGTACAGGTCGAAAGCCTCCCTTTCGGCCCAATTGGCGGACGGCCAGAGGCCCGACACAGAGGGCAATACCGGCAGGTCGTCATCCTCGGCGAAGCAGCGCACGCGAAGGCGCTGATTGTGCGTCAACGACAGCAGCTGATAGACCGCCGCGAAACGCCGGCCGGTCCGCTCCTCGATCGACTGCACCCCGTAGATGCCGGTCAGGCCCAGACGCCCAAACCCCGGCTCGGTCACCCCGCGGCTGAAGCCTGTCCCGGTCGCCGACTCGGTGATCCACTCATCCTGGCCGTAGGCGGCGTAGTCGACCCCGGCGACATCGGACAGCTGCTCGAAACGCCAATCGGCGGCATCACGCAGCTCGGTCATCACCGCAACCAACTCGGCGGGCCGGACCTCCAGCGTCACCTCGCCGCGCTCGAGCCAGCAATCGGTCAAACGACCACCGAAATGGCCGCGGAGCTGCTCCAACAGGCTCTCGGGCTCAGCCATGACTCTCCCTCAACGTGCGATGGTATTGGTCCGGCGGATCTTGTTCTGCAGCTGCAGGATGCCGTAGTACAGGGCCTCGGCCGTGGGTGGACAACCGGGGACGTAGATGTCCACGGGGACGATGCGGTCGCAGCCGCGCGTCACCGAGTAGGAGTAGTGGTAGTACCCCCCGCCGTTGGCACACGACCCCATGGAGATCACCCACTTCGGCTCCGGCATCTGGTCGTAGACCTTGCGCAGCGCCGGGGCCATCTTGTTGCAGAGCGTGCCGGCGACAATCATCACATCAGACTGCCGCGGGCTGGGCCGGAAGATCAGACCGTTGCGGTCCATGTCGTAGCGCCCCGCGGCGGTGTGCATCATCTCGACGGCACAGCAGGCCAGGCCGAAGGTCATGGGCCACAGGGAGCCGGTCCGCGCCCAGTTGATCAGCTTATCCGCGGAGGTCGTCACGTACCCCCGCTCCAGGATGCCTTCTACTCCCATTCCAGCGCCCCTTTACGCCACTCGTAGAGCAAACCGATCACGAGAAGCCCGACAAATAGGCCCATGGCCAAGATGCCGAACAGCCCAATGTCGTCCAACACAACTGCCCAAGGGAAGAGGAAGGCGATCTCGAGATCGAAGAGGATGAACAGAATGGCGACGAGGTAATAGCGCACGTCGAACTTCATGCGCGAATCCTCGAAGGCCTCGAAGCCGCACTCGTAAGGCGACTGCTTTTCCGGATCTTCACGCCGAGGACCGAGCACGAACCCGGCAGCCAGAGGCAGGACGCCGAAGACGAGCCCGACGACAATGAAGAGCAGAACCGGGAGGTAATTCTCTAGCATCGTTCGCCGCTCCGCTGGTGAGAACACGGGACCGGTGCCCCGCCCCCGTGTCGAACATCGCTGGAGTTTACGGAGCGGTCTCTCTCCGTGTCAACTCAGCGGCTTTTTTAACTTCCTGATTTTAAAGACGTTATCGTGCCGACAAACGATCGTGACGGTTGCGGGAAATCAATCCCGCCAACCGGCGTGACCAGACAGGGACGATCAGGGTGCGGGATATCGCGCGAGTGCGCGCTGAGGAAGGAGAGATATAGATGGTGCCGAAGGCCGGACTCGAACCGGCACGGCTTTCGCCACCGCCCCCTCAAGACGGCGTGTCTACCAGTTCCACCACTTCGGCACGTAGACAGTTGCGGTTGGGCGTTTACTCTGCCCCAACGCGGGACGCATGATAGCAACCCTGATCCCGCGATTCAATCCCGCAATCGCGGAAAAGGGGCTACTCCGCTTCACCCTCTTCCGCAGGCGCGTCCGGCTCCACCGGCTGACCCGGCGCCTCAGGCGCGGGGGCCTCCTGCTCCGCCGGCATGTCCGGAGCCGCCGGCGCCTCCGGATCCTCCTCTTCCGTCTCTTCCTCGCTCTCGAGCACGTCGTCGTCGCCAATCACCGAAGCGCCGCCGCCGATCCCCTGCGAGGCGATCACCGCCAGCCCCAGGCTGGTCAGGAAGAAGGTCGTACCCAGGGTCGCAATCAGCTTGGTCATGAAGGTCGCTGCGCCGCGCGAGCCGAAGACGGTGCTCGAGGCACCGCTGCCGAAGGCGGCTCCCATGTCAGCGCCCTTCCCCTGGTTCAGCAGGACCAGCACCACCAGGGCAACGGCGATGACGATATGGACGGCAAGCAACGCTTCAAACATGGGTCTACCTCAGCCCTCCGCGGCTGCGTTGTAAATCGAAAGGAAGCTGTCGGGATCCAGCGACGCGCCACCGATCAGACCGCCGTCGATATCCGGCTGGGCCAGGAGCTCGGCGGCATTGTCCGCCTTCATGCTGCCCCCGTAGAGGATGCGCAGCTGGTCGGCCACCTCATTGCCATCGCGCTCCGCAACGCGCTGACGGATGAAAGCGTGCACCGCCTGCGCCTGTTCCGGGGTTGCGGTCCGCCCGGTCCCAATGGCCCAGACCGGCTCATAGGCGATGACCGCCCCCTGGAAGGCCGCCCCGTCCACGGCGTCGATGGCAGCGTCGAGCTGTTCACCTACCACAGTCTCGGTGCGCTCGGCATCTCGCTCGGCCAGGGTCTCGCCAACGCACAGGATCGGGGTCAGCCCGGCATTGCGCGCCGCCACGAACTTGCCGGCCACCCGGCCGTTGTCCTCGCCGTAGAGCGTCCGACGCTCCGAGTGCCCGACGATCACGTAACGGCACCCCGCCTCGAGCAGCATGCCCGCCGACACTTCGCCGGTGTAGGCGCCCGACTCGTACTCGCTGACGTCCTGCGCACCCAGCGCCACACCGAATGGCAGCTGCGATGCGGCCGCCGCGAGCAAGGGATACGGCGGGCAGACCGCCAGCTCGGCATCGCCACCGCTGTCGGCAGCGTGCTCCGCAACGCGGCGGACCAGATCCTGGTCGCCGTTCATCTTCCAGTTACCAGCAATGATCTTGCGCCGCATGCCTAGACCCAACCCTGTCTATGGATTCCTGTGAAGCTGACGAAGCCTATCTACACAAGCGACTGAAATCAAATCGGGTCGGTGGCCGCACCCCGGGCCGCGCTGGCCACGGTCTCCGCCAGCGACTCGACCAGGCGATCCACCTGCGCCCCGTCGGCGCCCTCGACCATCACCCGCAGCAGCGGCTCTGTCCCCGACGGACGCAACAACACCCGCCCCCGTTCGCCGAGCTCTTGCTCGGCCTCGCTGACCGCTTCGTTGACCGCCGGCAACCCGAGTACGTCCACGCCACGCTCGATCGGCACATTGACCAGACGCTGTGGATAGTACTGCATCCCGGCGACCAGCTCATCCAGCGGCCGGCCGGTGGTCACCATGGCCTCGAGCACCTGCAGCGCCGAGATCAGCCCGTCGCCGGTGGTGGTCCGATCCAGGCAGATGATATGACCGGAGGACTCACCGCCCAGCACACCGCCGACCTGCAGCAGCCGCTCGAGGACATAACGGTCGCCCACCCGGGTCCGCTCCAGGGGAAGCCCCAGCTCCTGCAGCGCCACCTCCAGGCCGAGGTTGGTCATTTGGGTGCCGACCACCGGTCCGCACGCCTGACCACGGGCCACCCGGGCCGTAGCGATGATATAGAGCAGACCATCGCCATCGATCAGGCGGCCGGACCGGTCGGCCATGATCACCCGGTCGCCGTCGCCGTCGAACGCCACACCGACATCCGCGGACTCGTCCACCACCCGCCGGCACAGACGCTCCGGGTGCTGGGAGCCGTGATCGACATTGATGTTCAGCCCGTCCGGCTCGTGGCCGATGAGCACCACCTCGGCACCCAGCTCGCGGAGCACCGCCGGTGCCGCCTGGTAGGTGGCACCGTGGGCGCAGTCAACCACGACCCGGAGACCGCGCAGGTCGATGCGCCGACCCACAGAGCCCTTGCAGAACTCGATGTACCGCCCGACCGCGTCGTTGATACGGGTCGCGCGGCCCAGCTCCTGGCAGGGGACCATCTGCGGCGGCCCGTCCTGGAGCAGTCGCTCGATGGCCTCTTCGGTGGCGTCGTCGAGCTTGTAGCCATCCGGGCCGAAGAACTTGATCCCGTTATCGTAATGCGGGTTGTGCGAGGCGCTGATGACGACACCGGCCCGGGCATGGAGGGTCCGCGTCAGGTAGGCAATGGCCGGGGTCGGCATGGGCCCGAGCATCAGACTGTGCACGCCGGCGGCCGCGAAACCGGCCTCGAGGGCGGACTCGAACATGTACCCGGACAGCCGGGTGTCCTTGCCGATGACCACCTTGCGCTGCCCCTCGCCGACGAGGACACGGCCAGCCGCCCAGCCCAGCCTGAGGACGAAGTCCGGGGTGATCGGCGCCTCGCCGACCCGCCCGCGGATGCCATCGGTTCCGAAATAGATTCTCTGCTCGGCCAAGTCCGTGTTCCCTTTCAGTGCACTTGCCTAGGCGCTCGCGGCCGTCGCTGCCACCCGCACCGCGTCGGCGGTCGCCCCAACATCGTGGGCACGAATGATCCGTGCCCCCTGGTACACGGCGACGGCCGCCGCCGCCAGGCTGCCTGGCAACCGCTCCTCCACCGGGCGATCCAGCAGTTTGCCGATCATGGACTTGCGCGACATGCCGACGAGCACCGGTGGTCCGAGCGCCACGATCCGATCCAGGTGCCGGAGCAGCTGGTAGTTGTGCTCCAGCGTCTTACCGAAACCGAACCCCGGATCGAGCAGCATGCGCTCGCGTGGCAGCCCGGCCTCCTCGGCGGCGGCCATCCGTTCCGCCAAGCATTCGGCCACCTCGGTCACCACGTCATTGTAGCTCGGCGCATCCTGCATGGTCCGGGGCTGACCCTGCATGTGCATCAGACACACTGGGACGCCCAGCCCGGCGGCTGCCTCCGCGGCCCCCGGCTCCTGCAGCGCACGGATGTCGTTGATCAAACCCGCCCCGGCGGCTACCGCCTCGCGGGCCACCTCGGGCTTGTAGGTGTCCACGGAGATCGGGCAATCGACCTCGCGGGCCAGGGCCTCGACGACCGGGACCACTCGCTCAAGCTCCTGCTCCAGCGGCACCGGCGGCGCACCGGGGCGGCTCGACTCGCCTCCGACATCGATCAGGTCGGCGCCCTCGGCCACCATCCGCCGGGCATGGGCGCGCGCCTGCTCCAGGTCGAGGAAGTGGCCCCCGTCCGAAAAGGAGTCCGGGGTCACGTTGAGCACGCCCATAACCCGCGGCCGATCTAACGAGAGGGGGCGGCCCCCGCAATGGAGAACCGCCCCGTCGGACAACGCCACCATCAGTGTTCGCCTACGGGTCCGCCGATGGGTCCCTCGCGGCCGTCGTCCTTGCCATCCGTTTCGGCCTGGTCGTCAACCCCGACCGTCTCGCCCTCGTCGGTGGAGCCACCGCCCTGATCGCGATCCTGCCACCCCTTGGGCGGCCGGGGCTCCTTGCCCTGCATGATGTCATCGATCTGGTCGCGGTCGATGGTCTCGTACTTCATCAGGGCATCGGCCATGATATGGAGCTTTTCCAGGTTCTCCTGGAGGATCTTCTCCGCGGCGGTGTAGTTGCTGTCGATCACCGCCCGGACCTCCTCGTCGATGGCGTGCTGCGTCTCGTCCGAGACCTCCTTCTGCTGCGCCATCGAGCGGCCGAGGAAGACTTCGCCCTCCTCTTCGCCGTAGGCAAGCGGGCCAAGCCGCGCCGAGAGCCCCCACTTGGTGACCATGTTGCGGGCAATCTCGGTGGCCCGCTGGATGTCGTTCTGGGCACCGGTGGTGACCCGGTCGTTGCCAAAGATCAGCTCCTCGGCGATCCGGCCGCCAAAGAGGCTGGCAATCATGCTGTCCAGGCGCTGCTTGGTGTAGCTGTACCGATCCTCTTCCGGGAGGAACATGGTCACGCCCAACGCACGACCGCGTGGGATGATCGTCACCTTATGGACCGGATCATGCTCCGGGGTGCGCAGGCCGACGATGGCGTGCCCAGCCTCGTGGTAGGCCGTGAGCTTCTTCTCGTCTTCCTTCATCACCATGGACTTGCGCTCGGAGCCCATCATGATCTTGTCCTTGGCCTGCTCGAAGTCCGTCTGATCGACGGCCTCCTTGTTGGCCCGCGCTGCGAACAGCGCCGCCTCGTTGACCAAGTTCTGCAGATCGGCCCCGGAGAAGCCCGGCGTTCCGCGGGCGATGATCTCGGGCCGGACGTCGTCGGCCATGGGCACCTTGCGCATGTGCACGTTCAGGATCTGCTCGCGTCCGCGCACATCCGGCAGCGGCACCACCACCTGGCGGTCGAAGCGGCCGGGGCGCAGCAGTGCCGGGTCGAGCACGTCCGGCCGGTTGGTGGCGGCGATGACGATGATGCCCTCGCTGCCCTCGAAACCGTCCATCTCGACGAGCATCTGATTTAGCGTCTGCTCGCGCTCGTCGTGACCACCACCGAGCCCGGCGCCGCGTTGACGGCCGACGGCGTCCAGCTCATCGATGAAGATGATGCACGGCGCCTGCTTCTTGGCCTGCTGGAACATGTCCCGCACCCGGGAGGCGCCGACGCCGACGAACATCTCGACGAAGTCCGACCCGGAGATGGAGAAGAACGGCACCCGCGCCTCGCCGGCGATGGCCTTGGCGAGCAGGGTCTTGCCGGTTCCCGGCGGCCCGACCATGAGCACGCCGCGCGGGATGGTCCCGCCGAGCTTCTGGAACTTGCTTGGGTCGCGCAGGAAGTCCACAAGCTCCTTGACGTCCTCCTTGGCCTCGTCGCAGCCGGCCACGTCCGAGAAGCTGTGCTTGCTCTGCTCCTCGGTCATCATCTTGGCCTTGCTCTTGCCGAAGGACATCGCCCCGCGGCCGCCACCGCCTCCCTGCATCTGGCGCATGAAGTAGATCCACACGGCGATCAGCAGCAGGAAGGGCGTCCACGAGATGAGGATCTGCAGGAGCATGCTGTCTTCCTCAGCCCGCTCCGCATCGATGGTGACGCCGTGCTCGAGCAGTTCGCCGATCAGCGCCCGGTTGTCCACCTCGGGGTTGAAGGTCAGGTACTCGTTGCCGTCGGCGTGCTGGATGGTGATCTCCTCGCCCCGGATCAGCACCTCGCGGATATTGCCGCGCTCGACCTCGTTGAGGAACTCGGAGTAGGGGACCTTCTCGGTCACATCCGCCGACTGCTCCTGGAAGTTGCTGAATACGGACATCAGCACGACGGCGATGATGACCCAAAGGATCAGATTCTTGGCCATGTCGCTCACGGCGTCACCTCAATCTGCCTGAATGCGGCACCTGATAGGCACCTTACTATACCGTCGGACCGCGAGCCAGAAGGTAGACCTCCCGACTGCCCGACCTGGAGGCGTCCGGTTTGCGAGAGAGGACGCGGGAGAAGCGCCGTGTCAGCTCGCCGCGGAACGTGTCGAACCCCTCGCCGTGGAAGACCTTGACGAGGAAGTCACCATCCTTATGCAAGAATTGACCGGCAAAGTCGGCGGCGAGTTCCGCCAGCCCCATCGCCGCCGGCTGATCCACCGCGCTGTGCCCGGTCAGATTCGGCGCCATGTCGGAGAGCACCACATCCACCGGGCGCCCGCCCAGCGCGGTCTCCACGGCGCGCAGCCCGTCGTCGGTGGAAAAGTCGGCGTGGACGAACGTAACCCCGGGCAGGGGTTCCATCTCCAGCAGGTCGATGGCGACGACCAACCCCGACGCGCCCACCTTCGGCGCCGCCAGCTGCGACCACCCACCGGGTGCGGCGCCCAGGTCAACAACCACCTGACCGGGGCGCAGGAGCCCGTCGCGCTGGTCGATCGCCTCGAGCTTAAGTGCTGCCCGCGAGCGCCACCCCTCAGCACGGGCACGGCGGACGAACGGATCGCTTTCGTGCCGGCTCCGCCGGGCCCGGGAGTTGCAGCCGCTGCGCCGCCGCCTACAGGCCGCCATGCCCGCCCCCTTCCGCCACGCGGCGGCGCGCCACGGCACGTGCGCGCAGCACGACCCAGCCGGCACCCAGGCTGGCGACCACCAGCACGCCGAGCGCCTCCTGCCAGGCGGCGAGATCGAGACCCAGCGTCAGGAAGTACGCCGAGATGATCACCAGCACCACCACACCCAGCTCGATCTTGACCTCGCGCAGCGGCCCGCCGCTTGCCCGGACCACGCCACGGCGTGATAGCCTTCTTGCTTTATCGTCACCAGGCACCAAACACCTCCATGCATCTAGATCCGGATCAACTCAAGCAACTCCGCCGGCTCGGCCACGCCCTCAAGCCCGTCGTCCTGACCGGGGCCGCCGGCCTCAGCGAGGGGGTCCTGGAGGAGATTGAGCGTGCCCTGGACGACCACGAGCTGATCAAGGTGAAGCTCGCCGGCGCCAGCAAGGAGGAGCGCCAGGCCATGACCGAGGAGATTGCCGAACAGACCGGGGCGATCGTGGTCCAGACCATCGGGCGGATCGTCCTGCTCTATCGAGAGAACCCGGAGAAGAGCCAAGTCCTGATCTGAGCTCCCGCGCGGCAGACGCTCAGCGTCCCTGTTCCGCGGTGTCGACGGCATCACCGTCACCTGCCGCCAGCCGCGGTTCGATCCCGCCGAGTACCAGGACCAGCGCAATGGCACTGGCCACGAAGTAGAGGCTTTCGGCGGCACGCAGGGCCGAGAGGTACCCGACTTCACCGGCCTGCTCAGTTAAAACCGCCATCGGTGGCCGCACCCAGAACTCTCCCACCGCCAGCACGACCGCCAACAGCACCAGCAGCCACAGCCGCCAGTGGGCCGCCAGCGGACGGATCCGGTGGCGCAACTGTGTCGGTATCAGCAGCGCGGCACACACCAGGGCGATCCAAGCCACCAGGCCGGTGATCTCGCCGACCAACGCCGCCGCCTGGGCGGTGTCCTCCAGCGTGCGAAACAGCAATGGCGAGACGATGTAGCCGACGCTCCACAGCGCGCCGGCCAGCATCGTCAGCGCCACCCGCTCGGCCGCGCGGATCAGCACCGCACCTCCACCGCCGGGCCGCTGCGGGCAAGCTGCCCGCACCTACTCATAGCGGACCTCGACGATCTCATAGGTCCGCTCACCGCCCGGGGCCTGCACCACGGCCTCGTCACCCTCCTCCTTGCCGATCAGCGCGCGGGCGATGGGCGAGTTGACCGAGATGAGGTGCTGCTTGATGTCCGCCTCGTCCTCGCCAACGATCTGATAGCTGACCGTCTCCTCGGTGTCGGTGTCCTCGAGCGCCACGGTCGCCCCGAAGACGATCTTCGGGGCCGCCTGCACCGTCGCCGGGTCAATGATCTGGGCGTTGGACAGTTTGCCCTCGATCTCCTGGATACGGCCCTCAATAAAACTCTGCTGCTCGCGCGCGGCGTGATACTCGGCGTTCTCTTTTAGGTCGCCGTGTTCCCTCGCCTCGGCAATCGCCTGGATGACCCGCGGGCGATCCTCGTGCTTGAGCCGCTGAAGCTCCTCACGCAGCTTCTCTGCGCCACGAACCGTCAACGGTATCTTGCTCATCCCGTCATCTCCCTGTGCAGGGCGTGAAGGGGGCGGGCCTCCCAGTCCTTCATGTGATCCAGTGCCAGGCACGTGGCCCGGGCACCCGCGATGGTCGTCGTGTAGCAGACCTTGCGCTGCAGCGCCTCGCGGCGGATCGAGTAGGAGTCGGCAATGGCCTGCCGCCCCTCGGTGGTATTCACGATCAGATCGATCTCGTCGTTCTTGATGGCGTCCACGACATGCGGCCGACCCTCGATGACCTTGTTGATCCGGCGCACCTCCAGGCCCGCCTCCTCGAGGGCGGCCGCGGTGCCATGGGTGGCGATCAAGCGAAAGCCGCGCCGAACCAGGTCCCGCGCCACCTCGACCGCTGCCTCCTTGTCCACCTCACGCACACTGACAAAGGCACAGCCGCCCCGCGGCAGGGTCACCCCCGCAGCCAGCTGAGCCTTCGCGTAGGCCTCCCCGAAACAGGCGCCAATACCCATCACTTCGCCGGTAGACTTCATCTCCGGACCGAGGATGGGATCAACACCGGGGAACTTGAGGAACGGGAAGACCGCCTCTTTTACGGAATAGTAGTTAGGGATGACCTCGTTCACCACCCCCTGCTCCGCCAGGGTGCGGCCGGCCATGCAGCGGGCGGCCACCTTGGCCAGCGGCACGCCACACGCCTTGGCGACGTAGGGCACGGTCCGCGAGGCGCGCGGGTTGACCTCCAGTAGGAAGATGCGCTGCCCCTGGATGGCGAACTGCACGTTCATCAGCCCGACCACCCCGAGCTCCCGGGAGAGCAGGCGCACCTGCTCGCGGATCCGATCCTGCACATCCTGCCCCAGCGTGTAGGGCGGGATAGAGCAGGCGGAGTCGCCGGAGTGGACGCCGGCCTGCTCGATATGCTGCATGATGCCGCCAATCACCACCTGATCGCCGTCGCTGACGGCGTCCACGTCGACCTCCACGGCATCGTCGAGGAAGCGGTCAAGCAGCACCGGCGAGTTGTGCGAAACCCGCACGGCCTCGTTCATGTACTGGCGCAGCTCGCTCTCCTCGTAGACGATCTCCATCGCCCGACCACCAAGGACGTACGAGGGGCGCACCACCAGCGGATAACCGATCTCGGCAGCCAGCTGCAGGGCCTCGGTCTCCGTGCGGGCGGTGCGGTTCGGCGGCTGCATCAGATCGATGCGGCCGATCATGTCCTGGAAGCGCTCCCGGTCCTCGGCCAGATCGATGGAGTCCGGGGTCGTACCGATGATCGGCGTCCCGGCGGCCTCGAGTTCGCGGGCGAGCTTCAGCGGCGTCTGCCCGCCGTACTGGACGATCACCCCGTCCGGCTGCTCCGTCTCGACCACCTCCAGCACGTCCTCCAGGGTCAACGGCTCGAAGTAAAGCCGATCCGAGGTGTCGTAGTCGGTGGAGACGGTCTCGGGGTTGCAGTTGACCATGATGGTCTCGTAGCCGTCATCGCGAAGGGCCAGCGAGGCGTGGACGCAGCAATAGTCGAACTCGATCCCCTGCCCGATACGGTTCGGCCCGCCGCCGAGAACCATGATCTTCTTGCGTCCGCTCGGCTCTGCCTCGCACTCCTCCTCGTAGGTGGAGTAGAGGTAGGCGGTGGCGGTGGGGAACTCGGCGGCGCAGGAGTCCACCCGCTTGAACACCGGCCGCACGCCCAGATCGCGGCGGCGCTGGCGCACCTGGGACTCCTTGACGCCCCACAGGGCCGCCAGACGGGCATCGGAGAAACCGCGCCGCTTGAGGCGCAGCAGCGCCCCGGCATCACAGTCGTCCAGGGTCGAGGCGGCGACCTCCCCCTCCACGGCGATCAGCTCCTCGACCTGCGCGAGGAACCACGGGTCGATGGCCGTCATGCCGTGGACCTCATCGAGGGTGAAGCCGACCCGGAACGCATCCCCCAGGTGCAGTACCCGATCCGGGGTCGGCTGACGCAGCGAGTGGCGCACCGTATCGCGCACGTCCGTGCGACTGTGGTCGAGCCGCTCGTCGAGCCCGGACAGATCCTGCTCCAGTCCCCGCAGGGCCTTCTGGAAAGACTCCTGGAAGGTCCGTCCGATGGCCATGACCTCGCCCACGGACTTCATCTGGGTCGTCAGGTAGCAGTCGGCCTGCGGGAATTTCTCAAACGTGAAACGCGGGATCTTGGTGACGACGTAGTCGATCGTCGGCTCGAAGGAGGCCGGGGTGGCACCACCGGTGATCTCGTTGCGCAGTTCGTCGAGCGTGTAGCCGACCGCCAGCTTGGCCGCCACCTTGGCGATGGGGAAGCCGGTCGCCTTGGAGGCCAGCGCCGACGAGCGCGACACCCGCGGGTTCATCTCGATGATCACCATGCGCCCGTTGTCCGGGTTGATGGCGAACTGGACGTTGGAGCCGCCGGTCTCCACGCCGATCTCCCGCAGCACCGCCAGCGATGCGTCGCGCATCAGCTGGTATTCCTTGTCGGTGAGGGTCTGCGCAGGGGCCACCGTGACCGAATCACCGGTGTGCACCCCCATGGGATCGAGGTTCTCGATGGAGCAGATGATGATGGCGTTGTCGTGGCGATCGCGCACGACCTCCATCTCGTACTCCTTCCAGCCGAGGACCGACTCCTCGAGCTGCACCTCGTTGGTGTAGGAGAGGTCGAGGCCGCGCTCGACGATCTCGTGAAACTCCTCCCGGTTGTAGGCGATGCCGCCGCCGGAGCCGCCCAGGGTATAGGACGGGCGGATGATGACCGGGAAGCCGATCCGTGCCTGCGCCGCCTGGGCCTCGGCCATAGAGCGGGCGATCTCGGCGCGCGGCGACTCGAGCCCGATCCGCGACATGGCGGCGCGAAACGCCTCGCGCTCCTCGGCCTTGTCGATCGCCTCACGGGTGGCGCCGATCATCTCAACACCGAAGCGCTCCAGCACGCCGTGCTTGACCAGGTCGAGGGCGCAGTTGAGCGCCGTCTGCCCACCCATGGTCGGCAGGACCGCATCGGGCTGCTCGCGCTCGATGATCCGCGAGACCGTCTGCCACTCCACCGGCTCGATATAGACCGCATCGGCGGTCTCCGGGTCGGTCATGATGGTCGCCGGGTTGGAGTTGACCAGGATGACCCGGTAGCCCTCCTCACGCAGCGCCTTGCACGCCTGCGCCCCGGAGTAGTCGAACTCGCACGCCTGGCCGATGACGATGGGGCCGGCGCCGATGATCAGGATCGATTGGATGTCAGTTCTTTTCGGCATGATTCCAGAGTGCTCGGGGTCCAGTGGTCGGCGGTCGCCTGTGATGCGGCTGCGCAGTGCTCAGTCACGCTCCATTATCTCGACGAAGCGCTGGAACAGCGGACGCATGTCGTGGGGACCGGGGCTTGCCTCCGGGTGGCCCTGGAAGCTGAAGGCAGGCACGTCGGTGCGCCGGATACCCTGTAGCGAGCCGTCGAACAGCGAGCGGTGCGTCGCCTCCAGGTGGTCGGGAAGGCTGCCCTCGTCCACCGCGAAGCCGTGGTTCTGGCTGGAGATCAGCACCTGCCCGGAGGCCAGGTCGATCACCGGGTGATTGGCACCGTGGTGGCCGAATTTCATCTTCTCGGTCCGCGCCCCGCTGGCCAGCCCCAGCAGCTGATGGCCCAGGCAGATGCCGAAGGTCGGGATGCGATGCTCCTCCAAGAGCTCGCGGATGGTCGCCACCGCGTAGTCCATCGGCTCCGGGTCACCCGGCCCGTTGGAGAAGAACAAGCCGTCCGGCTGCAGCTTGAGGACATCCGCAGCCCCGGTCCGCGCCGGTACCACCGTGACCCGGCAGTCGGCGTCGACCAGCAGGCGCAGGATCTGCTGCTTGATCCCGTAATCGAAAGCCACCACGTGGTATCGCCCCGACTCACCGCGCTCCGCCGCATCGGCAAGACCATCGTCCAGGGTCCAGGTCCCGCGCTGCCACGGCCGACGGGTCTTGGTGCCCGCCTCGCCGGCCAGGTCACGGCCACTCATGCCGCCGTAGCCCTGGGCCTGAGCCAGCGCCCAGGCCTCGTCCAGCGACTCGCCGGCGACCAGGCAACCACCCTGGGCTCCGCCCTCGCGGAGGCGGCGGGTTAGCTTGCGGGTATCGATCCCGGAAATCGCCACCACCCCCTGGTCACGCAGCCAGGCCGTCAGCCCCTTCTCGGCACGCCAGTTGCTGGCCCGCGGCGGCACATCGCGCACCACCAGCCCCGCCAGCCGAGCGCGGTCGTCCTCGCGGTCGACGCTGTTGATGCCGGTGTTGCCGATGTGGGGGTAGGTCAGGGTCACGATCTGACCGGCGTAGGACGGGTCGGTGGCGATCTCCTGGTAACCCGTCATCGCGGTATTGAAGACCACCTCGCCGGTGACGGCCCCGTCGGCGCCCACCGCCTCGCCGTGGAAAACCGTACCGTCCTGGAGGACGAGCAGTGCTGGCCGGGTCAACGCAGCCTCCCCTGTCTGGAGCTCAACGGCCCCGCCCGGACAAGCCACGGACGGGGTGCGGGCATGCAAAAAACGGGAGGGTTTACCCCTCCCGTCCATGGAATCGCCAAACCGCGCCCTCCGGCGCGTAGACGCCGGTATTCTACCGGGGCCAGCGGTGATCTGTCACGGCTTTGCGGCGCATTTCAACCACCCGGTCGCCCCCGCCGGAGCCCGGTGCAGGCCGCACTCGCGCTGACCCGATGCCTCCCACCACCACCGCCCGGCGCGGGCATCCTCACCCGGAGCAACCGGCCGGGTACACGGCGCACACCCGATACTGCGATACCCTTGATCGTAGAGTTCGTTGTACGGCACACGGCGGCTGCGCAGGTAGGCCCATACATCGTCCTCACGCCACTCCGCCAGCGGGTTGACCTTCACTAGGCCGTGGTGCTCGTCGAACCCCTCAACGACCACCTCCTGGCGGGAGACGGCCTGGGCGCGGCGCATCCCGGTCAGCCAGGCACGCTGCCCAGCCAGGGCGCGCTGCAGCGGCGCCACCTTCCGGGCATGGCAGCACGCCCGCCGGGCCTCGATGCCATGGTAGAACCCGTTGGCGCCGTAATGCGCCACAAAACCCTCCACCTCAGCCGGATTGGGGAAGTAGGTGCGCACCACCGGGCCGTAACGCTCCAGCACCTGCTGCTGCAGTGCGTAAGTCTCCGCCGGCAGCCGCCCGGTATCCAGGGTAAAGACCCCGATCCCCGGCGCGTGCCCGCGGATCAGGTCCAGCAGCACCATGTCCTCGGCGCTGAAGCTGGAGGCCAGCGCCGCGGGCAGCAGCTCGCCCTCGACCCGCTCCAGGACCTGCACGGCCTGACAAACCCGCGCCCTGAGCGCCGGCGCCAAGTCCCGCTCGACAGATACTGCTCGGGATTCGCTCATCGATCTGCCTCCCCGTCTGTTCCCGCCTTGATCCGGACGAGCCGACCGCCCCAGACGCTGCGGCGGGCCTCACCGGCGTCTGCACCCTTGCTCACCCTAGGCGCCTCTGCCGGCGGCGTGAAATACGGATTCGGCATTTTGTTACCACAGCCCGGCATATCCCCCCGCGGCATCCCGACCGCCCTACAAAAAAACCGGCACACCCCCTACCATGAGAGGTTTCTCCATGAACCCGAGGACACCCTTTGACCGCCCTAGCCGTCTCCGACCTGACCAAGACCTACGCCGGGGGGCATATCGCGCTGCACGGCATCAATCTGACCGTCGACGCGGGCGCTTTCTTCGGGCTGCTGGGACCCAACGGGGCGGGCAAATCCACCCTCATCGGGATCGTCTCGACGCTGGTCAACAAGAGCGGCGGGACGGTACGCGTCTTTGGCCACGACCTGGACCGCGACCCCTGGGCGGTCAAGTCTTCCATCGGCCTGGTCCCGCAGGAGTTCAACTTCAACACCTTCGAGACCGTGGAGCAGATCGTGGTCAACCAGGCCGGCTACTACGGTATCCCGCGCCGGTTAGCCCGCCAGCGTGCCGAGCACTACCTCCATAGCCTGGGCCTGTGGGAACGGCGTGAGACCGTCTCGCGCACGCTCTCCGGCGGGATGAAACGCCGGCTGATGATCGCCCGGGCGCTGATGCACGAACCGCAGCTTCTGATCCTCGACGAGCCCACCGCCGGCGTGGACATCGAGCTGCGCCGCTCCATGTGGGACTTCCTGCGCCACATCAACGACCAGGGCACCACCATCATCCTCACCACGCACTACCTCGAGGAGGCCGAGAGCCTCTGCAAGGACATCGCCATCATTGATGATGGACGGATCATCGAGAACACCGACGTCAAGAGCCTGCTCCAGCGCCTGTCCACCCACGCCTTCCTGCTCGACGTCGATCGGGTCCCCCGGCCGCTGCCGCAGCTGGACGACTTCGCCCTGCGCCAGGTTGATGACTACGTCCTGGAAGCGGAGGTGCCGCGCGGCCGAGCTCTGACTGACCTGTTCGCCGCCCTCTCCAAGCACGGGATCACGGTCAGCAGCATGCGCAACAAGTCGAACCGCCTCGAGGAACTTTTCCTGCGCCTGGTAGAGAGCAGCGACCCGGCTCCGGTGACGCCGGACAACGCCGATAGGCAGGAGGTCGTCTCTTGAACCGGCCCCAGGGATCCCCGCGCCGCTACGGCAGCCAGGGTACGCCGTCGCGAACCCGCGCCGCCCTGGTCTCGCTGCAGACCATTGTCTACAAGGAGACCCACCGCTATCTGCGGATCTGGATCCAGACCCTGGTGCCGCCGGCGATCACCATGACCCTCTACTTCGTGATCTTCGGCGCCCTGATCGGCGAACGGGTCGGCGAGATGGAGGGCTACCGATACATGGAGTACATCGCCCCCGGCATCATCATGCTGGCGGTGATCACCAACTCCTACAACAACGTGGTTTCGTCGTTCTTCGGCGCCAAGTTCCAGCGCCACATCGAGGAGATGCTGGTCTCGCCGACACCCAACATCGTCATCCTGCTGGGCTATGTCGCCGGAGGTGTGGGGCGCGGGCTGTTCACCGGCGCGATCGTCACCGCCGTGGCGCTGATGTTCACCTCCCTGCCCATCCACAACTGGGCAATCACCATCTCGGTGGTGGTCCTGACCGCGGTGCTGTTCTCCATCGGCGGCTTCATCAACGCCATCTACGCGCGCAAGTTCGACGACATCGCCATCATCCCCACGTTTGTTCTGACCCCGCTGACCTACCTCGGCGGCGTGTTCTACTCGATTTCGCTGCTGCCGGAGTTCTGGCAGGGGGTGTCGCTGGCCAACCCAATCCTCTACATGGTCAACGCCTTCCGCTACGGCATCCTCGGCTCGGCCGACGTCCACATCGCCGTGTCGTACGCGATGATGCTCGCCTTCATCGCGGCCTTCGGCGGGTTTGCCCTCTATCTGCTAAACCGGGGGACAGGGCTGCGCTCCTGATCCGTAGCCCGTGCATTCGCACCATCCGAGGGAGCTCTCATGGAACCGGCCCACAGCCCGCTGCTGACCGACCTCTACCAGCTGACCATGGTCGACAGCTACCTCCAGCAGGGCATGGACGCCCCGGCCTCCTTCGAGCTGTTCAGCCGCAAGCTGCCCCCGGGGCGCGGTTTCTACATCGCCGCGGGCATCGAGGCAGTGGTCGACTGGCTGACGGAGATGCGCTTTGGCGACGCGGAGCTGGACTGGATCCGGACCTGCGGACACTTCCGCGCCGGCTTGGCCGAAGAACTGGCACAGCTGCGCTTTACCGGTCACGTCGAGGCCGTGCCGGACGGCACCATCCTCTTCCCCCAGGAGCCGATCCTGCGTGTGACCGCCCCGCTGCCCGAGGCCCAGCTGATCGAGAGCCGGGTCATGAACCTAGTCCACCTGCACAGCCTGCTCACCAGCAAGGCCGCCCGCGCGGTACTGGCCGCCGGGGGCGGCAGCCTGGTGGACTTCGGCATGCGCCGCGCCCACGGCGCCGAGGCCGCCATGGCCGCTGCACGCAGCACCTGGATCGCCGGCTACGCCGGCACCGCCACCTGTCTGGCCGGCGCCCGGTACGACATCCCCACCGTGGGCACAATGGCCCACTCCTACGTGCTCGCCTTCGACCGCGAGATCGACGCCTTCCGCGCCTTCGCCACCGCCCATCCGCGGAACGTGGTGCTGCTGATCGACACCTACGACACCGCCGACGGGGCTCGGAAGACGGTCCAGCTTGCCCGGGAGGGCCACCCCGTCCACGGCGTGCGCATCGACAGCGGCGACCTCGGGGCCGAAGCCAGACGCGTGCGCCGCATCCTGGACGAGGGTGGGCTGGAGCAGGTGCGCATCCTGGTCAGCGGTGACCTGGATGAGTATGCCATCGCCCGCCTGCGCGCCGACGCAGCCCCCATCGACGGTTTCGGCCTGGGCACACGGATGGACACCGCCGCCGATCAGCCCCACCTGGACATGGCGTACAAGCTACAGGAGTATCGCGGCGTTGCCCGGCGCAAACGCTCCGTGGGGAAGATGCACTGGCCGGGCCGCAAGCAGGTCCGGCGGCGCTTCGTCGATGGTGTGGCCGCCGGCGACACCCTCTGCCTGGCCGAGGAGGAGCTGCCCGGGGCGCCATTGCTCACCGAAGTCATGGACGGCGGCCAGCGTACCCGCTCCCCGGAGGGCACCGCCGCCATCCGCGAGCGGGTGCGGGAGGGGCTCGCCGCCCTGCCCGAGGCCTGCCGCGCGCTGGAGGCGGAGCCGGACCTCTACCCTGTGGAGGTCTCCACCCGGCTGCGCGCCTGCGCCGAGGCCACGGACCGCCAGCGCCACTAGCCGGAGTCCCCCGTCCCGCGCATGCCCTCAAGCAGATCGCTGAGGGCGAATCCGTAGCGCTCGGCGATGGCTTTCAGCTCGCGCCGCGCCTGGACGATGTTCTCCCGGCGACGGCGCTCGATCTCGCGTTCCACATCCTTGCGCAGGTCGCGCAACTGCTCCACCGAGTACCTGGACAGATCCTCCATCACGCTCCCTTTCGGCCCGATACGCCCATCACGGATTGAGCAGGAAATGGCTCCAGCCGTCCGGTCGGTGCTCGTATCGCTCGCGCTGATGCAGGCGTCCGTCACCGGCCGACCAGAGTTCGATACTGGACGGGATTATACGGTAACCGGACCAGTGCGGGGGACGCGGCACCCGCTCCGGGAAGCGCGACTCGACCTCCTCCAGGCGGGCCTCCAGCTCGTGACGGCTGGCCAGCGGGTCGGACTGATGCGAGGCCCACGCTCCCAGCTGGCTGAGCCGCTCCCGCTGCGCCCAGTAGTGGTCCGCCTCACTCGCACTCACCGCTGCTACCACGCCGCGAATCTCGACCTGCTCGTAGAGGGGCTGGAAATGGAAGCACAGCGCCGCGCGGGGATTGGCCGCCAGGTGCTGCCCCTTGCGGCTGTTGCGATTGGTGTAGAACACGGCGCCCTGGTGGTCCAGCTGTTTGAGCAACACCGTCCGCGCCGCCGGCCAGCCGTCGGGGCCGACCGTCGCCAGAACGCCGGCGGTAGGCTCCGGCAGGTCCGTGGCCCGGGCCCGCTCCAGCACCTGGTGCACCCGGCTCAGCGCCTCCTGGTAGATCGTGTCCGAATCCATCCCCGGTTCACTCATTGGGTTCGACCCTCAACGTCAGTCCCTCCTTGCTGACCACCCGCACCCGCTGACCGCTACGCACCGGGCGGACCGCCACGGCATTCCAGCGCTCGCCGGCGTAGCGCACATGGCCCGTGGCATCGAAAGCCTCCTCGGCGATGGCCTCGGCATCGATCAGCTCATCGGCCCCGCCGAGCTTCGGCCGTCGCCACGCCCGAGCGGCCATGGTGGCCACCCCGGTGAAGACGATCAGGCTAGCGACCGTAAACCCGGCGATCAGGCCGATCGAGACCTGGAAGGCCTCGAGATCGGTATCGAACAGCATGATCGAACCGAGCACAAAGGCAACGGCTCCACCGATGCCCATGATCCCGAAACTGGGCATGAACGCCTCGGCGATCATGAAGGCGATCCCCAGCCCGATCAGCCCCAACCCGGCGTAGGTGATCGGCAGGGCCTGGAAGGCGTAAAGCGCCAGCAGCAGGCTGATGCCGCCGAGCACCCCCGGCACCAGGGAGCCGGGATTGATCAGCTCGAAGATGATGCCGTAGATCCCGACCAGCATCAGGATATAGGCCACGTTGGGATTGGTGATCACCGCCAGCAGGCGGTTGCGCCAATCCGGCTCGAGCAGCTCCACCTCCAGACCGGCGGTCTCGATGGCGCGCTCGCCCACCGGGAACTTGACCACCATGCCGTCGGCCTTGGCGAGGAGTTCGTCCACGTCCTCGGCGACAAAGTCGATCACCCCCAGCTCGGCCGCCTCGCTGGCCGAGGCGCTCACCGACTCGCGCACCGCCTTCTCCGCCCACTCGGCGTTGCGCCCGCGCAGCTCGGCCAGGCCCTTGATGTAGGAGACCGCGTCCTCAATGATCTTGCGCTCCATGGCATCCGGGCGCTCGTCCGCCCGCTCTTCCGCCGGCTCGTCCTCGTCGCGGGCTTCCTCGTCGTCGTCCTCGCCGAGCAGATCCTGGAGTTCGTCGAAGCCCTCGCCGTCGCGCTCCTCGTCGTCCCCGCCGGGGAAGATCCCACCACCGCCACCGCCGATCTGCACCGGCGTGGCCGCACCCAGGTTGGTTGCCGGCGCCATGGCCGCAACATGGGAGGCGTAGAGGATGTAGGTCCCGGCACTCGCCGCCCGGGAACCACTGGGCGCGACATAGGTGGCCACGGGGATTTCGCTGGCGAGGATCTCGCTGATGATGTCGCGCATGGCGTCATCGAGGCCGCCCGGGGTGTTCATGCGCAGGATGACCAGCCTGGCGCCGCGCTCCTGCGCCTCGGCGAGGCCGCGGACGATATAGTCGGTGGTTGCCGGGCCGATGGGCCCCTTGACCTCGAGCATCAGCGCCGTACCGGCCGCTTCCTCATCGGCGTCCGGCGTTGTCTCGGCACTGCCCAGCGGCACGGCCGAGAGGAAGTAGGCGAGCAGGACGGCAAGCAGACGTCGAATCCACATGGCCAGGCACACCTCCAGAAAGCGGCGAGGGCCGACAAGCCCTCGCCGCCTGTCCGATCAACGCGCCTTGAGCGCGGCGAGGATCTCGTCCCGCACCGTCTCCACGGGCCGCTGCCCGTCGACGGTGATGTAGGCGGGCGCATCGGCACCACCCTTTTGCGCCCACTGGGAATAGTAGTCGACCAGCGGCCGAGTCTGCTCGTGATACACCGAAAGGCGGTGGCGGACGGTTTCCTCGCGATCGTCATCGCGCTGGACCAGGTCTTCGCCGGTGACGTCGTCCTTGCCCTCTTCGCGGGGCGGATTGTGCTTGATGTGGTAGACCCGCCCGGAACCGGGATGGACGCGCCGCCCGGCCATCCGATCGACGATCTCCTCGTCGGGCACCTGGATCTCGACCACGGCATCGATGCCGATCCCCTGCTCGTTCAGGCCATCCGCCTGGGCGATCGTCCGCGGGAAACCATCGAACAGGAAGCCGTTGCCGCAGTCTGGCTGAGCGACCCGCTCCTCGATCAGGCCAAGGATGATATCGTCCGACACGAGGCCACCCTCATCCATGATCTTCTTGGCCTGCTGCCCGAGCGGGGTGCCGGCCTTGACGGCGGCGCGCAGCATGTCACCGGTGGAGATCTGAGGGATGCCGAAGGCCTCACAGATATGGGCAGCCTGCGTACCTTTCCCGGCGCCCGGAGGGCCTAATAGAATGAGCCGCATTGATTCACCTCGTATATCGTTTAGTGGGATATGCCGTCGAGGCCGAGGGGCCTGCGACACGAACGCAAACGAACAAGAAGACGAAAGGCTGATGAGACGGCACGTATGCAGAGTCGCCGCGGTGGCGATGTTGGGCGCGAGCGTATCACCGGCCCTGGCCACCTGCAATGACGCGCCCGCCCCCGGCGTCAACTGGTTCAACTGCGACCTGAGCGAGGCACAGCTCGCCGGTGAGGACCTAGAGGGGGCGGTACTCGGACGCAGCCGACTGGAAGGGGCCAACCTGGAGGGGGCCCACCTGCGGCGGGCAGACCTGACCAGTGTCAGCGCCGCCGGCGTCAACCTGCGCGACGCCAACCTGTCGCGGGCCCGGCTGAGCTCCGGGGATTTTACCGACGCCGACCTCTCGGGCAGCGACCTGCGAGACGCCCGGGCAGGCCGCGCCGATTTTGAGGGTGCCCGGCTCGACGGCGCCATCGCCACCGGTATCGACCTCAACAGCGCCCGCATGCGCGGCGCCAGCCTGCAGGACGCCGATCTGAGCGGTGCCTCGCTGCGGCGCACGGGCCTGCGCGAGCTGCAGGCAGCGAGGGCGAAGCTGGCCGGGGCCGATCTCAACGGCGCGGATCTAGAGGGGGCCAACCTCTCGGGAGCGGAGATGCGGCAAGTGGATCTGCGCGATGCGAACCTAGTCGATGTGGACTTCACGGACGCCGACTTGGGGCGGGCCGACCTGCGCGGCGCGGACCTCAGCGGCGCCGAGTTCACCGAGGCCCGCCTCGGCAGCACCCTGTGGACCGACGGCCGGCGCTGCCGCCCCACCTCCGTGGGGGAGTGCCAGTAGCGGCGCCCGCAGGCGCCGCGCCTAATGCAGGCGCAGCGCCGTCATGCGGCCGCGGGCATCCAAGACGTAGACATCGCCGTCGCCGGTGACCACCGGAGGCCTCTCCAGGGGCACGTCAGAGAGGCGCTCCCGCGCCACCAGCTCTCCGTCGCGCAGGCGCAGCCAGTTGACGTGTCCGGCATCGTCGCCCATCACCAGGTAGCCCTCGTGGACCACAGGGCGCGTTAGGGCCAGCCCCTCGAGGGCCTCCTGTCGCCAGGCGGTGGCACCGTTACGCCGATCGAAGGCCCAGACCCGCCCGTCATCGGCGGCCAGGTAGACCTCCTCGCCCTGAGCGACCAGCCCTCGATGGCTTGCCACATCCCGGCTCCAGGCCTGGGCCCCGCTGGCGATGCGGACCGAACCGATCGCCCCCTGATAGGCCACGGCGTAGGCGGCACCGCGGTGAATGACCGGATCGGCGGCGATGTCCGACATACGCTCGAGTTCAGTCCGTCCCCGCGGCTCGGTGAGGGTGTGCTCCCAGCGCACGCTGCCATCGGCCACGTTCAGCGCCACCAGTCGCCCGTTCTGCAGACCCACCACCGCGGTACCGCCGCTGACCGCCGGCGCGCTGTTGCGACGCAGGGTCAGGGCGGGGATGCTGCGGTCGAAGATCCACTGCCGCGACCCGTCCTCGGCGTCGAGGCCGTAGATCCGGCCATCGGCGCTACGCGCCACCACCATCCCGCGGGTGTAGCGCGGGCTCGCCAGCACTTGGGCCGAGAGGCCGGTCATCCACGCCGGCTCGCCGCTGTCCCGTTCGTACGCGTAGACCCGCCCCTTGCGATCCCCCACCAGCAAGCGGTCACCGGCGACCACCGGACCGGCGGACAGGGGACGGTTTAGGCGATCGTGCCACAGCCCCTCGCGGGTCTCGGCATCGAGGGCCCGGACCCAGCCGCGGGCGTCAGCCACGTACAGCACGCCGTCCGCGTAAGCCGGCTCCAGAGCGAAGGCGCCGGACTCCAGGCTACCCACCGGCCGCCCGCTCCAGACCAGTTCGACATCCAGCGTGTCGGTGGCCTCGACCTGCGGGTTGGGCAGCGGATCCTGCAGCGCGCAACCGGCCGCCATGCCGAGCACCGCAGCAACCCCGATGGAACGCAGTCCCGCGCGGATCACGCCTCACTCTCCACGGCCTGCAGCTTCAGGCGGACCAGCTCGCGTGACTGTGCGCCCAATCCTTCCTGATCCAGCGCCTGCTGATATGCTTCGGTGGCCTCGTCATAGCGACCGAGCTCGCGGAGCAGGTCACCACGCAGCTCGGCATAGGCGGCCGCAAAACCAGCCGAGACAGAACCCTCCAGCGCCGCCAGGGCCTCCTCCGCGTCAACCTCGCCGAGGACCCGGGCCTGGCGCAGCCGGGCGAGCTCCGCCATGGCGCTATGGTCGGCGTTGTCGATCAACCAGCCGAGCGTCTCCGCCGCACGCCGGTACGCGCCGGCTTCGGCCTGGATACGGGCCATGCGCAACGCAGTCAGCCCTGCGTAACCGCTGCGGGCGTGATCGTCGAGCACCCGCTGGCCCGCCTGCTCGGCCATCTCGGGCTCACCGGACCGGGTGGCCTGCAGGAACTCGGCGTAGGCCGCGGCGGCCTGCTGCGCGCCTCGCTCTTGCCAGGTGCCGTAGCCCCACCAGCCGGCCACGATCAGCAGCGCCGCGGTCAAACCCAGCATGATCGACCCACCGTTGCGCCGCCACCAGTCCTTGAGCTGCTGAAGCTGTTCGTCGTCGGTGCGCTCCATCTCCAGTCCCCTTGCCAGCGACCGGGGCTACGCCCCGATCAGCCCTCGCAGATATTTGACTGCGTCGTCGAAGGGCAGCCGCTGCTGCCCGTCTTCGCCACGCAGATCCTTGATCGTCAGTGCACCGGCCGCATGCTCCTCGTCACCGAGAATCAGGGCCACCCGGGCACCACTGCGGTCGGCGCGCTTGAGCTGCGCCTTAAAGCCGCCACCGCCGGCATGGGTCTGCAGACGCAGTTCCGGCAGCGCGTCACGCAGGGCCTCAGCCGTCTCCAGCCCGGCCCCGACCTCGGTGGCCACCACCAGGTAGGCGTGGGGCACCCCGCCCTGACCGGGCACCCCCTGTTCCTCGAGCAACGCCACCAACCGCTCCAATCCCAGGGCGAAACCGATCGCCGGGGTCGGGCGGCCACCGAGCTGCTCGACCAGCCCGTCGAAGCGCCCGCCGGCGCAGACCGTGCCCTGGGCACCGAGTCGATCGGTCACCCATTCGAAGACCGTGCGCGTGTAGTAGTCGAGCCCCCGCACCAGCGAGGGATTCACCTCGTATTCGACGCCGGCCCGCTCAAGCAGGTTCCGTACCGTGTCGAAGTGTTCCGCCGAGGTAGCATCGAGGCAGTCCATCAGCCGTGGCGCATCGGCCATGATCTGCTGCACTTCCGGGTTCTTGCTGTCGAAGATGCGCAGCGGATTTGTCTCCAGGCGTCGCCGCGCGTCCTCGTCGAGCCGGTCCTCGTGGCGGCGCAGGTAGGCGACCAACTCCTCGCGATGGGCCGCGCGGCTCTCCGGGGTGCCGAGCGAATTGAGCTGCAGGCGCACATCGGGCAGTCCCAGCTCACGCAGCATGCGCGCGGTCATGATGATCATCTCGGCGTCGAGCTCGGGCCCGGGGATCCCGAAAACCTCGGCCCCGACCTGATGGAACTGCCGCAGCCGCCCCTTCTGCGGCCGCTCGTGCCGGAACATGGGGCCGGCGTACCAGAGCCGCGGCTCGGCATTGTGCAGCAGACCGGACTGGATGCCGGCGCGTACACAGCCGGCCGTACCCTCAGGGCGCAACGTGACGCTGTCGCCATTGCGATCGTCGAAGGTGTACATCTCCTTCTCGACGATATCGGTGACCTCACCGATGGACCGGCTGAACAGCTCGGTGCGCTCGAGCACCGGCAGCCGGATCTCGCGATAACCGTAGGCCTCCAGGACCCGGCGGATCACCGACTCGGCGCGCTGCCACAGCGGGCTCTCCTCCGGAAGGATATCCGAGAACCCGCGAACGCTCTGAATCCCCTTTTTTGACAAAACGCTACTCCGACTCCATCGACGTCCAAGGCACACCGGCGACCGGCGTGCCCACCTGCGCGGCGGAGGCCTCCCGGGCCTGTGCACCGTCCTCGCCCGGGCCTGTCGGTTCCGGCTCGCCACCATCGAGCAGGATTGCGGTCATCACCACGGCCACGGCGAGCAGCAGCACAAGGAGCATCAACGGCAACCAGCGCCGCCGGCGGCGCCCGGCCGGTCGGGGCTCAACGGCTCCCACATTGCCCACGGCCCGCTCCTCGCTGGCCGGATCGCTGCCCCGGCGCCGGTTGTACGCCTCGACCACCGCCTCGGGATCGAGTTCGACCAGGCGCGCATAGGCGCGTAGGTAACCGCGCACGAAGGTTGGCGGCGGCAGACGTTCGTCGTCATCTTCCTCGAGGGCCGTCACCCGGTCCGCCGACAGGTTGAGACTCGACCCCACCGCACGCACGGTACGCCCCTGCGCCTCACGGGCGCGGCGCAGTTGCTGCCCCGGCGACGGCCGGGCGCCCTTGTCCCCGGCATCATCCGGGGCATCGGCCCGGGGCCGCGCCCCGTCGCTGTCGTCCTGCCCCGTTTCATCAGTCATGGCCCGACCTCATCCGCGTGCAAACGTTCGTTCCACCCCGAACCAGGGAAACGCTCGGCCAGCATCTCGGCGAAGGCGGCCGCCTCCTCCGGCCGCCCCTGCTCGGCCGCCACGCGTGCCGACCAGTAAAGGCCGCGCGCCCCGGCGCCACCGCTGTCACGGGCACGTTCCAAGTCTTCGGCGGCCGCCTCCAGCGCCCCCTGGCGGTAACGCAGCTCCCCGCGCACCACACGCGCCGGGGCAAACCCCGGTGCCGCCTCGACGGCAGCATCGGCGCGGCGGGCAGCGGCATCCTCGCGCCCCGCATCGAGGGCGCAGCGGGCGGCGTTGGTCAACGGCACTTCGGCGGAATCATAGCCACCCGCCCCGGCGGCATCCCCGAAGACCTCCAGCGCCTCATCCACTTGCCCGGCACGGCACAGACTCCGCCCCCGGTTGTTCAGGATAGGCCCCGAGTCCGGAGCGGCCTGCGCGGCACGCCGATGGTATTCGTGGGCCATCTCCAGATCGCCCTGCGACTCGGCCACGAGCCCCATGCCGGAAAGCGCCTGTGGGTGTTCTCCATCGATCTGCAACGCCCGCTCCAGGCGCGAGCGGGCGGCCTCCGGCTGCGCATGGGCGATCAGATGAAGCCCTGCCCCGGCGTGGCTGTCGGCTGCGCGCTGGTCATCCGGCATCTCGGGCCCGGCAGCGCACCCGACCGCCAGCAGGGCCGCCAGCATGGGCCCCGTGCGCTTCACGCCGTTCCCGCCACCTTACTGGGCCGCGCATCGCGGATCTCGCCGACGAGCTGGCCGCACGCCCCATCGATATCATCACCACGGGTTTCGCGGATGGTCGCGGTCAGGCCGTGCTCGAGCAGTCGATCCGCGAAGCGGCGCACCCGCCGCTGTGGCGAGCGGCCGTAGCGTGCCCCCGGGTAGGGATTGAACGGGATCAGGTTCACCTTGGACGGAATCCCCCGCAGCCGCTCGATCAGCTCCCGGGCGTGCTCGTCTTGGTCGTTGACCCCATCGAGCATGACGTACTCCCAGGTGATGCGCCTATGGGGCTTGTCGGCGATGTACGCGTGGCAGGCCGGCAGCAGGCGCTCCAGAGGGTTCTTGCGATTGAGCGGAACCAGCTCGTTGCGCAGCTCGTTATTCGGAGCGTGCAGTGAGACCGCCAGACTCACGTCCGTGATGCGCTGCATCCGCTCGATGGCGTGGACCACTCCCGAGGTCGAGATCGTGACCCGACGCTTGGAGAGAACGAACCCGAAATCGTCGGTGAACACCCGCGACGCCGAGATGACCGGGTCGAAGTTGAGCAGCGGCTCGCCCATGCCCATGAAGACGATGTTGGTGATCGCCCCCTCCGGCAGGTGGCGGCGCGCGATGTGAACCTGACCGACGATCTCGGCGGCGCTGAGATTCCGCGAGAACCCGCCCTCCGCCGTAGCGCAGAAGGTGCAGCCCATCGGGCAGCCGGCCTGCGAGGAGACGCACAGCGTCCCACGCTTCGGCTCCGGGATGTAGACGGCCTCGACACAGTTGCCGTCGGCCAGGCGCACCACCCACTTGCGGGTGCCGTCGCTGGCCTGCTGGTCGGCGGCCACCTCGGGCAGACCGACCCGGGCGTTCTCGCGCAGCCGCTGGCGCAGCGCCTTGCTCAGGTCGGTCATCTCGTCGAAATCGTAGACGTGGCGCTGATGCAGCCACTGCATCATCTGCCGGGCGCGGAACCGCTTTTCGCCCAGGGCATCGAAGAAAGCGGCCAGCCGCGGCCGATCGAGCCCGAGCAGCTCGACCGGGCCCGACTGGCGCTCGGCGTGCACCGCCTCGTGGTCAGCGGGAGCAGATCTCATCGGCCTTGAAGAAGAACTCGATCTCCTGTTCCGCCGTCTCGGGGCTGTCCGACCCGTGGACCGCATTGGCATCGATGCTCTCCGCGTAGTCGTGGCGGAGGGTGCCTGCAGCCGCCTCCTTGGGGTTGGTGGCGCCCATGATCTCGCGGTTCTTGCGGATGGCGTCCTCGCCCTCGAGAACCTGCACCATCACCGGCCCGGAGGTCATGAAGCCGACCAGGTCATTGAAGAACGGACGCTCCCTGTGCACAGCGTAGAAGCTCTCGGCCTGCTCGGTGCTCAGCCGAACCATGCGCGCAGCCACCACGCGCAGGCCAGAGCGCTCGAAGCGGGCAAGGATCTCGCCGATCGCGTTCTGCGCTACGGCATCCGGCTTGATGATGGAAAGGGTTCGCTCGACGGCCATTAGGATCTCCTGACTGATGAATGCTCGCGTTCAACAAAAAAGCCGCAGCGCTGGAATGCTGCGGCGCCTTGGGCAGTCGGACAGTCTACCCCTCCGTTCCGGGCGCCGACAATCTCGCCGCGGTTGGGCCGTTCACACGGCAAAGCTCTCGCCGCACCCACACAGATCGCGGACGTTCGGGTTGCGGAAATCGAAACGGTAATTGATACCGTCGCGCACGTAGTCCACCTCGGTGCCTTCCAGAAACGGCCGGTGCTGTTGCGCCATCACCACCTTCACCCCGTGGCTCTCGACGACAAGATCCTGATCGCCGATCTCCTCGGCGTAATCGACCACGTAGGCGAAGCCGGAGCAGCCACTGGCCTTGATCCCCAGGCGCAGGCCGTGGGCCCGGTCAGCATCCTGGCTGGCGAGCATCTTCTCGACATGCCGCGCGGCACGTTCGGTCAGGGTTACGGGCATGACTTGCCTCCTGTCACTGGGCGCGCCGTAACGGCGCATCTGTCTGCATTCTAGGGGGTTCCGGCAGCTAGCGGGAAGCGTCCCGGTGGTGCTCGCCGCACGCCTTCTCGACCGACGTCTCGTCGACCTCCAGATCCGGCACGCGGGTCTCTTCAAGCCGCCCGCCCATCTGCTGCACGGCGCTGCACAGCTCCTCAATGCGCCGATCGGTGACGTGGATATGATCGAGGATCGCGTTCACCGCCTGGGCCACCGGGTCCGGCATCTCGGTGGTCCCGTAAGCATCGAAGCCAATTCGCCGCGCCACCCGGGCTCGCTGCTCGTCCCCGTCAACGTCGCGCTTGCGCTCGCCGACCTGGCGCGCCGGGATCCCCACCATAGTCGCCCCGTCGGGGACATCCTTGAGCACCACAGCATTCGAGCCGATGCGCGCCCCGCCACCCACACGGATGGGTCCAAGCAGCTTGGCGCCGGCGCCGACCACGACGTCATTGCCCAGGGTCGGGTGGCGCTTGCCCGACTGCCAGCTGGTCCCGCCCAGGGTGACGCCGTGGTAGAGGGTGACGTCGTCGCCGATGTCTGCAGTCTCGCCAATGACCACCCCCATGCCGTGGTCGATGAAGAAGCGCCGGCCGATGCGCGCCGCCGGGTGGATCTCGATCCCCGTGACCCAGCGGCTGAACAGCCCCAGCATGCGCGCCAGCCATCGCAGCCGCCAGCGCCAGAGCCGCGCGCTGATGCGGTGCAGGATCAGGGCGTGGAAACCGGGATAGGTGGTCACCACATGGAAGGCGTTCCGGGCGGCCGGATCGCGATCCATGACACACCGGATGTCCTCACGCAGGCGTCGCAGCATCCATTTACCCTTTACAACGGTCCTACTTGCGCCAGCGGCGCGGATTGAGCACGTGGCTGAGCAGCCCGCGCAGCATCCGCACCTCGTCCTCGGTCAACCGCGCACGGCGGAAGATGTTGCGCAACCGCCGCATGGTCAGCGCGGGGTTGTGCCGGTCCAGGTAGCCGACTCGACCGGCCATCTCCTCCAGGTGAACGAAGAAGCGCTCCAGCGTATCCACGGCGGCGGGCGGCTCTTCCGTCTCGGGCTGCGGCGGTGCGCCCCCCACCTCGGCCGCCATGCGCAGCTCCCACGCTACCAGCTGCACGGACTGAGCCACATTCAGGGAACTGTAATCCGCGTCGGTCGGGATCTGCACGAGGTAGTGGCAATGATCCAGCTCGGCGTTGGTCAGGCCGGTGCGCTCCCGACCGAAGACCCACGCCAACCCCCCTTCGCCCCCCTCAGCGGCGGCCGACTCGGCCGCCGGGCGCAGCGCCAGCCGGGGCTGCCGCTCGGCGCGGATACGCGCCGAGAGCCCGAAGGCCAGACGACAGCCGGCCAGCGCCGAGGCGAGATCCGGATAGCGCTGCGCCTGCTCCAGAACCTCGCCGGCCCCGGCCGCCCGCGCGACGGCCTCCGGGTCATCGGGGTCGCACTGCGGATCCACCAGACACAGATCCCGCAGCCCCATGGTGCGCATGGCGCGCGCGGCGGCGCCGATATTGCCGGGGTGCGTGGTCCCGACCAACACAATACGAGTGCGCTCAAGGCTCAAGATGGCCTCCCGGTCTGAATCGCATCAGTTTTGCTGTTATCCTGTACCGCGTCCAGCGTAGGAGCTTTCCCGATGCACCCAATGGTCAACATCGCAGTCCGTGCCGCACGGGCTGGTGGTGATCTAATCGTCCGCAACATCGACCGCCTCGACCGCGTCCGGGTCGAGACCAAGGGACGCTACGACTTCGTCTGCGACATCGATCGCCAGGCCGAGGCGGCGATCGTGCAGACCATCCAGCGCGCCTACCCGCAGCACGCCATACTCGCCGAGGAGAGTGGCCTGCAGGGGCGCGCGCAGGGTGAGGCGGAGTATACGTGGATCATCGACCCGCTGGACGGGACGGCGAACTTCCTCCGCGGCTACCCCCACATCGGCGTGTCGATCGCTGTGCAGAAGGACGGCCAGCTGGAGGCAGCCGCCGTCTACGACCCGCTGCGCCAAGAGCTGTTCACCGCCTCACGGGGCAACGGGGCGCAGCTCGACGGCCGCCGCATCCGCGTACCGCAGCGCCGCGGGGTGGACGGGGCGATGATCGGGACCGGCTTTCCGTTCAAGAACCAGGCCCTGATGCCGGCCTACCTGCGGATGTTCTCCGCCCTGACCGAGCACGCCGAAGACATGCGCCGTGCCGGCTCCGCGGCACTGGACCTGGCCTACGTCGCCGCCGGGCGGCTGGACGGCTACTTCGAGTTGGGCCTGAAACCGTGGGACATCGCCGGCGGCACCCTGCTGGTCCGTGAGGCCGGCGGCATTGTGACGGACATCACGGGCGAGGATCGCGCCCTCGCCACCGGCCATGTCGTCGCCGGCGCCCCCAAGGTCCACAGCGGTCTGCTGAACACCATCCGCGCCCACACGGCGGATCTGCCTACCGCCTGAGCAACCCGACCGCTCAGGCGCTGCCCAGGCCGCGCTCCAGGTCGCGGATGATGTCCGCCGGATCCTCCAGGCCGACGGAGATCCGGACCAGCCCCTCGCCGATGCCGGCCGCCGCCCTCAGTTCGTCGGTGATGGTGCCGTGGGTGGTGGTCGCCGGGTGCGTGATGGTGGACTTGGTATCGCCGAGGTTGCCGGTGATCGACAGCATGCGGGTGCTATCGATCACGCGCCAGGCCGCCTCCCGTCCGCCAGCCAGCTCGAAGGCAACGATCCCGCCAAAGCCACTCTGCTGCGCCGCCGCCAGCCGGTGGTGCGGATGGTCCGGCAGCCCCGCGTAGTAGACCCGCTCGACCCGCGGATGATCCCGCAGCCACTCGGCCACCTGCTGGGCATGGCTACTGTGGGCGCGCATGCGCAGCGAAAGCGTCTCCAGCCCCTTGAGAAACACCCAGGCATTGAAAGGACTCATGCACGGCCCGGCAGTGCGGATGAAACCGTGGATCTCTTCGCCCACCCGCTGGGCGTCGCCCACCACCGCGCCGCCGACACAGCGCCCCTGGCCATCCAGGTACTTGGTCGCCGAGTGGACCACCAGATCGGCCCCAAGCTCCAGGGGCCGCTGCAGGGCGGGGGTACAGAAGCAGTTGTCGATCGCCAGCAGGGCGTCGTGGGCGTGCGCGATCTCCGCCAGGCGGCGGATGTCAGCGACCTCGTTGAGCGGGTTGGAGGGCGTCTCGGCGAAGAGCAGACGCGTATTCGGCTGGATCGCCCCGGCCCAGGCCCCCTCGTCGCTCAACGGCACCCAGCTGACC
Organism: Halorhodospira halophila; assembly: GCF_016653405.1. Taxonomy (NCBI): domain Bacteria; kingdom Pseudomonadati; phylum Pseudomonadota; class Gammaproteobacteria; order Chromatiales; family Ectothiorhodospiraceae; genus Halorhodospira; species Halorhodospira halophila. The sequence continues at coordinate 72,259 of NZ_NHSN01000025.1, forward strand.
TCGATCCCCCAGCGCGGCAGGTACTTGGTGAACAGCGACAGCGTGGTCCCGAACAGGGTCCGCGACGCGACCACGTGGTCCCCGGACTGCAGCAGGCCAAGGCACGTCGCCAGGACCGCGGACATGCCCGAGGCCGTCCCGACGCAGGCCTGACCGCCCTCCAGGGCCGCCAGGCGGTCGCAGAAGGTCCGCACCGTTGGATTGGTGAAACGCGAGTAGACGTTGCCCGGCTCCTCGCCGGAGAACCGGGCGGCCGCCTGAGCGGCGCTCTCAAAGGTGAAGCTCGAGGTCGGGTAGATGGGCTCCGACTGCTCCTGGCCATCGGTCCGCACCTGCCCGGCTCGCACCGCCCGGGAATCAAACCCGGAGAGCGGCTCGTCGTCAGGCCTGGTTGTGCACATCCACGATCTCCAAGTCCTGGTCGCTGCGCGCCTTTTCCCTGGCGGCATCGGCCCGCGCCTGGGACAGGCCACGCAGGTAGTCCTGGCTCACGCCACCGGTGACGTACTGACCATTGAAGCACGAGCTGTCGAACTGCCGGATCTGCGGATTGCCATCGGCCACGGCGGCCTCCAGGTCAGCGAGTTCCTGGTAGATCATTCGGTCGGCCCCGATGGCCTCGGTGATCTCGGCCTCGTCCCGATTGTGAGCGATGAGTTCCTCGGGGGCGGGCATATCGATGCCGTAGACATTGGGGTAACGCACCGGCGGCGCCGCAGAGGCCAGGTAGACCCGCCGCGCCCCGGACTCCCGGGCCAGCTGCACCAACTGCTGCGAGGTGGTGCCGCGGACGACCGAGTCATCCACCAGCAGGACGTTCTTGCCCTCGAACTCCAGCGGAATGGGGTTGAGCTTCTGACGTACTGACTTCTTGCGCGCCGCCTGCCCGGGCATGATGAACGTACGCCCCACGTAGCGGTTCTTGATGAAGCCCTCACGGGACTCCACACCCAGCTGATAGGCCAGCTGCATCGCCACCGTACGGCTGGTGTCCGGGATCGGGATGATCACATCGATATCGTGCTCGGGCCACTCGCGCCGGATCTTCGCGGCCAGCCGCTCACCCATGCGCAACCGCGCCTTGTGCACGGCCACCCCGTCGACGATGGAGTCGGGCCGGGAGAGGTAGACGTACTCGAACAGGCACGGCGCATGGACCGGATCCTCGGCACACTGCCGGGTGTGGAGCTCGCCAGCCATGTCGATGAAGATCGCCTCGCCCGGGGCTACCTCGCGCACCAGGCGGAAGCCGAGCATGTCCAGGGCCACGCTCTCGGAGGCGATCAGGTACTCCCGCCCCTGCTCGGTATCGCGCTCGCCAAAGCACAGCGGGCGGATTCCAAAAGGATCCCGGAAGGCAAGGATACCGTAGCCGTTGATCATCGCCACGGCCGAGTAGGCCCCGTGGCAGCGTCGGTGGACCTGCTCGACGGCGCTGAACAGGTCGCCGGGCTCGAGCCGGTCGTGGGGCGAGACACTCAGCTCGTGGGCGAGGATATTGAGCAGGATCTCGGAGTCGGAATTGGTGTTGATATGGCGCCGGTCGGTGCGGAAGAGCTCCTGCTTGAGCTCCTCGGTATTGGTCAGATTGCCGTTGTGCGCCAGCGAGATGCCGTAGGGCGAATTGACATAGAAGGGCTGCGCCTCGGCGGAACTCTCGCAGCCGGCGGTGGGGTAGCGGACGTGGCCGATGCCGATATTGCCGGTCAGGCGCATCATGTGCCGGGTTCGAAAGACATCCCGGACCAGCCCGTTGCTCTTGCGCAGACTCAGCTGCCCCTGGTCATAGGTGATGATCCCGGCAGCGTCCTGACCCCGGTGCTGGAGCACGGTCAGCCCCTCGTAGAGGTCCTGGTTCACCGGCCCCTTGGCCACCATTCCGATTACGCCACACATGGATTGCTCCTACCTCTTGCTGGGCGCCGGCACGGCGGGCGGATTCACGGCCGCCGGCCGGCGCAGTATTCAGCCCAGTAATCCGGCAAGCCATCGAAGCCCTCCATTGCCTCGCCCTCAACAGGCGGCTGCCAATCAAAGTCTTCCAGCCAGGCGTCCAGGCCGGCTCGACAGATCCACGGCTTGATCCCCGGCAGCACGACGGACTCCTCCCAGGCCCGCTCCTGGGTCATCGGCGAGAACCCGAGCAGCAGCACCACCAGCGCCACCACCACCGCCCCGCGCGCAGCCCCGAACAGCACCCCTAGGAGCCGGTCGGTGCCGCCCAGACCGGTGCGCGTCACCAACGCCGACAGGGCGTTGTTGAGCAGCGCCCCGAGGATCAGTGTTCCCACGAAAAGCACCACGAAACCGGCACCCAGGCGGATCGTCGGCGATGCGATCCACTCCTCGAGCAGCAGCGCCACGGCCCCGGAGTAGCGCACCGCAACCCAGAAGGCGGCCACCCAGACCAGCACAGAGAGCACCTCGCGGACGAAACCGCGGATCAGGCTGATCCCCGCCGACAGGGCGATGACACCGAGAATGGCCAGGTCCAGCCAGTTCATCGCGTGACCACGTAGCCCTCGACCCCCGCCTCATCGACGGCGCGCTCGAGCAGCGCCTGCGCCTCGTCACGCTCCATGACCGGCCCGACACGGACGCGGTGGAAGCTTCCGTCCCCTTCGGCCGACTGGATATAGGCCGGTAGCCCCAGCTCGCGGATGCGATCGCGTTCGCGCTCGGCGTTGTCCGCCTCCCGGAAGCTGCCCACCTGGACGGAGTACGCCCCCTGGTCGCGGCTGACAATGGCGATACCGTCCACCTCGTCCACTACACCATTAACGTCGTCGTCTTCGCTCACGACGTCTTCGGCTTCGTCATCGGCGGCGGGCTCCCGCGCCTCGGGGTCGTCACGTCGGGTCTCGTCGTCGTCCCCGTCCCGCGGCGCCTCCGGCTCCTCGAACCCAACCGGCTCGTCGGTGCTGAAGTCCTCCGGCTCGTCCTCCAGGCCCTCGGGCGGCTGCTCGGCGAGTTCCTCCGGCTCCGGCTGCTCGTCGGGCCGCGGAGGCACCTCCACGGGGACGTCCACATCCTCGGCATCGTCGGAACCAGAGAAGATCATCGGCAGGAAGATCACGGCCAGGGCGACCAGGACCGCGGCGCCAACCAGCTGTCTTTTCGTGCTTGGATCCATCGCCTACCCCCAGCCTTTCTGCGCTTGTACGGCGGCCACAGTACGGAAGGAACCGAACACCACCACCCGGTCACCGGGGCGGGCCTGTTCTTCCAGTACGGCCAGGGTGGCCGCCACGTCGTCGCCGCAGTGGACCACCGGTTCCCCGGCTGCGGCAAGCTCACGGGCCAATTCATCGGCGTGACGCATATCCGGCTCGTCGAGCTGCGGCAGGTACCAGGCATCGATCCGGCCGCTCAGCGCGCCAATCAGCGCGCCGGCGTCCTTGCGCGACGCCACGGCGAATACAGCCCGCGTCCACCCGGACGCCGCCCCGTCGTCGAGCACCCGGGCGAGTTCTTCCGCCCCATCGGCATTATGCGCGACATCCAACAGCCACTCCAGTGACCCGGTCCCGATCCGCTCCAGCCGTCCGGGGACGCGGATCCGGCCGAGGATGCGGGCAACGGCTTCCGGATCCGCACCGGTGCCCTCCGGCAGCTGAACCAGAGCGGCCAGGGCGGTGGCCACGTTACCGCGCGCCGCCCGGCCGGAGACCCCGGGCGCCGGCAGGCCGCACCAGTGGTGTCCGGCGCAGCGCCACCACCAGAGCCCGTCGTCCCCCTCCCCCCAGGTGAAGGCGTCCCCGGCCTCCACCAGTCCGGCACCGACCTCCAGGGCGATCCGACGCAGCGCCGCCGGCGCATCCGGCTGACCGATCACCGCCGGCCGGCCGGAGCGAAAGATGCCGGCCTTCTCCGCGGCGATCACCTCGAGGTCGTCACCCAGGAACTCGGCATGATCGCGGGCGATGCGGGTCACCACGGCGATATCAGCATCCACCGTGTTCACTGCGTCCAGCCGGCCGCCCAGGCCCACTTCGAGGATCCAGACCACCGCGCCACTGCGCCCGAAGAGGTCGAAGGCTGCGAGGGTGGTGTGCTCGAAGTAGGTCAGGCTTACGCCCGCCTCGCTCCGGGCCTGCTCGACCCGACCCAGCGCCTCGATCAACGCGGCATCGCTGACCTCCGCGCCATCGATGCGCATGCGCTCGTTGAAGCGCTGGAAATGCGGCGAGGTGTAGAGTGCCGTGGCCACGCCAAGACCGTTCAGCACACCCTCGAGGGTCCGCGCCACGCTCCCCTTGCCGTTGGTCCCGCCGACGGTGATCACCCGCGCGGCGGGATCGAGGACACCAAGGCGCCGACCCACCGCGGCCACCCGCTCAAGGCCCAGGTCGATGGCCGTCGGGTGGGCCGCTTCCAGGCGTGCCAGCCAGCCATCGAGATCCGCCGGGACTGCCGGCTGCGCCGTGCGGGCGTCGTTCATGCGTTGCGTGAGCCGCCCCCGTCCTCACCGGCGTCGGCCGGACCGTCACCCGCCTCGCCGGAGCCGTCTCCCTCGCTCGGCTCGCCGGCCTCGGTGCCCTGCGCCTCGGCAGCCGTCGGCTCGGACTCCACCGCCGGAGCGGGCGCCACCGAGACATCGCCGCCGAGCTTGCCCATCAGCGAGGCGATCTCGTCGCGCATCTCGCGCCGGTCGACGATCATGTCGATGGCGCCGTGCTCGAGCAGGAACTCGGCCCGCTGAAACCCCTCGGGCAGGGTCTCGCGCACGGTCTGCTCGATCACCCGGGGACCGGCGAAGCCGATCAACGCCCCGGGCTCGGCGATGATGACATCGCCCAGCGTGGCCAGGCTGGCCGAGACACCGCCCATGGTCGGATCGGTGAGCACGGAGATATACGGCACCCGGGCCTCGTTGAGCCGCGAAATGGCCGCCGAGGTCTTGGCCATCTGCATCAGCGAGAACAGCGCCTCCTGCATGCGCGCCCCGCCCGAGGCCGAGAAACAGACCAGCGGGATGTCGTGGGCCCGGGCCTCCTCGGCGGCACGGCAGAAGCGCTCGCCAACGATGGTGCCCATGGACCCGCCCATGAACCCGAACTCGAACGCGCAGACGACGACGGGCCGCTGATGGACCGCACCGCGCATAGCCACCAGGGCGTCGTTCTCGCCGGTAGCCTTTTGGGCCTGGGTCAGCCGATCCCGGTAGCGCTTGCTGTCGCGAAAACGCAGGAAGTCCGAGGGCTGCAGTTCGGCGCCGATCTCCACGGCCTCGCAGGACTCGTCCAGGAACAGCCGCAGGCGCTGCCGCGCCGAGATCCGCATGTGTGCATCGCACTTCGGGCAGACCTCGAGGTTGCGCTCCAGATCCGGGCGGTAAAGGATGCCCTGACACGACTCGCACTTGGTCCACAGCCCCTCGGGGACGCTGCGGCTGCGCGGTCCGGCCTCAGTCCGGATGCGCCGCGGCATGAGTTTCTGAAACCAGCTCACGAATCACCCCCCGTCGTCGTCTCGTCCATCGCCCGGCGCAGGGCGCGGACGGCATCGCGCAGGCGCTCGGGCAGATCCGCCGCCGCGCCGTGTTCGCCGATCATGCGCACCAGCGCGCTGCCGACGATCACACCGTCGGCGCAAGGCGCCAGCGCCGCAGCGCTCTGCGGGTCGCGCACCCCGAACCCGACGGCCACCGGCAGATCAGTGACGCGGCGGATACCGGTGACCTGCTGCTCCACCAACCCGGCATCCAGGTCCGCCGCACCGGTGACCCCCTTGAGGGCGACCGCGTAGACGAACCCGCCGGCCACCGAGCAGACCCGCTCGAGGCGGGCGGCGCTGGTGTTGGGCGCCACTAGGTAGATGAGATCGAGGCCGTGGGCCTGCGCCTCGTCGGCCAGCTCTTCGGCCTCCTCCGGGGGCAGATCAACCGTCAGCAGCCCATCGACACCGGCGGCGGCGGCATCGCGCGCAAAGGCGCCGTAGCCGGCAGCCTCGAGGATATTGGCGTAACCCATGAAGACCACCGGCGTATCCGGATCGTCCTCGCGGAAACGGCGCACGACCTCGAACAGCCGCGCCGGCGTCGTCCCCGCCGCCAGTGCCCGGGCGCAGGCGGCCTGGATCACAGGGCCGTCGGCCATCGGATCGGAAAACGGGACGCCAACCTCGATGATGTCGGCGCCGCCGGCCACCAGGGCGTGCATCAGGCGCACGGTGTCGTCGGGCGACGGATCACCACCGGTGATGTACGGGATCAGGGCCGTTCGCCCGGCGGAGCGGCAAGTGCGGAAACGTTCAGCGATGCGGCTCACAGTTCGATGCCCTCCTGCGCCGCGACAGTGGCGATGTCCTTGTCACCCCGTCCGGAGAGATTGACCACCAGGGTGGCGTCCGGCCCGAGTTCCGCGGCCAGGCTTTCGGCGTAGGCGACCGCATGGGCGGTCTCCAGCGCCGGCAGGATGCCCTCGGTTCGGCTGAGCCGGTGGAACGCCGCGAGCGCCTCGGCATCGGTGACCGCGACGTACTCGGCGCGCCCGGTATCCTTCAGCCAGGCGTGCTCGGGGCCGACGCCGGGGTAGTCGAGGCCGGCCGAGATGGAGTGGGTGCCGATGATCTGCCCCTCGTCGGACTCCATCAGGTAGCTGCGCGCGCCGTGCAGCACCCCGGGCCGTCCGGCATTGAGCGGAGCGGCATGCCGACCGCTGGCCACGCCTTCGCCACCGGCCTCGACACCCACCAGCCGGACAGCGGCGTCGTCGAGGAACGGGTGGAAGATGCCCAGGGCATTGGAGCCGCCGCCGACGCACGCCACCACGGCATCGGGCAGACGGCCCTCGCGCTCCAGCATCTGCGCCCGGGTCTCGACGCCGATGACCCGCTGGAGATCACGCACCAGGGTCGGATAGGGGTGGGGGCCGGCGACGGTGCCGATGATGTAGAAGGTGTTGTCGACGTTCGCCACCCAGTCGCGCATCGCCTCGTTCATGGCGTCCTTGAGGGTGCGCGTACCGGCATCCACGGCGCGGACCTCCGCACCAAGCAGGCGCATCCGATAGACGTTGGCGGCCTGGCGCTGCACATCGTCGGCTCCCATGTAGACGACGCACTCCAGGCCCATTCGCGCCGCCACCGTCGCCGTGGCCACGCCGTGCTGGCCGGCCCCGGTCTCGGCAATGATCCGGGTCTTGCCCATGCGTGCGGCCAGCACCGCCTGGCCGACGGTGTTGTTGACCTTGTGCGCGCCGGTATGGGCCAGGTCCTCACGCTTGAAATAGATGCGCGCCCCGCCGGCGCTGGCGGTCAGCCGCTCGGCCAAATACAGCGGAGTCGGTCGGCCGACGAAATCGCGCAGCTCGCGGTCGAGTTCATCCTGAAAGGCCGGATCGCGACGCGCTTCCGCGTACGCCTCGGCCAGCTCCTCAAGCGGCCCCACCAGGGTCTCGGAGACGAACCGTCCCCCGAAACGGCCAAAGTGCCCGTCGTGCTCCCCGGCGGGATCGCCGCCGTACTGCTCAGGTCTCGTCGCCACGTTCCACCTCCGCGAGAAACCGGGCTATGCGCTCCCGGTCCTTGATCCCCGGCTCCGACTCGACGCCGCTGCTGACATCCACGGCGAAGGGGCGCACATTGCGCACCACCCCCGCCACATTCTCGGCGTTCAGGCCGCCGGCCACCGTAAGCCCCCGCACGCCGCCCGGGATCGTGTCGTGATCAAAGGACTCGCCCCGGCCACCCCGTTCGCCCAGGCGGTGGCTGTCGAACAGGAACCCGCTGGCATCGGGATAGGCCGCCACATAATCCTGAGGATCCACCCCGCCGCCCATGGGCACCGCCTTGACGTAACGGCGCTCGTAGAAGCGGCAGAGCTCAGGCGCCTCATCGCCGTGGAACTGCAGGGTATCAAGGTGCAGCCCCTCGAGCGCCACTTCCACCTGCCCCGGCTTGGGATCGACAAACAGGCCGACCACGGAGACAAAGGCCGGGACCGCGGCCACAATGGCGCGGGCCTCTTTCATATCCACCGCACGCGGGCTGGCATCGCAGAAGACCAGGCCGATGGCATCGGCCCCCAACTCCACGGCGGTCGCGGCATCTTCAGGGCGGGTGATTCCGCAGATCTTGACGCGCGTGCGCACGCTCGGCGTCCCCCTTCGGCGGCTCCAAGGAAAGCGCAAATGTTACCGCGTGGGCCGGCTTTACGCCAAAAACGGCCAGTGCCCTTCGGCGGGGAGTCCGTAATGCGGCGGGTAGACCACCCGGGTCAGGTAGAGCCCGGACGCCGGCGCCGTGATCCCGCTGCGGGTCCGGTCGCCCGCGGCCAGCAGATCGGCGGGCCAGTGCTCAGCCTGCTCGCCGGTTCCGACGGCCATCAGCGTCCCGGCGATGTTGCGCACCATGTGGTGCACGAAGGCGTTGGCCTCGATGTCGATGAACAGAAGCTCACCGTGGCGGTGCACATCGATCCGGTACACCTCGCGAACGGCGTGGGGTGCCTGGCAGGCGACGGCACGGAAGGCCGAGAAGTCTTGCTCACCGACCAGGGCCTGGGCGGCCCGGTGCATACGCCCCGCATCGAGCTCGCGGTGGGTCCACGCCACCCGGTGGCGCAACAGCGCCGGGCGGGCGCGGCGGCTCAGGAAGACGTAGCGGTAGCCACGGCGCTGGGCGCGGTAGCGGGCGTGGAAATCGGCGTCGACGGCGTGGGCCGAGCGCACGCTGACCGTCTCGGGCAGTTGCGCGTTGGTCCCTAGCACCCAGGCGTGCAGCGGGCGCGACGCCGTCGTATCGAAATGAACCACCTGCGCGGCGGCGTGCACCCCGGCATCGGTTCGCCCGGCGCAGACCACGGTCACGGGGTGATCCGCGATCCGCGACACCGCCCGCTCGAGGGCCTGCTGCACCGAGGGGGCGTGGTCCTGGCGCTGCCAGCCGCTGAAATTGGTGCCGTCATACTCCAGCACCAGCGCGATGCGTTGCTCGGTACACGCTCCCGCCAAGGCCGCCCCGCCTACTCGCCGCCGAGCTCAGCCAGGACCTGCCGGGCGCTCTCGCGCTGCGACTCGGTCCCCTCCTCCAGGACCTCCTCGAGCAGGCTGCGGGCCCCCGGCTCATCCCCCAGGTCGATGTAGGCCCGGGCCAGGTCGAGCTTGGTGTCGGCCTCATCCCCCTCACCGACCCCCAGGGACGGCTCCGGCTCAGCCTCCGGCTCGGCACCCTCGTCCGCCTGCAGGCCGAGCCCCTCCTCGGCGCCCTCGTCTTCCTCCTCGCTGAACAGGCTGTCGAGGTCCATTTCGTCGAGTTCATCGCCGCTGGCATCCGCACCGCCGAAGAGCTCATCGGCGACGTCCTGCGCGCCGGCACTCGATTCCGGCTCGCGGGCCATGGCCGGCTCAGGCTCCTCGGCGGGCTCGGCAGCTGCCGGCCCCCCGGCGGCCTCGGGCTCCGCCGGCTGCGGCTGCTCGTCAAAAGCCGCATCAAGACGGCGATCGAAGTCATCCTCGCCCTCGCCTTCGCCCGGCGCCTGCTTGCCGACTCCTTCGCCCTCGTCAGCGTCCAGACCCAGATCCAGGTCTTCCAGATCCGGCTTGGTATCCAGACCCTCCTCGACCTCGGGCGCCGGACTCTCCGGCGTACCGCCATCGGCTGCCGCCCCCCCAGGCGCCTGCGCTTCGCCCTCCGCCTCGTCGGCGTGCGCCTGGCTTGCTGCCGCGGCATCGGCGAACAGCGGACTATCCGGCACGAAGGCCACACCCAGTGCCACCGCTGCCTGCCAGGTCGGGTCGGCGTCGCTGCGGGTCCGGTCGTAGAGGTCCTGGGCCTGGCTGAGGAACGCCTCCCGATCGCCGAGACGGGAGTGCACCTCGAGCAACCGCAGGCGCAGATCGGTGCGTGCCGGTTCGCGGTGAATGCCGCGCTCGAGCACGTCCCGGGCCCGGCGCAGGTCGTCGTCTGCCAGGTACTCGTCGGCGAGTTCGAGGGCGTCGCGGCGTGCTCCGCTGTCGAAATCGAAATCGAGGTCGCCGCGATCGAGGCGCAGCCCCTCCCGGCTATCAGGCTCCGCCGAACGGCGCCGCCGGCGCAGCAACAGGCCGGCGACCACAGCGAGCGCCAGCAGGGTTCCTCCGGTGGCGATCAGCATCTGCCGCCGTGCCTCCTCGTCACGCCAGAGGTCGGCAGCGGTGACGTCGCCGTCGCCGGAGAGCCACTGCGCCCAGCCGACCTCATCTTCCGTCTCTTCCTCGCGCTCCGGCGCCTCCGGCTCAACCTCGACGGGCGCTGGCTCCGGCTCGTCCAGGGGGTCGAGGGGCTCGTCCACCTCGGGCAGCGGGACGATCGGCGTCGGCTCGGCATCCGGCGGCGGCAGCACCCCTTCCATGTCCAGGTCCACCAGCCGCTCGAGCGCCGCCACCCGCTCGCTCAGATCCTCAACCTGCGCCCGGAGGCTGTCACGTTCCGAACGCAGGCTCGCCCGCTCCTCCCGCAGGGCCGCCAGCGCCCCCTGCAACCGGCGTACGTTGGCCTCAGAGGCCTCCAGCTCGGTATCAAGCAGCGAGAGCACCTCTTCGGTGCCTTCCTCATCGCCCAGGGCCAGGATGCGCAGACGGGCCTCCTCGGCTGTCGGCGCCTCTTCCTCCCCAACGGGCGCGTCGGGGTCCGCCAGGTCAGGGATAGGCACCGACTCGTCGAGCTCCTCCACCGCCGCGCGTCGCTCGGCTGGCGGCACCCAGCTGGCCAGGTGCTCCTCGTAGATCGCCTGGGCCTCGCCGGCAGAAAGCTGCTCGATCTGCTCGCGGCTGGGCAGCTTCAGCCACCACCCACTGAGCAGGTCGTTGACGTTGTCGTCAGAGAAGGCGCGGGGGTTAAGCCGCTGGATGGCCAGCATGGTCTGCGCGACCGTCACCGAGTCATCGGGGCGGTGCTCCGACGCGATCCGCCACAGGGTATCCCCCTCCTCCACCGGCCCATAGGCGGTGGATCGGCGCTCGCGCTCACCGTCGCGGGTCACCTCCTCAAACGGCTCGCCCTCGCGGGCCAGTGGCTGCCCCTGTGCCGGGGCATCGTCGTCGGCGGTGGTCGGCCGCTCGAGGAGCAGGGTGTACTCGCGGACCAGGTCGCCCTCGGGCCAGCTGACCTGGACCAGGAAATCAAGCAGGGGCTCATCGATGGGCTGCTGGCTGGTGACGGCGATGTACGGGGCATCCTCGCCCGACTCGATCAGCTCAAAGTCGAGCAGCGACAGCTCGGGCGCACGCTCGATCCCGGCGCGATCGAAGATCCGCCCCGGGGCCAGACCGACATCGAGCCGCGCCAGCTCGTCGGAACCGAGATCCCGCACAGGGATGCGCGCCGAAACCGGCTCGCCGGCCTCGGAGCGGCCCTCGATGGTACCGAGGCTGACCTCCACCGCGGCTGCCACCGAGACCAGTGACAGACCTGCCAGGCCGGCGAGGCCGTGAATCGCCTTGCGCACGGGCTCGCCCCTCCGTCCGCCGTCAGATGTATTCGCCAATCAGCAGCTCCGCGATCTGCACGCTGTTCAGCGCTGCTCCCTTGCGGACGTTATCGGCCACCACCCACAGATCGAGACCCCGCTCGTGGCTGATGTCCTCGCGGATGCGTCCGACGTAGACTGGATCGCGCCCCGCGGCCTCGGTCAGTGCCGTCGGATAGCCGCCACCGGCGCGCTCGTCCAAGACCTCGATGCCCGGAGCGCCGGAGAGCACCTGCCGGGCACGCTCGGCGGTGATGCGCTCGCGGGTCTCGATGTGCACAGCCTCGGAGTGGCCGTAGACCACCGGCACCCGCACCGTGGTCGGGTTCACCCGCACGGAGGAGTCCTCGAAGATCTTGATGGTCTCCCAGACCATCTTCATCTCCTCCTTGGTGTAGCCGTTGTCCTGGAAGTCGTCGATGTGCGGCAGGCAGTTGAAGGCGATCGGCTTGGGATACTCGGCACACTGCGGCTCGGCGCCGTCGAGGATCGCCCGACTCTGGGTGTGGAGTTCGTCGATGGCCGGCTTGCCACTGCCGGAGACCGCCTGGTAGGTGGCCACGTTGATCCGCTCGATGCCCACGGCGTCATGGATCGGCTTGAGCGCCACCAGCATCTGGATGGTGGAACAGTTGGGGTTGGCGATGATCCCCCGCTTCTTGTAGCCAGCCACCGCGTGAGGGTTCACCTCGGGGATGATCAGCGGGATATCGTCGTCATAGCGGAAGTGGGAGGTGTTGTCGATGACCACCGCACCGGCCTCCGCCGCCCGCGGCGCATGCTCGGCGGAGATGGAGCCCCCGGCGGAGAAGAGCGCGATCTGCACCTGCGAGAAATCGAACTCGGCCAGATCCTGGATCACCAGCTCCTGCCCGGCAAAGGTCACCGTGTTCCCCGCCGAGCGCGCGCTGGCCAGCGGGTAGATCCTGCGCGCGGGGAAGCCGCGCTCGGCCAGGATGGAGAGCATCACCTCTCCCACGGCGCCGGTGGCACCAACGACGGCGACGTCGTACTGCTTGCTCATGGATCCTTAGCCCCTGTCTGGACGTTTTCCTGTCCGGAGTCTAACGCCTCGCGGCAGCGCGGGGCCAGCGCGACCCGCCGCCTCGGGCCGCCCCAGCAATCCGCGGACTGGCACGCCGGCAGGTACCTGCTAGATTGTCAGCAGTTCCCCCCAACCCGTGAAACCAAGGAGCGGCACCCATGCACAGAGGCATTCTCTATACGGCCGCCAGTGGCCTGGTCGCCGGTGGTTTGATCGGCGGGCAGGCGTTTGCGCAGCTGCCGGCCCAGGACTTCAGCTACGACTACGCCGAGGGCGGCGTTGTCTTTACTGAGCTGGACGACGCGGATCAGGACCTTGTCGGCCCGCGGCTGATCGGCTCGCTGAACCTGACCGACGACATCTTCCTGCGCGGCGAGGCCAGCTACCTCACCGACGACATCGACATCACCACGCTCTCGCTGGGCCCGGGCTACCGCCTGGCCGTCACGCCGGGCATCGACCTCTACGGGGTCGCCGCCCTGGTCTACCGCGATACCGACTTTGATGATGGCTCAAGCAGTGAGAGCGAGACCGGTTTCGAACTCACCGCCGGCATCCGCCACGGCTGCATGTTCCTCGACGGCCTGCAGTACGCCTGGGAGATCCGCTACCTGGATGTGGACACCGGGGAAGATCTCGACGACGGCATCTTCAATCTGGCGGCCAAGTTCACCTACGCGCTGACCCCGCAGTGGGACGCCGTGGGCGATCTGCAGATCAACGACGCCGGCGACGAGAACGACCTGGGCCTGGCGCTCGGGGCCCGCTTCAACTTCTAACGCCTCCCCGGGACGCGCGGAGGCACCCACGCAAAGGGGCCGCACCTTGTCGGGTGCGGCCCCTCTGTCGCGGATGGTCGCTGCGGGCTGTAGCTGGAGCTACAGCCGCTGCGCCACCGCCTCGCCCATTTCGCGCGTGCCCACCGGCCGCGTGCCGCCCTGCAGGTCCGGGGTGCGCAGCCCTTCCTCGAGCACCGCCCCCACGGCGGCCTCGACCCGGTCGGCAGCCTCGCCGGCACCCAGGCTATAGCGCAGCATCATCGCCACCGAGAGGATCGTGGCCAGCGGATTGGCCTTGTCCTGCCCGGCGATGTCCGGCGCCGAGCCGTGCACCGGCTCGTAGAGCCCCTTGCCGTACTCATCCAGCGAGGCCGAGGGCAGCATGCCGATGGAGCCGGTCAACTGGGCGGCGCAGTCCGAGAGGATGTCGCCGAAGAGGTTGCCGGTGACCACCACGTCGAACTGCTTCGGCGCGCGCACCAGCTGCATGGCGGCGTTGTCTACATACATATGGGAGAGCTCCACCGCCGGATAGTCGGCGGCCACCCGCTCGGCGACCTCCCGCCAGAGCTCCGAGCTCTCCAACACGTTCGCCTTGTCCACCGAGCAGACCCGCCCCTGGCGCTGCTGCGCCGCCTCGAAGGCCAGGCGCATGATCCGCTCGATCTCCGACTCGCTGTAGACCTCGGTGTTGTACCCCTGGCGCTCGCCGTTCTCCAGCGTGCGGATCCCCCGGGGCTGGCCGAAGTAGATGCCGCCGGTGAGCTCGCGGACGATGAGGATGTCCAGCCCCGCCACGACCTCCTCGCGCAGCGCCGAGGCCCCGGCCAGCTGCGGGTAGAGGATGGCCGGGCGCAGATTGCCGAACAGCCCCAGCTCCGAGCGGATCGCCAGCAGACCACGCTCCGGGCGCACCTCGCGGGGCAGCGCGTCGTACTGCGGGCCGCCGACCGCGCCGAGCAGCACCGCGTCGGCCGCCCGCGCCAGGCGCAGGGTCTCCTCGGGCAGGGGCTGCCCCGCCGCGTCGTAGCCGGCGCCGCCGATGGGCGCCGTCTCCATCTCGCAGCCAAGCCCGTGGCGCTCGTTCAGGGCCTCCAGCACGCGCCGGGCCTCCGCGGTGATCTCGGGGCCGATACCGTCGCCGGGAAGCAGCAGGATCTTGTGGGACATAGGTTCTATTCAGGTTCCAGGGTTCAGGGTTCGGGGAAGAGCCAGGGGGCTTCCTGCTTGCGCCGCTGCTCGTAGGCTTGGATCGCCTCGCTCTGCTCCTCCAGGGTGACGCCGATCTCATCGAGCCCCTCGAGCAGCATGCGCTTGCGGAACGGATCCACCTCGAAGCCGAAGCGCTCGCCATCCGGGGTCAGGACCTGCTGCTCGAAAAGATCGATGGTCAGCTGGTACCCCTCGGTGGCGTAAACCGCCTGGAAGAGCCGGTCCACCGCCCCCTCCTCCAGCACCACAGGCAGCAGGCCGTTCTTGAAGCAGTTGCTGTAGAAGATATCGGCGAAGCTTGGCGCCACAATCGCCCGGAAGCCGTAGTCCTTGAGCGCCCAAGGGGCGTGTTCCCGGGATGAGCCGCAGCCGAAGTTGTCCCGGGTGAGCAGCACGCTGGCCCCCTGATAACGCTCCTGGTTGAGGACGAAATCGGGGTTGCGCGGCCGGTTCGCACAGTCCATCCCCGGCTCGCCGCGGTCGAGGTACCGCCACTCGTCAAAGAGGTACGGACCGAACCCGGTGCGCTTGACCGACTTGAGGAACTGCTTGGGGATGATGGCGTCCGTGTCCACGTTGGAGCGATCCAACGGCGCCACCAGACCGGTGTGTCGAGTGAAAGGTTCCATGGGCGTTTCCAGTCGTTGGATGAAGGGCCGGAGACGTGTCGGCGACTACTCTCGGATATCCACGAAGTGGCCGTGAATGGCTGCGGCGGCGACCATCGCCGGGCTGGCCAGATGGGTGCGTCCCCCCTGTCCCTGCCGGCCCTCGAAATTGCGGTTCGAGGTGGAGGCACAGCGCTCGCCGGGCTCCAGACGATCAGGATTCATGCCCAGGCACATGGAGCACCCCGGCTCCCGCCATTCGAAACCGGCCTCGAGGAAGACCCGGTCCAGCCCCTCGGCCTCGGCCTGCTGCTTGACCACGCCGGAGCCCGGCACCACCAGGGCCTGGCGAATGTTCTCCGCCACCCGGCGGCCACGGACCACCTCGGCGGCTTCGCGCAGATCCTCGATACGGGCGTTGGTGCAGGAACCGATGAAGATCTTGTCCATGGGGATGTCAGTCAGGGCGATTCCCGGCTCCAGGCCCATGTACTCCAGTGCCCGGGTCATTGCCCGGGCACGGACCGCATCGGACTCCTCGGCCGGGTCGGGCACGTGCCGGTTCACCGAGGCGACCATCTCCGGCGAGGTTCCCCAGGTCACCTGGGGCTCGATCTCGTCGGCGTGCATCTCCACCACCCGGTCGAACTCGGCGTCCGGATCCGAGACCAGATTGCGCCAGCTGGCCACGGCCTGCTCCCACCGCTCGCCCTCCGGGGCGTTGGGCCGGCCACGGACGTAATCGATGGTGGTGTCGTCCACGGCCACCATGCCGGTGCGTGCCCCGGCCTCGATGGACATGTTGCAGATGGTCATCCGCCCCTCCATGGAGAGGTTGCGGATGGCTTCACCGCCGTACTCCAGGGCGTAGCCGGTGCCGCCGGCAGTGCCGATACGGCCAATGATCGCCAGGATGATGTCCTTGGCCGTGACCCCGCGCCCCAGCTGCCCGTCGATGCGGATGAGCATGGTCCGGGCCTTTTTCTGGACCAGGGTCTGCGTGGCCAGGACGTGCTCCACCTCGCTGGTCCCCACGCCGAAGGCCAGGGCACCGAGCGCCCCATGGGTGGAGGTGTGGGAGTCACCGCAGACCAGCGTCATCCCGGGCAGGGTGGTGCCCTGCTCGGGACCGACGACATGGACGATCCCCTGACGCGGGTCGTGGATGCCGAACTCGGTGACCCGGAAGTCAGCACAATTGCGGTCCAGCGTCTCGATCTGAACACGCGAGACCGGATCCTCCACCGGCTGGCTGCGATCGGTGGTGGGAACATTGTGATCGGTCACGGCAAGATTGGACGCCACGCTCCAGGGCTGGCGCCCGGCCAGGCGGAGACCCTCAAACGCCTGCGGCGAGGTCACCTCGTGCAGGAGCTGACGATCGATGTAGAGCAGCGCCGAGCCGTCGTCGTACTCGGTAACCACATGGCTATCCCAGAGCTTGTCGTAGAGGGTCTTCCCGGTCATTGGCCTGTTCTATCAATTGACTTCAAAACATTCACCGTACAATTATATCGGACCGACCCCCTTCGGGGGAAATGCCTCCCCTCAGGCCCGCTGCCCGCGCAGGCTCCAAGCCGCCAGGATCGCCGCCAGGAAAGCCACCGCGCTGGCGGCCAGGAAGGTCTGCCCACCGAAGAGATCCCAGGCCATGCCCGAGAGCAGCGACCCCAGAGCGACGCCGGCGCCGAAGGTCAGGCTGGAGTAGAGCGCCTGCCCGCGCCCCTGCGCGGCGCCGGTGAAAAAACGGTTGACCACGTCAATGGCCACCGCGTGGTAGATCCCGAAGCTGGCGGCGTGGAAGGTCTGACTCAGGGCCACCAGCCAGGCCGAGTCCACCCAGGCGGCGACCATCAGCCACCGCAGCCCGCCCAGCGTCAGCGCCAGTGTCAGCAAAGTGCGGGCCCCGAAACGGGGTAGTAGCCGATGCATGACCAGGAAGATGACGATCTCGGCCACCACGCCCCAGGCCCATAGGGCCCCGATCAGCCCGCCGCTGTAGCCGTGGTCCTCCAGGTAGATGCTGAAAAAGCCGTAGAACGGTCCGTGGCCCATCTGGTTGAGGAAACAGGCCAGAAAGAACCCGATCACCGCCGGCCGGCGCAGGGTCTCCCAGAAACCGTCACCATCGGCACGGCGCATGGCGCGCCCCGCCTCCGGCGCGATCAGGCTGGAGATGGCCAGCCCGCCGAAGATCAGCAGCACCACGTAGGGCAGCGCGTCGAACCCGGCCCGGTCGAGCATCTCCCCGATGCCCATCACCGACAGGATGAACCCCACCGAGCCCCAAAGCCGGATACGCCCGTATCGGTGCTCCTGCCCACGCAGGTGGTTGAAGGTATTGGCCTCGTACTGGGGCAGCGCGGCGTTCCAGAAGAAGCCGAACAGGGCCATCACCAGGGCCACCGCCCCGTAGGTCTCGGCGATGAGGATGGCGGAGAAGGCCAGGAAAGCCACCACCGAGGCGGCACGCACCACAGCCATGCGCCGGTCGAGCCGATCGGCCAGAGCCCCCCAGACGTTGGGCGCGATGATCTTGGTGGCGTGCAGGATGGCCAGCAGCTGACCGATCTCCGCCGAAGAGAACCCCTCGGCGCGCAGATACGGCCCCCAGTAGGGCATCAGCGCCCCGAGGGCGGCGAAGAAGAACAGGTAGAAGCCGGAGAGCCGCCAGTAAGGCAGCGGCGTCTGCGCCCCGCCCGGAGCCCCGACGCTCAACGGGTCACTCCCGGTCGCGGGCGGGCAGCACCGGGGTCCCGGACTCGACGTCGGCGTTCTGTGCCCGATGCCGCAGCCAGTGATCCATCACTACCAGCGCCGCCATGGCCTCGGCAATGGGCACGGCACGGATCCCGACGCAGGGATCGTGGCGTCCTTTGGTCACCACCGAGACCGGCTGGCCGTGGACGTCCACCGAGCGTCCCGGAATAAGCATGCTCGAGGTGGGCTTGAGCGCAGCCCGCACCACCAGATCCTGCCCGCTGGAGATACCACCGAGCACTCCGCCGGACTGGTTGCCGGCGAACCCGTCCGGAGTCAGTTCATCGCGATGGGCGCTACCCCGCTGCCCGGCGGCGGCCATACCCGCGCCGACCTCCACCCCCTTGACGGCGTTAATGGACATCAGCGCCTTGGCCAGATCGGCATCGAGCCGGTCGAAGACCGGCTCGCCGAGCCCCGGCGGCATATGGCGGACCTCGACCTCCACCGCCGCACCCACCGAGTCGCCGGCCTTGCGAACCTCGTGGATCAGCGCCTCGAGCTCCGGAATGCGCGCCGGATCAGCGCAGAAGAAATCGTTGCTGTCGACGGCGGACCAGTCTTCGGCCCCAAGTTCGATCTCGCCCATCTGCGCCAGCCGTCCACGGATTTCGATACCGAGACGCTGGGCGAGATAGCGGCGGGCGATGGCCCCGGCCGCCACCCGGACGGCCGTCTCCCGGGCCGAGGAGCGCCCGCCGCCACGATAGTCACGGATGCCGTACTTTTGCTGATAGGTGTAGTCGGCGTGCCCGGGCCGGAAGCGCTCGGCGATCTCCGAGTAATCCTTGGAGCGCTGATCGGTGTTTTCGATGAGCAGCCCGATGGACGTCCCGGTGGTCACCCCCTCGAAGACCCCGGAGAGGATCCGCACCTGATCGCTCTCGCGGCGCTGCGTGGTGTGCTTGGAGCGCCCGGGCCGGCGCCGGTCGAGTTCGACCTGCAGATCCGTCTCGGTAAGGGCGAGCCCCGGCGGGCAGCCATCCACGACGCCGCCAAGCGCCGGGCCGTGGCTCTCGCCGAAGGTCGTAACCGTGAACAGGGTGCCGAAGGTATTCCCAGACATAGGTCTCCGATTGTAGCACTGCAGACCTGTGGGCGGGCCTGGTCGGGTGCGGGTCGCTGCGCGTATGCTTCGCATCATGCAGAGTCCCGCCCCCGCCAATCTGATCACTGGCTTCCTGGGCGTCGGCAAGACAACGGCCATCCGGCACCTGCTCGCCGAGGCCCGCCCTGCCGGCGAGCGCTGGGCCGTGCTCGTCAACGAATTCGGCGATGTCGGTGTCGACGCCACACGATTCGAGGACGACGCGGCCATCGAAGAACTGCCCGGCGGCTGCCTGTGCTGCACACTCGGGGCGCCCTTCCGGATCGCCCTGGCCCGCCTGCTGCGCCGCAGCCGTCCGTCCCGGCTGCTGATCGAGCCGACCGGACTCGGCCATCCGGCGCGCATCCTCGACCTGCTCCGCGAATTCGAGCAGCAGGGCGCTATCTCGCTGCGCGCCACGCTGACCCTGATCGACCCGCGCCAACTCGATGATCCGCGGGTCGCCGGGCACGACGCATTCCTGGATCAGGCGCAGCTGGCCGATGTGCTGGTTGCCCACAAGACCGACCTGTGCAGCGCCGGCGAGCGCGCAACCTTCCAGGCCTGGGCCCGATCGCTGTATCCACCCAAGCAGCGCATCGAGGAGGCCGCCCACGGCTGCATCGATCCGGCTTGGCTGGACGAGTCAGCTGGCCGTGCCGGCCCCGCAGGCAGCGCGGCAGCGCCTCACCACGCCGGGCACCACGACCACCACGCCGACCGTGCCGCCACCCCCGAACCGGGCCGCCCGGTGCGCGCCGAGCAGGCTGGCGGCGCCGCTGCGGCCTGCGGGTGGATCTTCCACCCCGACGACGCCTTCGACCGCCAGGCCCTGCTCCGGGCCCTTGAGACCCTTCGCGGCTCCCAGCGCGTCAAGGGCGTCGTGCGCACCGGCCGCGACTGGCTGCGCGTGGATGTCGACGCCGATGGGGTCCGGATGGAAGCCACCGCCTGGCGCGGCGAAAGCCGGCTGGAGATCATTGGCCCGGCCGACGGGATCAGCTGGGCCGCCACCGAGCAGGCCCTGCTGGCAGCCCGCCGGGACGCCGGCGAGTGACCGCCGGGGCACCGCCGCATCGCTCTGGCGGACGCTGCACGCAACCCCTATCCTGTTACGGGAACGCGACAACCAACCAGGAAGCAGGCGATGGCCGAGTCCCGGCAGCGGACACCCGCCAGCACCGATGAAGAACACGCCCTGGTCCTCTTCTCCGGGGGGCAGGACTCCACGGCCTGTCTTGCCTGGGCCCTGGAGCGTTTCAGCCGCGTCGAGACCATCGGCTTCGCCTACGGGCAGCGGCACGACGTGGAACTCTCGGCCCGCCGCGAGGTTCTTGACGGCCTGCGGGCCCTGCGCCCCGATTGGGCGGCGCGCCTGGGCGAGGACCGCGTTCTCGACGCCGGCGTGCTCGGCGAGATCAGCGACACGGCGCTGACCCGCGAGGCCGAAATCACCTACGACGCGCGCGGCCTGCCCAACACCTTCGTCCCCGGCCGCAACCTGCTCTTCTTCACCCTGGCGGCGGCCCTGGGCCACCGGCGGGGCATCCGCCACCTGGTAGCCGGCGTCTGCGAAACCGACTTCTCCGGCTACCCCGACTGCCGCGACGACACCGTCAAGTCCCTGCAGGTCACCCTGAACCTGGGCATGGCCGAACGACTGGTGCTGCATACCCCCCTGATGTGGCTGGACAAGGCCCAGACTTGGGCGCTGACCGAACGACTCGGCGGAACCGCCCTGGTGGACCTGATCGTGGAGGCAAGCCACACCTGCTACTACGGCGCGCGCGAGCAGCGCCACGAGTGGGGCTACGGCTGCGGCGAATGCCCGGCCTGCCGTTTGCGCGCCGAGGGCTGGCACCGTTACCGAGACAGCAGCGCGGCGCCGTGATCCCACCGCCCGCGCCGGAGAATCGTGCCCGAACCACAACCGAGGGAGAACACCGATGCGCATCGCTGTAGTCGGGGCTGGCGTGGTCGGAACCTCCGTGGCCTGGGAACTGACCGCCCGTGGCCACCAGATCGTGCTCATCGAGCGCTGCAGCGACGTGGCGCAGGAGACGAGCTACGCCAACGGCGCCCAGCTCCACGCCGGCCACGCCGCTCCATGGAACCCTCCGGGCGTACTCCGGGATGCCATTGCCTGGCTCGGCAAACCCGACTCCCCGCTGCGCATCAATCCCTTGCGCGTACTGCGCAATCCGAGCTGGTCGCTGCGCTTCCTGGCCAACGCGACCGCCCGGCGCTACCGCCGTCACGCCGACGCCAATGCGGTCCTGGCCCTCTACGGCCTACAGCAGGCACGGGCGTGGCGTGACGAGCTCGACCTCTCGTTCGCCGCTCGCGACAGCGGCATCCTGAAGCTCTTCGATGACCCGGACGCTCTGGAGCAGGGGTGCACCGAAGCGGCTGCCGTGGAAGCGCTGGGCATCCGGCACCAGGTATTGGGAGTGGACGAGACGCTCGCCCGCGAACCCGCGCTGAGTGATACCGCAGACCAGCTGGCTGGCGCCATCGAGTTCCCCGACGACGGCTGCGGCGACCCGCTGCAGTTCACCGCGGCCCTGGCGCAGCGACTCACCGCCGAAGGCGCCGAACTGTGGCTCGACACTACGGCACGCAGGCTGCTCGGCGGCCCAGCGGGTGTGGAGGGCGTCGAGACCAGCCGCGGGATCATCGACGCGGACGCCGTAGTTGTCGCGGCGGGCAGTTACAGCCCGGCCCTGACCCGCAGCTTCGGTCTGCGCCTGCCCATCGAACCCGTCAAGGGGTATTCGGTGAGCATCCCGCTGCGCGGGATAGAGGGCGCACCCGGGATGCCCATCATCGACGACGCCCGCAAGGTGGTCGTTACCCGACTGGGTGAGCAGCTGCGTATCGCCGGCAAGGCGGAGATCACCGGCTTCGATCTCAGGCTCGACGAGCGGCGCTGGCGAGCCGTCCGCGAGCAGGGTCTGAGCCGCTTCCCGCGCCTGGCCGAACAGCTGGCGGACGCCCCGAGCCAACCCTGGGCCGGCCTGCGCCCGATGACCTGCGACGGCCCCCCGATCCTGGGTCCGACCCCGATCTCCGGCCTGCACCTGGCCACGGGCGTCGGCCACCTGGGCTGGACGTTCGCCGCCGGCAGCGCGCGCCTGGTCGCCGACCAGCTGGAGGAGCGCACCTGCGACCTCGATCCCGCCCCGTACTGGCTCCAACGCTACGGATGAACAAAGGGACGGGTCTTGTTATACAAAGGCTGTACATCTAGGCTGGAGTCCCGAGAGTGAGCAAGGCTCACCACGAAGCCCCCGGTCCATGAAAGGAGTATCACGATGGAACACGTAGCCTTCGGTAGCGAGGACATCGAGAACACCCTCGCCAAGATGGACGACGGCCAGCTCGACGGCCTGGCCTTCGGCGCCATCCAGCTCGACGGCGACGGCAACATCCTTCAGTACAACGCCGCGGAGGGCGACATCACCGGCCGCGACCCGAAGGAGGTCATCGGCAAGAACTTCTTCAAGGACGTGGCCCCGTGCACTGACAGCCCGGAGTTCTACGGCAAGTTCAAGGAAGGGGTGGCCTCGGGCAACCTGAACACGATGTTCGAGTACACCTTCGATTACCAAATGACGCCCACGAAGGTGAAGGTGCACATGAAGAAGGCCCTCTCCGGCGACAGCTACTGGGTCTTCGTCAAGCGCGTCTAGACCAGACCCCGCTGCCCGTGCCCGTCCCGGGCGCGGGCAGCCGCGAAAGGACCGACCGATGCAAGGGCTGAATGCCGATGAAGTGCTGCGGTTGCTGCGCAGCCTGATCCCCGGCGAGCTGGCCACCGGCCGCGGTCAACGGGGCGACCCGCCCGAAGCGCAGGACCTGTGCGCCGATAGCCGCCTGGATGCCGAACCAATCCGGGCGGACTCCCTGGATCGACTCAATCTAGCCAGCGCGCTCAACCGCTTCTTCCGCCTGCATGAGACCGGTGTGGAGGACCGTCTGCTGGCCGTGCGCCGGATCGGCGACATGGCCGAACTCATCGCCGACGCCAGTCAGCACACCAGCGGCCTGACCTTCTCGACCTCGGGCAGCACGGGCACCCCGCAGCCGCACCACCACAGCTGGGCGGCGCTGACCCAGGAGGCCGAGGCACTGGCCAACGCCCTGGGCAGTCACCCGCGGGTGATCGCCTGGCTGCCCGTCCACCACCTCTACGGTTTCGTCTTCGGCGTCGCCCTGCCCCGCGCGCTGGGCAGCACCGTGATCGAGAGCCACGCCGCGCCCACCGCCCTGTTCCGCGAGCCGGCACCTGACGACCTGATTGCCACCGTCCCGGCACGCTGGCGTTACCTGTTCGATAGCAATCACCGCTTCCCCGGCGGCACGGGCATCAGCTCGACCGCCGCGCTGGAGACCGCCTGCCGCAACGGGCTGTTGCAGGCCGGCCTGGACGCGCTGCTGGAGGTCTACGGCGCCACCGAGGCCGGCGGGATCGGCCTGCGCTGGGCACCCTCGGAGGACTACCGCCTGCTGCCCCACTGGCAGCGCGACGCGGACGGCAACCTCCAGCGCACTCAACCCGATGGTGCAGCGGTGACCGTGGCCCCGCTCGATCGCCTCCAGTGGCGGGACGAGCGGGTCTTCCGACCCACCGGACGCATCGATGACATCATTCAGATCGGCGGTGTGAACGTCTCTCCGGGGCACGTCGCGCGGCGCCTCGAAAGCCACGAGGCCGTTGCCGCCTGCGCGGTCCGCAGCCACGGCGAAGGCAGTCGTCGGCGCCTGAAGGCGTTCATCGTTCCCGCGCGTTCCGACGCCGATCCTGAAACGCTGCGCCAGACGCTCGAGAACTGGATCTGGGAGCACCTACCGGCGGTCGAGCGACCCACGGATCTGCGTATCGGCACCGAGCTTCCGCGCAACGCCATGGGCAAACTGCAGGACTGGGACTGAACAGCATGGCTGCAGTGGATCTGGCCGGTGGCCTGAGCGCCGCCGATATCGAGGGTATCGGACACGGCAGCAGCTCAGCCACGGTCTTAGCGGCCGGCTGGGAACGCTTGCGTGCCGCTGAGGGCTACCTCCAGCGCCTCGTGGACGAACGCCGGCTGGTCTACGGTGTCACCACCGGCTACGGACCGCTGGCCACCAGCCGGATCGACCCCTCCGCCTCGCGCACCCTGCAGCGCAACCTGGTCTACCACCTGTGCAGCGGCGTCGGCGATCCGCTCTCCCGTTGCCACACCCGCGCCACGCTGGCCGCGCGCATTGCCAGTGTCACCCGCGGACACTCCGGGGTCACGCCGGCGGTTGTGGAGCGCCTGCTGGGGTGGCTGGAGCAGGACGTGATCCCGGAAGTGCCGGCCATCGGGACCGTCGGCGCCAGCGGCGACCTGACCCCGCTGGCCCACGTGGCGCGGGCCCTGATGGGGGAGGGCCGGGTGAGCGTCCACGGCGGCGCCTGGGAGCCTGCTGACGCCGCCCAGCGCCGCCTGGGCTGGGAACCGTGGACCCTGGACGGCAAGGACGCCATCGCCCTGGTCAACGGCACCTCGACCACCGCCGGCATCAGTGCCGTCACCGGCGCGGGCGCCGAGCGGGCGGCCGGGATCTGTGCGGTACTGGGCATGCTCTACGCCGAGTTGCTTGGCGGCCATGCCGAGGCCTTCCAGCCGGCCATCGGCGCCGCCCGCCCTCACCCTGGCCAGATGCGGGCCCACGCCTGGCTCACCGCCCTGGCCGAGGACAGCCGGCGCCTGCAGCCGTGGCCCGGCGTGCCACCCCGGCTGGATGAAGAGCAAGGCGCCGTCCTGCCCGACCAGCCGCTGCCCCAGGACCCCTACTCGATCCGCTGCCTGCCTCAGGCGCTGGGCGCGGTGCTGGACAGCATCACCTTCCACAACCAGACCGTGGCCAGCGAGCTGGATGCGGCCAGCGACAACCCGCTGCTCTTCCCCGAGGAGGGGCGCGTGCTGCATGGCGGCAATTTCTTTGGCCAGCACCTGGCCTTTGCCGCCGACGCCCTGAACAACGCCCTGGTCCAACTGGCCGTGCACAGTGAACGGCGCATCAACCGCATCACCGACCCGGTGCGCAGCGGCTTCCCGGCCTTCATGCAGCCCCGCCAGACCGGTCTGCACAGCGGCTTTATGGGCGCCCAGGTGACGGCGTCGGCCCTGGTCGCGGAGATGCGCACCGGCGCCCACCCGGCCTCGATCCAGTCAGTGCCGACCAACGCCGACAACCAGGACATCGTCCCCATGAGCACCCGCGCCGCCCGCCAGGCGGCCACCAACCTGGACCACCTGCAGCGGATCCTGGCCATCGAGGCGCTGGTCCTGGCCCAGGCCCTGGAACTGACCGACAGGACCGGTTTCAGCCACAGCGCGCGTCAGACCCTGGCGTGGGTCCGCGAACTGGCGCCGCCATTGGAGGCGGACCGCCCGCTGGCCGAGGAGATCGCCGCAGTCGCCGACGCCCTGGCCACGCCCCACCGGGCCCAACGCCTGGTCGCCGGGCTGCCGGGCGCCCCCCCGGGCCCGGCCTCCTGAGGCCTCAGTCGCAGGGCTCACCCCGCTTGTCGTCGGCCGGCCTTGGCCGGCCGGTCATGGCCACCTCGATGGCGGCCACTTTCACGCCGTCGCGACAAAGGGTGATGGACCCGGCGATACCGTGCCACCAGTCATTTGGCGCGAACTTGAACCCCTCCGACCCGGTGCCCGCCGCGACCCGATGACCCGGCCCGGCGCCACGCCCCCGGGCGAGGAGCTGCTCCGGTTCCGGCGCCTGGCCGGATGCGGCCTCGCCGCGGAACAGGATCCAGCCGTCATCCCAGCCCTGCGCCTCGCACCCGCTCTGCGGGGTGCCGCCGCACAGGGTGACGATCTCGTCGTGGTCCAGCGCCTCGATGCGGGCCCGCTCCAGCCCGGCGAGGAGCTCCCGCTGCCAGGCCCAGGCACGGACCTCGTCCACTCCAGCGCCCAACCGGGGCGCTGCCACGGCCGCCAGCCCGGCAACCAGGGCGAGGACCACCAGCAGCTCGGTGAGGGTAAAGGCCGGGCTCAGTCGCCCCAGCAGACCTCGACGCCCTCGGGGCCACTGCCCCGCTCGCCGCGGTGATCGAGGGTGAATTCCGTACACGCCTCATCCGCCTCCTGCGGACTTCCCGGCGCCGGTGTGGCAGTCAGGCGAAAGCCATCGGCGTCGGTCTCGACCCCCAGCTCATAAAGGCCCCGCTCGGACAACTCCGGGACCTCATCCGTACACGCGTCGTAGTCCATCTCCTGGATGAAACAGCGCTCCAGCGCCATCCAGGTATCCATCAAGGTGGCGGTGGCGTCGCTACGGTCCGCCTGCACCTTGTACTGGCCGTAGAAGGGGTAGGCGATCGCCACCAGGATGGCCAAGATGGCCAAGACGATCATCAGCTCGACCAGGCTGAAGCCAGCCACGCGGACGCGCTGATCCGCTCTCCTCATAACACCTTCCTCAATCCCGATTCCCGTAGGGACATTCGCGCTGCCAGCGGATTTCGAAGCGGTCAGCTGCTCCCGTTACCGGCGCCGGCGCGAGCACACCACCCGCTTGCAGGCAGACCTCGGCCCCGTCCCCCCCGCTGCCGCGAGCACAAATCCGAAATTGCCCGTCGTCGCGCTCGATACGGTAGCACGGCGCCGCCACCTCGCCGCTGCAGCACCCCGGATCGCCGGCTTCTTCGCGCCCGGCTGCCAGCTCCCGCCTTGCCCTGACCAGTTCATCGGCAGCCGCCAGGCGGGCTGCAGCCCGGGACTCCAAGGCCGCGGCCGCGCGCAGCTGCAGCGCGGTGGGGGCAACCACCGACCAGGACAACAGCGCCAACATGACCAACACGGCACTCAGGCCGAGCACCGCAAAGCCGAGCTGCCGGGAGGCCCCCGTCAAGGCAGCCTCCCGTGGATCGGCACCGTCACCGTCTGGACCTGCTCCGCGCCGGTCGCACCCCGCTGGCCACCGGTGCGGATGCGTGCCGTAAAGCGCACGGCACACACCCGCAGCCAATCCTCCACCTCCTCCGCGCGCTGGAAAGGCCCTGGATGATCCGGGACCTGGGCCGGGTCGTCGGCCCCCGGGCACTCGGCGAAGCCCATCTCCAGCGCCTCGACCCCGCGCAGGATCGGCTGCGGAGCCCCCTCGCCACGGCCGAGGTTCAGGGTCGGCACCCCATCGACGCCTCCGCCATCCGACCACCGCAACCGCCGCACCTGGACGGGCGACGCATCGTCGTCCTCCGCGGACTCCTCCTCCGGCCACCAGGGGACCCACGCCACCCCGCGCTCGGGCAGGTCGTGGTCCTCGCCCAGCCCGTCCAGGGTGAGATCCTTGGCGCCATCCTGCGCCTCGGCCTCGAGCAGGAACAGGCCCTCGGCATTACCGACCAGGACCTTGGCCGGCAGGCTTCCCAACGCCTCCTCGGCCGGCTCATCCAGCTCGATTTGCGCCTCCGGGGCCGCTACCTCGATGGCATCGTAGCCGGTCGCCACGCTCCGCGGCGCCTCCTTACCGCGCACCCAGGTCAGCTCGCCTTCATCGGCGCGCAGACCCGGCGGATCGAGCTGGGCCCCGATCACCTCGCCGGCCGCGCCCTCGCCTCGATACAGCGGGGTCCGGCCACCGCAGGGGACCTCCCCGGCCAGCGCGACTTCGCCATCGAGGACCTGACGCAACACCGCGCCCTTATCCGCCACCCGCCCCAGGTCCTCCACGGTGGCGCTGGCCCGCAGCGCGCTGCCGAGGATCTGCACCGCCGCGAGCAGCGCCACCGCCGCCACGGCCAGCGCCACCAGCAGCTCGACCAAGGTCACGCCATAGGCACGCCCGGTCATGGGCCGACCTCGAGGAGTTGCCCGGAGAGCTCAAGGGACGATGCCTCGTCCCGGTGGGGAGCCTGCCAGCGGAGTTCGACGCGGATGCGATCGGCGCCCGCCTCGACCGACACCTCGGCCTGCGGCAGCTGGCAGGCAACCTCGGCCCGCCAACCGTCGGCATCAACCACGTCGCCGCGGGCCTGGTCCCCGACCGACGGCGGTTGGCACGTGCCCCCGTCCCCCGCATCGACCTCGGCCAGATCAGCCGAGCGCTGATCTGGCGCGACCAGCCGGGCGCGGGTGATCAACTCTTCGGCGAGGAGAGTGGCTCGTACGTGATACGCGGCATCACGAGCCCCGTGCACCCCACCCAGAAGGGCCTGGAGCGACACGGCCGCGACACCGGCCAAGAGCCCGAGGGCGACGAGCGCCTCGAGCATTGTGAATCCAGAGTGGCGAGGCATCCCTTCCTCGCGTTTGGGTTCCATCCGCACCTTCCATGCGCACCCGCTGAGACTAGCGCAAGATCGCCGGGACGCGACCGCGGCCCGATGACGCACGGGGGGCTTGGTTCCCCACCCGCCCTTCGGCTACAATTCGCGGCGTTGTTCAGGCAGCCTGTGCCGGTGTAGCTCAGTTGGTAGAGCAGCCGATTCGTAATCGGCAGGTCGGAGGTTCAAGTCCTCTCGCCGGCACCAGAAACCCCGATGACTCACCCCCAAAACCGTCTCTATTACGCCCACGGCAAGGGCACCGGCCCCTGGGGCCGCAAGAGTTCCGCCCTGCTGCCTGTCGCCGAGCAGGCCGGCTTCACTGTCGAGAGCATCGACTTCACGGCCACCGAGGACCCGGATGAGCGGGTAGCCATGCTGCTCGAGCACCGACCCCGGGCCGCCGGTCGGCTGGTGTTGGTCGGCTCCAGCATGGGTGGCTATGTCATGGCGAATGCGGCCAACGAGCTCAAGGCGGACGGCCTCTTCCTGCTCGCCCCGGCCATCGGCATACCGGGTTACCCGGCCTACCCGACGCCCACCACGCATCACCAGGAGATCGTCCACGGCTGGCGAGACGCGCTGATCCCGCCCGAGGCGGTGATGACCTTCGCACAGCGCCAGCGGGCCCGCCTACACCTGCTCGACGCCGAGCACGACCTCAACGACCACCTGCCGACGCTACAACACCTGTTCGAAGATTTCCTCCGACGGGTGCGCGGCTGAGCGCTTCCCGCCAGTCCGCGCAGCATCACGTTGCATGACCCGCATCAGCGTGCGACGCTCCACCACAAGTGGATCATTCGTGAAAAAACCACTCAAAATAGGAGCTTCTCCATGAAGCGCACCGGTATCAAAGGTCTCATCGTCCTAATCGGGCTCGCGCTCTCGCTGGGTGCCATGGCGCCGACCACGGCGCTGGCGGGTGTGGTCGGGACCAGCGACGTGATCAGCGAGCGCCAGGCGGCATCCGACCGCGATCGCGTCCAGGAGGCCCTGCAACGCGAGGATGTCCAGCAAGCCCTGACCGACTACGGCGTTGATCCGGCGCAGGCCAAGGAGCGTGTCGCCGCGCTGAGCGATGAGGAGGCGCGGGAGCTGGCCGAGCGCATCGAGCAGCAACCGGCCGGCGCGGGCGTTTCCATCGGCGCAACCACCATCCTCCTGCTGGTCATCATCTGGCTGCTGGTCCGCTGAACCGCTGCACCGCCATGGGGCCCGCAATCCGGCTGCAGCGGCGGATCACCCCGCGGTACGCCCTGATGGTGACAGCGCTTCTCGGTGCCGGGCTGGCCGGCTGCGCCGGCCAGCCACTGCAGCACCCGGAGGTAATCGCCGAGGCGCGGGAGACCGCCGAGCTACCCCGCGCGGTGGAGCTGAGCGACACGCCCTTCTTCCCGGACGAGACCTACTACTGCGGCCCGGCGGCACTGGCCACGGTCTTGGTCGCCAGCGATGTGGTGACTACCGGCGATGAGCTGATCGACGCCGTCTACCTTCCCGAGCGCCAGGGCACGCTGCAGAACGAGCTGCTGGCCGCCGCCCGCCGCGCCGACCGCATCCCGTATGTCCTCGCACCGGATCTAGCCGACCTACTAGCGGAGGTAGCCGGCGGCCGCCCGGTTTTGGTCCTGCAGAACCTGGCCCTGGAGGCGTTGCCCCACTGGCATTACGCCGTGGTGGTGGGCTTTGACCTGGACGCTGGAACGGTCACCCTGCGCTCGGGGACCGAGCGACGCGAGACCCTCTCGCTGCGCCGGTTCGAGCGAACCTGGCAACGCGGCGACCATTGGGCGATGGTGATCCCGCGCCCCGGGCACCTGCCCCGCAGTGCCAACGCCGATGACTGGGTCGCCGCCGTCGCCGAGCTGGAGCGCCAGGAGCGCTGGGAGCCGGCCCTGGCCGGCTACCACGCCGCCACGACGCGCTGGCCCGCGCACGCAGACGCCTGGCTGGGCCTCGGCAACATCCGCTACGCCCGGGGGGAGTACGCCGCCGCTGTGGACGCCTATGGCCACGCTATCGAGGCGGAGGACGAGTCGGGGCCAGCGGCCCACCACAACCTGGCTTGGGCACTGCTGCGCCTGGACCAGGTCGCCGAGGCGCTGGAGGCGGCTCGCCGGAGCGAAGCGGCAGCACCCGATCATCCGCAGTACGGCGAGGCGGTCGAACGGATCCGCCTAGAGGCTGCGAGCGGCCGCGGGGAATAACCCACCGGCGCTGGGTCGCGAGACGGGCACGGGCTGACTATCCTTCGGGGCAGGGCCGGCGCGCCTCACCAGCCGACGGGCCGCGCTGGCCGGAAGCAAGAGGTAGCGGCACAACAGACAGGAGCCACCCATGCACCGGTATCGTCGGCCCAACCGCACGCCCGGCAGCAGGCACCTCGCCGGGTTACTCATCGTGGCCGCCACGCTGTGGCCGGTCCTCCAAGCGACGGCCGAAGACGCCGAGGCTCCGGCGCCCCACGGCAGCGCATCCGCTGATCCGGGCCTGCTCACCGAACACCAGCGCAGCATCCTCGATGACGCCCTGACCCGCATCGAGGAGGCGGCGCTGCGCGACGATGAGGCCTTCCTCGATGAGCTCGACGAACTGCTGTCGACCTATCCGCGACTGGCCGACCCGATTGCCCGCCACGCCATGGAGATGCGGCCGGCGTTGATGCCCGGGATCATGCGCATCCTCGAACAGGCCGACGGCCCCGAGCCACCCGATACAACGCGTGAGACACCGCCCACCGACCGACCGGCCTGGTGGCAGGGTGGAATCCCGGGGGCGACTCATGACGAGACCGAGGAGGAACGGGCAGAAGAAGCGGAGACGATACGCGTGGCCGAGCGGGCCGAAGAGCAGGCGCCGCCGCCCCGGCGCAACTGGAGTGTGGGGGTCGGCTACGGCTACCACCACCTGTCGGTTGAAGAGCGATACGGCGACGACTCAACGCGCCTGCGCGCCCACGGACCCGTGCTGGACATCCAGTACGCCGTCAGCGAACACGCCTCGGTGGGCATCGCCCACCTGCACAGCGAGCAGCTGAGCACCAGCGGCAGCCTCTACGCCGACCCGGAACCGAAACGCTGGAGCGCCACAGACCTGACCCTGCGTTTCGGGCGCGAGTTCCGCGAGGCCGGGCCGCGCGCCTACATGGGGGCCGGCCTGCACTACGAGCGCCTTGAACGCGACAACGGCGATACGCTCTCCGGCACTGGCTTCCACCTGCTCGGCGGCGGCGGCTATGCCTGGGAGCGGATCGAGCTCCGGCTGGAGGCCTCGGCAAGAAGCGTTGACCGCGATCTGGTTCCGGATGACTTCCGCGGCAGCCGCTCGAGTTCGCTGCTCGCTACGGCCACGCTGCGCGGTCGCTTCTAGCCTCGCGGCGCCGACTCGCCCTGGCCGACAGCCAAGGCGATGATCAGGCCGAACAGGTCTTCGCCGAGGCGCTCGAATGCCTGCTCCAGGGCGCGACGCTCGGCCGTCGTGTAATCGGTGGCGGCACCGCGCACCGGCCAGCGCTGCTCGCCACGGACTTCACCGGCATCATCCAGCAAGCGCAGGGTCAGGCCGCCACGCTGCCAGTACCAGCCATCGCGCTGCCCGAGATCCTCGAGTTCAAGCACAGCCTCCAGCCGGTAGGCATCCTCCCGTTCATCGACCCGGAACCCGGCAGCGGCCACCGATGCCCGCAGTTTGCTTGCCACCCGTTCGGCATGATCACCCCGCGCGCCGATGCCGAAGGGGATGCTCCCAGCCTCGGCGGCCAGCCGCGCACGCAGCACCGCCAGCTCGTACCGCACCGTCATGCCGGCGCCGGTGAGCACCCGCAGGGCCTGCTGATACTCGGCACGCTGGCGCTGCGCCTCCAGCCCCCGGGCCAGCGCGGCGAGTGCGTGCAGCGGGTCGGCGGCAGCGTCTGCCTGGCGCAGATAGCGACTGGTCGCCGCGTCCAGGCCCGCGATGCCCTCGCGCAGCGCGCTGGCCGCCTGCTGCCGATCCATGACGGCGAGGACGTGATACCGGCCGCTCTGCGGCTCCCGCCAGGTCTCGCCGATCTCGACACCGCGCAGGGTGACCGCGGTGCGCGTCGCGACCTGCTGACCCAGCGTCGCCCGGTGCCGGGTCTCGCCGTCGCCGAACGCCAGCCGGTCCTCCTGCTGTGTCGCCGCCGTTACATGAACCTCGAAGGCGCGCGCCAGCTCGGCCCGGGCCCGATCGTGGGCCAGCTCACGGTGATCGGCCGTGCCCACCGCACTGAGATAGCTTTCACGGGGATAGGAGGCCGGCTCACCGCCGACCACCCAGGATGGCTGATCTCCCGATGGCGGAGCACTACCAGCACAGCCGGCCAGCAGGAACAGCGCCATCAGGACTACGAGAAGCGCTTTCACGGCTCCCCCCTGTGGGTCACGGAGCCGGCACGCGCCGAGACCCAGCGATCGAATACAAAGTGATAAGCCCCGGCCTCGAGTTCCAGCGCCCCGAGGTCCACCCGGGTCAGCGGGTGACCGGACCGGCCCTGATAGACCAGCTCAAGCCGGTGCTCGCCGGGTGGCAGACTGATGCGGGCCATGTAGTACTGCGCCGGCAGCATGCCCCAGGTGCGGGTGTCCGCCCGGTCCGCCACCAGGGTGAAGACGTTCATGGCCAGACCGGCTACCGGACTGGCCTCGCGGGCCTGATCGATCATCTCCTTCTGCACCAGCAGTCGCCCCAGCGCGCGGGCGGCGAGCACGCCCTGCTGCTCTTCGAGCAGGATCCGGGCGACGGCGTCCACGTCGTGCACCGGCTCTGCCGGCACCGAGGCCTCCCCAGCGCTGAACTGGACCCCGCCCAGCGGCCTGCGCCGCGGCTCGTAGTACGGCAGGGCCACGCTGTGGATGCGTCCCTGGCGATCCTGCACCGCGAACCCCTGCTCTCCCTTGCGCGGGGCCAGCCCCACCCCGGCAATCAACACCACGTGCGCCTGCTCGCGATGCTCGGCCGGATCCGGCCAGGCGTCCAGCCCAAAAGCCTGCTGCCACTCGGCCCGCTCTTCGTCGAGTCCCAGCTCATCGGCTAGGCGCAGCAGATCGCGCTGTAGCGAGCGGGGCACCGCAACCCCCAGCCGTCCGCCCTGCTCGCGGTAAGCCTGGTAGGCCTGGCGATAGGCCACCAGGGCCTGATCCGGCTCACCCAGACGCTCGAAGATCAACCCGCTGAGGTACCGGGCAAACGGATCCTGCCGGTAGACGGACCGCCCCTGCTCGGCGGCGAGACGCTGCAGGCGCAGATCCACGCGCAAAGCCTCGACCCGCGCCGCATCCGGATCCCCGAGATCCAGATAATTGAAAGCCATGAGCAGATGGAGCAGGACCCGTTCGTGGGGCTCGCCGGCGTAGGCGAAAGCGGTCTCACCCACCATCAGACTGCCCACGCTCTCCGAGACGCTCAGCGGATCGACCTCGGCGATGGCGTCGTAGGCCTCTTCCAGGGCACGGTTGCTGGCCTCGAACTCCCCGGCCATGCGCAGGAGCGCTCCGCGGTTGAGCAGGTCGACAACACGGTCCCCCGGCCCGCCGGAGTCCGCATCGAGCAGCTCCACCGCTCGACGCGGATCGCCGTCCTCCACGGCGGCCTCTACCGGTGCCATCCGATCGCCGTAGGTCGTGCACCCGGCCAGGGCAGCAGCCAGTATCAGTGCCAGCCAGGGCCTATACAGCCAATGCGTCACGCGGCCGCGCCGCTCAGGGCCGCGCCGAGGCCGAACGCACGAGCTTGCGGATCTCCTTGTTGCCAATCCAGACCTTGCGGTTATCGGCCAGGCTGATCAGCTCCATGTCGACCTGGTAGTAACGGACCTGACGTCGCCCCTCCTGATCGATGATGGAGTTCACCGAACCAAGCAGCATGTAGTCAGCGCCCAGCTCCTCCCCCATGGCCTTGCGGGTCTCCTCGCTGGCGTGCAGATCCTGGTCGCGGCGCTCCTCACGGATGCGCTCGCGCTGATCGGCGTCGGCGACGAAATCCACCTGTCCGGAATTGATCAGCTCCCGCTGGATATCGTTAACGAACGTGCGGGTATTGATGTGCTCGTGGCTGAGATTGCGGACACCCCCCACGATGACGGTGGGCCGCCCGCCCTCGTCGCGCCGAAACTCCCGCAACCAGGGGCGATCCAGCGCGTCGGCGATCATCTCCTCAGCAACCAGTCGCGAATCCTGGTCGTTCCACCGACCGGAGAGGTCGTGCTCCGCATCCCGATCGATCCGCTCCACCGAGTGACCGCAGCCCGCGACCGCCGCCATGGCCAACAGCACCAGGGCACCCCGAATCCACGCCTTCATAGCCCCCTCGCCTTATCCGGAAAAACTGGCTGCGGGATCAGTATAACCCGCCATGTCGCGACCGGGGGTCGACGCCGGCAGGCCACCTGTGCAGAATGCTGCACATGTCAAATTCTCTTCAAGAACAGCTTGTTAGAGCAGGTCTGGCGAGCCAGGAGGAAGCTCGCAGGCAGCAGTCGGGCAAGCGCCGAGGCCCCCGCGACCGGGCAACCCCGCGCGGGAGATCCCGCCCGGACAAGGCACGGGATCACCAACCGCTCGAGGCGCACATCCCACTACCCGACCTGATCCGCCATTACGCGCTACCGCGCTGGGGAGGCGACACCGCCTACCACTTCATCGAGGGACAGCGGATCCGCCACGCCTGGGTGACCCGGCAGCAACAGCGGCAGCTGGCGGACGGCTACGCCGGCTTGGTCATCAGTGGCGACGGCCTGGCCGTGGTGCCCAGGGCGGTTGCCGAGCAGGTGCGCCAGCGCCAGCCGGAGGCCCTGCTGGTGCTGCACCCGCTCAAGCGGCGGGAGGAGTCGCCGGCACGGCGCTCATGAGGCCGCCGGAGGCTGACCGAGCTCCCGCGGCAAACCAAAGGTGACCGTCTCCGCCTTGCCCGGCCGCTCCTCCGGCGCTTCGCAGCCCCACGCCTGGAGCTGCTCGACCACCTCCACCACGGTGCTCTCCGGCGCCGAGGCGCCGGCGGTCACGCCGATCGCCTGACGGCCATCCAGCCAGCCCCGGTCCAGATCGGCAGCACCATCGATCAGGTACGCCTCGGTACCGCAGCGCACGGCCAATTCGCGCAGGCGGTTGGAGTTGGAGCTGTTGACCGAGCCGACCACCAACAGCAGGTCAACCTCGTCGGCAAGAGTACGCACCGCATCCTGGCGATTCTGCGTGGCGTAACAGATGTCGTCCTTGCGCGGCCCCTGGATAGACGGGAAGCGGCGCTGCAGCGCCTCGACAATGCCAGCGGCGTCGTCCACCGACAGCGTGGTCTGGGTGACAAAGGCCAGATCGTCCGGGGTCCGGACCTGTAGCGCCGCCGCCTCCTCCTGGCTCTGCACCAGGTAGATACCGCCCTGTCCCTCCGGGGCCAGATACTGCCCCATGGTGCCCTCGACCTCCGGATGACCGGCGTGGCCGATCAGGACCACTTCACGGCCCGCTCGCGCATGATCGCGCACCTCTTTGTGGACCTTGGTCACCAGCGGGCAGGTGGCATCAAAGACCTGCAGCCCCCGCCGCTCGGCCTCGTCGGCGACCCACTGCGGCACGCCGTGGGCGCTGAAGATCACGGTGGCCCCGTCGGGCACCTCGTGCAGTTCCTCGACAAAGACCGCGCCGCGCCCGCGCAGATCATCCACCACAAAACGGTTATGCACCACCTCATGACGGACGTAGACGGGCGACCCGTAAACCGCCAGCGCCCGATCGACGATGGCGATGGCCCGGTCCACGCCGGCGCAGAAACCGCGGGGATTGGCAAGGTGAATCTTGGGCACGGAAACCTCCGGTTCTGCCTGCAGCGGTTCAGTGTTCAGTGGCCGATTTTGAGAACACGAGCAGCGCGATCACCAGGCCGGCGCCCAGTGTGATGGCAATATCGGCGACGTTGAAGATCGGCCAGTGAAACCCAGCGTAATGGAGGTGGATGAAATCAACCACGTACCCCAGGTACAGGCGATCGACCAGGTTGCCCAGGGCCCCGGCCAGGATCAGAGCCACCCCCAAGGCGAGCCAGGGCTGCGACGCCCCGATACGGCGCAGCCAGTAGATCAGGTAGACCCCCACGGCGGCAGCGATGCCGGCAAGCAGCCAGCGCTGCCAGCCGCCGGCGTCGCCGAGCAGGCTGAACGCCGCCCCGGGGTTGTAGCCGAGCGTGAGACTGAGCACGGGCAGCAATTCGACCGACTCGTAAGGTCGCAGCGCCGCTTGGGCCCACGCCTTGGAGGCCTGATCCAGGGCCGCGATGGCGACGGCGAGCAGAAGCCAGAGCCGGTAGCCCATCCCACCCCCGTCAGGCCGTGGCCCGGCGCTCACCGGCCCCGGCCACGTTCTCGACGCAGCGCCCACACAGCTGCGGGTGCTCATCACTGGCGCCGATATCGGGACGACGATGCCAGCAACGCGGGCACTTGTCGTGGCCGGAGGCGGCCACCACGATGCGCACCTCGGTGCCATCCTCCAGGGCGGCGCTGGCGGCACCGGCCGGAGCCTCGGCGACGTCGTGGATGCGTGCCGCCGAAGTGATCAGCACGAAGCGCAGCTCATCGCCCAGCGGGGCGAGCTCCGCAGCGAGCGCCTCGGGGACGTAGAGGTCCACCTCGGCATCCAGATTGGCGCCGATCACCTTCTCGTTACGCAGCCGCTCCAGCTCGCGGCTGACCACCGTGCGCACTTCCATGACCCGCTCCCAGAACGAGGCCTCGCGCGACTCGTTGTCCAGCGGGAAGAGCCCATCGTACCACTCCGCCGTGAACACCGGCTCGCGGCGATCGCCGGGCAGATGCCCCCAGATTTCGTCGGCGGTGAAGGAGAGGATCGGCGCCAGCCAGCGCACCAAGGCCTCGGCGATGTGGTACATAGCCGTCTGGCCGGAGCGCCGGGCGCGGCTGTCCGCCGGCGTGGTGTACAGACGGTCCTTGAGCACATCGAGATAGAAGCCACCCATGTCCACCACGCAGAAGTTATGCAGCAGGTGGTAGATGCGGTGCAGCTCGTAGCGGTCATAGGCGGCGACGATCCGCTCCTGCAGTTCCCGGGCCCGCGCCACCGCCCAACGGTCCAGGGGCAGCATCTGCTCCGCGGCCAGAGCATCACGCCCGGGCTCGAAGCCGTGCAGATTGCCGAGCAGGAACCGGGCAGTGTTGCGCATGCGACGGTAGGCATCAGCGGTGCGCTGCAGGATATTGTCGGAGACAGCGATCTCGCCGCTGTAATCCGCCGAGGCCACCCACAGGCGCAGGATATCGGCGCCGAGGCGGTCCATCACGTCCTGCGGGGCCACCACGTTGCCGCGCGACTTGGACATCTTGTGCCCCTGCTCATCCACGGTGAATCCGTGGGTGAGCACGCCACGGTAGGGCGCCGAACGGCGGATTGCCGCCGAGGAGAGCAACGAAGACTGGAACCAGCCGCGGTGCTGATCCGAGCCCTCCAGATAGAGATCCGCCGGCACCTGCAGGCCGTCGCGCTGATCCAGCACGGTGGCGTGGGTCACCCCGGAGTCGAACCAGACGTCCAGGATGTCGGTGACCTTCTCGTACTCGGCGGCCTCGTCACCGAGCAGCTCCGCGGGATCCAGGTCCCACCAGGCTTCCAGTCCCTCGCGCTCCATGCGCTCGGCGACCGCTTCCATGTGCTGAGGCGTCTGCGGATGCGGTTCGCCGCTGCGGCGATGGATGAACACGGCGATGGGCACGCCCCAGTGGCGCTGCCGGGAGATACACCAGTCCGGACGCCCGCGGACCATGGCGTCGATGCGCGCCTGGCCCCACTCCGGCATCCAGCGCACGCCCTGGATCCCGGCCAGAGCGCACTCGCGCATGCCGTGACGATCCAGATCGATGAACCACTGCGGCGTGGCCCGAAAGATCACCGGGGTCTTGTGCCGCCAGCAGTGGGGGTAGCTGTGCCGGTACTTCTCGTGGTGCAGCAGCGCCCCGCCGGCCTCGAGCACCTCGACGACCCGGGGATTGGCATCCAAGACATTCAGCCCGCCGAAGTGCTCGGTATCCTCGAAGAAGCAGCCGGCGCCGTCGACCGGATTGGTCACCTCCAGAGCGTAGCGCTGCCCGACTTCGAAGTCCTCCTGGCCGTGCCCCGGCGCCGTGTGCACGCAACCGGTACCCCCGTCGGTGGTCACATGCCCGCCGAGAACCACCGGGACTTCGCGCTCAAGGAAGGGGTGGCGCAGGGTCAGTCCCTCCAGATCCGCCCCGCGGCAGCGGCCCACCACCTCGTGGCGGCCGATGCCGGCCCGCGCCAGGGTCGACTCGGCCAAATCGGCGGCCAGGATGAGCCGCTCGCTGTGATCCAGGGCGACCACCAGGTACTCCAGCTCGGGATGCACCGCCACCGCCCGGTTGGCCGGTAGCGTCCAGGGCGTGGTGGTCCAGATCACCACCGAGGCCGTTCCCGCCTGGGCACCCTCGCCCTCGAGCAGGACGCGCTGCTGCAGCGCCATCTCGTCCGCCACAGCGAAGCGCACATCCACCGCCGGCGAGGTGCGCTCCTCGTACTCCACCTCGGCCTCGGCCAGGGCCGAGCCGCAGTCGGCACACCAGTGCACCGGCTTGAACCCCTGGGTAACGTGCCCGCCCTCGAAGATCCGGGCCAGGGCCCGCAGGATGCCGGCCTCGGTGGCGTAATCCATGGTCAGATAGGGGCGCTCCCAGTCGCCGAGCACGCCCAGGCGCTTGAAGTCCTGGCGCTGTCCGTCCACCTGCTCGGCAGCGAACGCCCGGCAGCGCTCACGAAACTGCGCGTAACTCAGGTCTACGCCGGGCTTGCCAGCCTCCTCCTCGACCTTGTGCTCGATCGGCAGGCCGTGGCAGTCCCACCCGGGGATGTACGGCGCGTCATACCCGTCCAGGGTGCGCGCCTTGACGATGATATCCTTGAGGATCTTGTTGACCGCGTGGCCGATATGGATATCGCCGTTGGCGTAGGGCGGACCGTCGTGCAGGATAAACCGCTCGCGCCCCGACCGCGCACGCCGGATGGCGCCGTAGAGGTCCTCTTCCTCCCAGCGCTGCAGGCGCTGCGGCTCACGCTCGGCCAGACGCGCCCGCATCGGGAATTCGGTGTGGGGAAGGTTGAGGGTGTGCTTGTACTCGCTCACGTCGCCGCCTCGCCTAATGGTGTTCTTGACCGAGCACGCGCCGCGCCGCGCGTACATCCTCGCCGATTTGTCTCGCCAGCGCATCGAGCCCGTCGAAGTGCTCCTCGCCCCGGAGCCGGGCCACCGGCTCGACGCAGAGGTGGCGGCCGTAGAGGTCGCCGTCGAAATCGATCAGGTGAGCCTCGAAAACCAAGCGCCGCCCCCCCACCGTGGGGCGCACGCCGACACTGATTGCCGTCGGCCACGGGCGTTCGGCAGCCCCCCGGGCCCACCCGGCGTAGATACCGTCGAGCGGGATGCGCTCCGGTGACAGCCGTAGATTGGCCGTCGGCCAGCCGAGCTTCCGGCCCATGGCATCACCGTGGACCACACGCCCCTGCACGCAATAGGGATGTCCGAGCAGCTCGGCCGCATCGGCGAAGCGCCCCTGGGTAACGGCCTGACGGATGCGGGTGCTGCTCACCCGCTCCCCGGAGCGCACCACCGTGTCCATGGGTGCCACCTCGTAGCCCCGCTCGCGGCCAACGCGCCGAAGCATGTCCAGATCTCCCCGGCGCTGGCGACCGAACCGGAAATCGTCGCCGACTAGGACGTATCCGGCACCCAGGCGCTCACCGAGCAACTCGCCGGCAAAGGCCTCGGCCTCCACCGCCGCCAGATGCTGATCGAAGCGCAGGCAGAGCACCGCATCCACACCGGTCTCGGCGAGCCGGCGCACCTTCTCGCGCAGCCCGGTCAAACGCGCCGGCGCCCGCGCCGGGGCCAGGCGCTCCATGGGGTGCGGCTCAAAGGTGACCACGACGGCCGGCCGACCACGCCGCGCCGCCTCCCGGCGCAGGCGCTCGATCATGGCCCGGTGCCCGCGGTGGACCCCATCGAAGTTGCCGATGGTGATCGCCGCGCCGCGGTGACGGGCCCGGACGTTATGCAATCCCCGGATGAGTTCCATGGCCCCTGAGAAAAGGATCAAGTGTACTAGCCCGGCAACAGCCTCGGCTAGCCGCCCGGCTCACCGGCCGCCTCCGGTTCGCGGAACTGCCGCGGCCGGACACCCAGGGCGTAGAGCGCAGCGAAGTAGACGGCCCCGCCGGCAGCCACGACACCGGTCAGCGCCAGCACGCGCGCCACAACGCCGGCCTCCAGCCACGCCTCCAGGCGCAGCGCGGGGTAGAGCAGGACCGCCACCATCAGTGACGTGGCCACGGCCACCTGCACCGTCAGGCGCAGCCAGCCGCTGCCCCCCCGGTAGACCCGCCGGCGAACCAGGCCGGTGAACAACAGCGCCGAATTGACGGTCGCCGAGGCCGCCGTGGCGGCGGCCAGAGCCACGTGGCCGAAGGGCGTCTCGTGCAGGGCCCAGACCGCGCTCACTGAGAGGACCAGGTTGACCGCCACGGCGGCCACCGCGCAGTAGACCGGGGTCTTCATGTCTTCCCGGGAAAAGTATCCCGGCGTCAGCACCTTGACCAGGACGAATCCGAAAAGACCCAGGCTGTAGGCGGCCAGAGACCAGGAAGCGGCGACCACATCGTCCGCGCCGAAGGCACCGTACTGAAACAGGGTAGCCAGAATCGGCCCGGCGAGCACGATCAGCCCGGCCGTGGCCGGCGCCACCACCAGCAGCACCAGACGCAGCCCCCAGTCCAGCGTGCGCGAGAAGCGCTCCGGCTCACTGCCGGCGTGCTCGGCCGAGAGCCGCGGCAGCAGCACGGTTCCCAGCGCGATGCCGAACACCCCCAGCGGGAACTCCACCAGGCGGTCCGAGAAGTAAAGCCAGCTGACACTGCCGGTGATCAGGAAGGAGGCGAGGATGGTGTCCACCAGCAGGTTGACCTGCATCACCGAGGAGCCGATCACCGCCGGTCCCATCAGCCGGGCCACCCGCCGCACCCCGGGGTGGCGCAGCGACGGCCGAGGCCAGACCAGCAGCCCCTCCCGGTAGAGAAACGGCAGCTGCAGCAGCAGCTGCAGGACACCGGCCACCGCCACGGCCACCGCCAGGGCCATGATCGGCTCTTCGAACCACGGCGTGGCCCACAGCGCGGCCCCGATCATCGCAGCGTTCAGCAACACCGGCGCAAAGGCGAAGGAGGCGAACCGGTTGCAGGTATGCAGCACGGCCCCGGCGCACGCGACCAGGGATATGAATAGAATGTAGGGGAAGGTCACCCGCAGCAGGTCCACGGTCAGCGCGAAGCGCTCCGGATCGTCGCTGAAACCGGGGGCGAAGACACTGACCACCGCCGGCGCCGCCACCATGCCGAGGGCCGTGACCAACGCCAATGCCGCCCCGAGGGTGCCGGCGCTGTAGGCGATCAGGGCGCGGACTTCGCGGTGCGTGCTGTGCGTGCGATAGTCGGTGAGCACCGGGACAAACGCCTGCGAAAACGCCCCTTCGGCGGTAATCCGCCGCATGAAATTGGGGATTTTGAAGGCGACAATAAACGAGTCCGTCTGCGCCCCCGAGCCGAACACCCCGGCGATGATCACATCCCGGGCCAAACCGAGGATCCGCGAAACCAGGGTCAGGGAGCCGAACGTGAAGATGTGGCGAAACAGACCGGTAACCACGCAGGGAACGCCTCCTCGGCACACAGCAAACAGCGACGGCGCTGATGATACAGCGCCCGGTCAAGGGGATACGACCATCCGTGGCTGACCCGGGCTACCTGAGGTGCCGGCACGGGGCAGCGGGGCCCGAGGTGCTTGTCGGCGGCGACTGGACCCTGGCCCACTACCGCACCGTGCTCCGGCAAGTGGAGCAGACGCGGCTGGACGGCGAACCGCGGGTCGATCTCGGCGCACTGGAACGACTGGACACCGCCGGCGCGACCCTACTGGCCCGCCTGCTCGGGCCGGAACGTGTCGAAGCGCTGGCGCGCACGGCACCCGAGCTCTCCGCCGAGCGACGCAACCTGCTCCAGGCCGTGGCGGCAGCTAGCGAGCGTGCCCGCGCCACCCCGGAACCGACCCGTGAACCCTACTTCTTCGGGCGCCTGACGATCGGCCTGGGGGCACAAATCAGCCATGCGGGCCAACAATTGGCCCGGGCCATCGCCTTTACCGGTCTGGTCCTCGCCGCCTTCGCCGCCAGCGCCCTGCGCCCCTGGCGCTGGCGCCCGGCCGCGGTCTCGCGCCAGCTCCAGCATACGGCGCTGGAGGCGCTGCCCATCGTCGCCCTGCTGACCTTCGCCGTCGGGGCGGTGATTGCGGTTCTCGGAATCACCGTGCTGGGGCGCTTCGGTGCCGGCATCTTCACTGTGGACCTGGTGGCGTATGCGTTCTTGCGCGAGTTCGGCGTCGTGCTCACCGCGATCCTCCTCGCCGGACGCTCGGCCAGCGCCTTTACGGCCCAGATCGGCTCGATGAAGGCCAACGAGGAGATCGATGCCATGCGCGCCCAGGGGCTCAGCCCCATCGAGATGCTGGTCATCCCGCGGGTTGTCGCGCTGCTGATTGCCGTGCCGGTCCTCTCCTTCGTGGCGGTGGTCTGTGGCTTGGCTGGCGGTGGGCTGGTCACCCTGCTCAACGTCGACGTCCCCGCGGGGCGGATCATCTCGCTCTACAGCGACATCTCGCTGCGCCACTACCTTGCCGGACTGGCCAAGGCGCCGGTTTTCGCCTTCGTGATCGCCATCATCGGCTGCCTGGAAGGACTCAAGTGCAGTGCCAGCGCGCAGTCGGTGGGCACGCACACCACCTCGGCGGTGGTGCAGTCGATCTTCTGGGTCATCATCCTCAACGCCGTGGCCGCCCTCATCTATGTGGAGATAGGATGGTGAGCGCCAGCACCACCGATCCTCACCCGGCGATCCGGGTCCGCGGCCTAGTCACCCGACTCGGCGGGCAGACCATCCACGACGGGCTGGATCTGGACGTGCACCGGGGCGAGATCCTCGGCCTAGTCGGCGGCTCGGGCAGCGGCAAGTCGGTCCTGCTGCGCACGCTCATCGGACTGTTGCGCCCGGCCGCCGGCCAGATCCGGATCCACGACCAATCCGTCGACGCCCTCCGACAAGGGGGCGGGCTGGAGCGGCGCATCGGCGTACTGTTCCAGCACGGCGCCCTTTACTCGTCGCTGACCATCACCGAGAACGTCGCGCTGGCCCTGATCGAACACGCCGGGCTAACCCGCGCCGAGGCCGAAGACCTGGCCCGGGTCAAGCTGGCGCTCACCGGCCTCGACCCGGCGGCCGGCCCGCGCTACCCCGCCGAACTCTCCGGCGGGATGGTCAAGCGGGCTGCCCTTGCCCGCGCCCTGTCGCTCTGCCCGGACGTCCTGTTCCTGGACGAGCCCACCGCCGGCCTGGATCCGATCAGTGCCGGCGGCTTCGACCGATTGCTGGTCACCCTGCGGGACGCGCTGAACCTGACGGTCTTCCTGGTCACCCACGACCTGGATACGCTCTATGCCACCTGTGACCGCGTTGCGGTGCTCGCCCACCAGCGGGTTCTGGCCACGGGCACGCTTGAGCAAGTGAGCGCCATCGACGACGATTGGGTGCGGGCCTATTTCCATGGCGCGCGGGGGCGCGCCGCCCGCAGCACGCAGGAGAACCGCTGAATGGAGACCCGGGCGCGGCATTTCTGGATCGGGCTGGCCACCCTG
Source organism: Halorhodospira halophila (assembly GCF_016653405.1). Taxonomy (NCBI): domain Bacteria; kingdom Pseudomonadati; phylum Pseudomonadota; class Gammaproteobacteria; order Chromatiales; family Ectothiorhodospiraceae; genus Halorhodospira; species Halorhodospira halophila. Next base: position 116,287 of record NZ_NHSN01000025.1, read on the forward strand.
GCCCTGATCGTGGGCGTCATCCTCTTCGGGGTCTGGCTCACCGACTCCGATCTCCACGGTGAACGGCAGCGCTTCGAGATCGTCTTCGAAGAGGATGTCAGCGGCCTGACCACGCGCAGCCCGGTGAAGTTCAACGGGATCAACGTCGGCGAGATCGACCACCTGACCCTCGACCCCGACGACCCGCGGCGGGTGATCGCCCGCATCACGGTGGGGGGCGACACCCCGGTCCGCAGCGACACCCGGGCCCAGATCGGCAGCTCGAGCCTGTTCGCCGGCGGTGCCCACATCCGGCTCAAGCCCGGCGATGCCGACGCTCCGCCGCTTGAACCACCGGATCGGGGAATGGCGCGGATCGAGACGGAGCCCTCGCCCATGGCCCGTCTGCGCCAGGACAGCGACCAACTGCTGGCCGGCATCAACGACCTGGTCGAGACCGCCAATCAGCTGCTCTCTCCGGAGAACATCGAGACCCTGAGCGCCACCCTCAAACACCTTGAGCGGACCAGCGGGACGGTCGCCTCGCGCAGCGACGACCTGGGCCGGGGCATCACCGCCCTGGCCGATGGCGGCGAGCAGCTTCAGGAGACCCTGAGCGAGGCGCAACAAATGCTTGAGGAGATCCGCGCGCTGCTTGACGGCCCGGGCCGCGAGATCCTACGCAGCACCGCGCGCGCGGCCGAGGCGCTCGAGGGAAGCAGCAGCGAGGCGCAGGAGCTGTTCCGCGACAACCGCGAGGCTGTCGAACGCGGCCTGCAGAGCCTGCAGGACCTGGAACCGTTGAGCGAAGAGCTGCAGCAAACCCTGGGCGCCCTGCGCGGCCTGCTCCGACGCCTGGGACAGGACCCCGGCGGGCAACTGCTGCGCCGTGAGCAGATGGAGGAGTACCAGCCGTGAAAACGCCCCGCCGCCCCGGCCTGCTGCTGACGCTGCTGGCAGCCGCGACGCTGAGCGCCTGCACCCTGCTGCCCGACCCCGAGACCTACACCGCCTATCGCCTGCCGCCGCCCGATGCGGACGCACCGTCGCCGGCTGGTCGCGAGGTGGACTGGACGCTGCGTGTGGCCGCTCCCGGCAGCAGTGACCTGCTGGCCGGTAACCGGATCGCCGTCGCTACCGGCGAACACCGCATGAGCGCCTTTAGCGGCGCGCGCTGGGTCTCGCCGCTGCCCCGGCTCTGGCAGGAGCACCTCATCGACACCTTCCGGAGCGACGGCCGTGTCCGGCACCTGAGCGCCGACGGCGACCGCCTCGCCGCGGACCTGGAACTGCGCACCACCCTGCGCGACTTCCAGCTGGATGCCCGTGATGAGACACCACGAGCGCGGGTGGTGGTGGATGCCCGTCTGGTGGACGTCGGGCAACGGCGGATCATCGACGCCGAGCGATTTTCGGCCACTGAGGAGGCACCGGCCCGTGACGTCGATGCGGCTGTTGCCGCCCTGGGAGCCGCCAATCGAAGCGTCGGCAGCGAACTGTTGGCCTGGACGCTGGCCACCGCTGCCGGGGAGTAACCCGGCGCGCTTGACAGCGATCACGCCAGCAGGCATATTTACGCGCTTTGCAGGGTCCGCTATGACAGCTTAGGACCCCGTCTCCGAGGATCGCAAGCGAGCAGGAGTACAACCGTGGCGAATATCGCGAGCGCCAAGAAGCGTGCCCGTCAGGCCGAAGAACGCCGGCTGCGCAACAAGTCGCGCCGCAGCGAGATGCGCACCTCGATGAAGAAAGTTCTCAAGGCGGTCAAGACCGGGGACCACGATCAGGCTCAGCAGGCCTACCGCAGTGCCGTGCGAGTCATCGATCGTTCGGCGAATCGCGGGATCATCCACAAGAACAAGGCCGCGCGCCACAAGTCCCGGCTTAACGCCAAGGTGCGTGGCCTCGCCGGCTGAACCGGGCAACCGGAACGCGCAGCATCCCAAGCGGGCGCCCTCAAGGCGCCCGTTTTGCGTTGTGCCCCCCCCCATCCGTGGCCGTCACCAGAACAGCCCGCCTGTGGCAGCTGGCAGATCGACATCGAAGATCTCGACCCAGTCCATGCCGCGGATGTGCGCCACCCGCCCCACGCTGATCTCGCTGACCGCCGTCCCGTCCGGTGGCCAAGCGCCGAACAGGTAATCCTCGAACAGCAGTCCGCGCAGGCCCGGCTCCTGGACCAGGAAGACCCCGTGGAGCCGGCCGTCCTCGGCTGCCTCGCGGGCCACCAGCTCCACCGTTGTCCCGGCCGGCAGCACGACCACGGGCGGCACCAGGCAACCGTGACCCCGGCAAGCCGTGGTGTAGGGCAGAAAACGGGCACTGTGACCGTCGTAGCCGGCACTGTCGAAGATGGCCACCGGGGCGTCGAGACGCATCAGGCGCTGGTGATCGCCGCCAACGGACAACCCCGGCGTCCCCTGGCGCGGCCCCACGGCCTTACCGCCCCCGGCTTCGCGCACGGCCGTTACCGCCTCTTCGGCCATACCACGCGACTCGGCCAACCGGGCATGGGTCAGCGCCGTAGCGCCGAGCGCATCCACGGCCCGCGGATCGGCCCCTCGCGCCAGCAGGGCGGCCAGGGTCGCCTCGTTGCCGGCCTGGGCGGCGAAGATTAGCGGTGTCCGGCCGTTGCGATCGGTCTGCTCCAGGCCGGCGCCGGCATCGAGGAGCGCCTCGACAGTCTTCGCCTCCGCCCGGGCCGCCGCTGCATGAATGGCGGCAAAATCGTGACGGTCGCCGCTGGACGGGGCAACGCCGGCCTCGAGCAGGGTCCGGACCACAGCGCCCCGATCCGCGTCGCGCTCCAGCCCGGCCTGCTCGTCCCCCGGCGAGACGTAGCCTACCGCGGCGTGCCAGAGCGCATCGGCGCCGTGCTCGTCGACGGCGCTGGCATCAGCCCCCGCAGCCAAGAGGTCTGCCACCACCTCGTCATACCCAAGGCGTGCCGCCTCCATCAGGAGCGTACGGCCCTCGGCATCGCCACCGCGGACCGTCACGTCGGGATCCACCCCTTCGCCGAGCAGCTCGGCGACCTGATCGGCATCCCCGTGGAGCGCCGCCGCCACCAGGGCCGCAGTCCCGTCCCCGTGCAGCTGCGCACCTCGGCGCAGCAGTAGAGCCGCAGCCCGCGGGCTGGATTCGGCGGCGATATCCGCCAGGGAGAGGAAGTCATCGCCATCCTGCCAAGCGAGATCCACTGGCAACCCGCGGTCGAGCATCCAGGCCAGGGTCTCGACATCGCCCGCGCGCACGACCCCGATCAGGGCCCAGGGGGCGGCCGGTCGCTCGCTGACCTCGCGCAGCTGCGCTGCGACCCGGGGGTAGCGGGCGGCCGATGCCATCGACAGCGCGGTCGCACCATCGGCATCCTGACGATCCGGTTCCGCCCCGGCAGCCAGCAACGCCTCCACTGTGCGCGGATCACCGCTGCGGGCGGCCAGCATCAACGGTGTCCGCCGATCCCCGTCAACGGGATCCACCGCTACCCCGGCTGACAGCAGCGCCGCCACCGCCTCGGTGTGCCCACCCGCGGCCGCCTCGTGCAGGGGCACCCGCCCGCCGTCGTCGCGGAGCTCGAGATCCGCCCCGTCCGAGCGTTCGATGAGCAGCTCCACCACCCCCGCCTCGCCGTTGAGGGCGGCGTAGTGCAAGAGTCCGCGCCCGGATCCGTCGGTTGCCTGCACATCGGCAGCACCGTCCAGGGCCCGCTCCAGGGTGGCGGCATCGCCGTCACGCGCCGCGTTGAAGGCCTCCTGCTGCGCCGGTGACAGCGGCCAGGCGCCACAAGCGGCGAGCAAGCCGCCGAGCAGACATCCGGTCGCCAACGGCACCAAGACGCGAAGGGCGGGCCCGAGCATGACCTACACCGTCACCACCATGTTGTCGCGGTGGATCAGCTCCGGCTCATCGACGTAGCCGAGCGCCGCCTCGATATCACGACTGGCACGTCCGCAGATCAGTCGCGCCTCGTCGGCGGCATAGTTGACCAGACCGCGCGCCACCTCGATCCCCGACGGATCCCGGCAGACGACCATCTCCCCGCGGGAGAAGTCACCCGCCACGGCCACCACGCCGACCGGCAGCAGGCTCTTGCCGGACGCGCGCAGGGCTCGCGCAGCGCCTTCGTCGAGGGTCAGCGCGCCACGGGTCTGCAGGTGGCTGGCCAGCCACTGCTTGCGCGCCGCCAGGGGCTCCTGATCGGGTACGAAGAGCGTCCCCAGCCCTCGCTCGGCTTCGACCAGACGCTGGATCACCCGTGGCTCATGCCCGCTGGCGACCACCGTGTAGGTACCGGAGCGGGCGGCCCGCTCAGCACCGCGGACCTTGGTCAGCATGCCGCCACGGCCCAGGACCCCGGCAGTGCTGCCGCACAACCGCTCGAGTTCCGGGTCGCCGGCACGGACTTCATCCAGCAGCGCGGCGTCGGGATGCGCACGCGGATCGCGGTCCATCAGGCCGGGCTGATCGGTCAGGACCACCAGCGCCTCGGCCTCCACCAGGTTGGCGACCAGCGCAGCCAGGGTGTCGTTATCACCGAAACGGATCTCATCGGTGACGACCGTATCGTTCTCGTTCACGACCGGCACCACGCCGAGGCGGAGCATCTCGCGCAGCGCGCTGCGGGCATTGAGGTAGCGGCGTCGATCAGAGAGGTCGTCGTGGGTCAGCAGGACCTGGGCGGTTTGCAGTCCGTGCCGCGCCAGGCCCTCGGCCCAGGCGTGGACCAGGCCACTCTGCCCGATGCCGGCCGCAGCCTGGAGCTGATAGACGGCTCGCGGCCGGTTGCGCCAGCCCAGCCGCTGCATCCCCTCGGCCACTGCCCCCGAGGAAACCAGGGTCACCTGGCGTCCGGCCTTGCGCAGTGCCGCCACCTGATCCGCCCAGGCGCTGATCTGCTTATGCGCCAACCCCCGCCCGTTGTCGGTGATCAAGGCACTGCCGACCTTGATCACCCAGCGCTGGGCCTGGCGCAGCGCCTCACGTCGCCCCACCTTCATCCTCCCTGCGTCGCGCCTCCAGGTCCCTCATGATATCCCCACAGAGCCGATCTACCCCTTCGCCGGTCAGCCCCGAGATGCCGTAAGCCGGGCCGTCCCACGCCAGGCCCCGGGCGATCTCCGCTACCCGCTCCTCGCGCACCTCCTCGGGCAGGGCGTCGAGGCGATTGACCACCAACCAGCGCGGCTTTTCAGCCAGCTCGGGGCTGAACGCCTGGAGCTCGGCGAGCAGGGTTTGCGCCTCGGCCACCGGGTCACCGCCACGCTCCTCCTCGGCCACCCCGTCGACCAGGTGCAAAAGCAAACCGGTCCGGCTCAGGTGCTTGAGAAACCGCACCCCGAGTCCGGCCCCCTCGGCCGCCCCCTCGATGATGCCGGGGATGTCGGCCACCACGAACGAGCGCTGCGCCTCGTAACGGACCACGCCCAACTGTGGATAGAGGGTGGTGAAGGGGTAATCGGCGACCTTCGGGCGAGCGGCGGAGATGGTGCGGATCAGGGTCGACTTGCCCACGTTGGGCATGCCGAGCAGCCCGACATCGGCCAGCAGCTGAAGCTCCAGACGCAGCTCCCGAGACTCCCCGGGGGTGCCGTCGGTGGATTGACGCGGGGCGCGGTTGGTCGAGCTCTTGAAATGGAGGTTGCCCAGCCCGCCACGTCCGCCGGCGGCCACCATCAGCCTCTCGCCGTGGCGGGTAATGTCGCCGATGACCTCGTCGGTGCCTTCGTCCATGACCAGGGTGCCGACCGGCACCGACAGGACGCGGTCGACACCCGAGCGCCCGGTGCACTGCCGGCCTGCGCCAGCCTCACCGCTCTCGGCACTGAAGAAGCGATCGTGACGGTAATCGACCAGGGTGTTCAGGCCTTCGTCGCCCTCGAGGTAGACACTGCCGCCGCGGCCGCCATCGCCGCCGTCAGGCCCCCCCCGGGGCACATATTTCTCGCGCCGGAAGTGGACACAGCCGTCGCCGCCGTCCCCGGCGCGGACGACAAAGGTGACTTCATCGACGAATCGCATGCTCGGCCTCTGCGCTGTAGCGCGTCCGTATACAAAAAAGCCCCGCTCCATGGCGGGGCTTTACGGGTCCGGAATGGGTCGCCGCCCTTAGACCGCTTCGATTCGCACCCGGCGGCGCTGGGCCGGCCCCTTGCGCTCGAAGACAACCCGACCGTCGCTCTTGGCGAACAGGGTGTAGTCCTTGCCCACCCCGACGTTCTCGCCGGCGTGGAAGTGGGTGCCGCGCTGGCGGACGATGATGCTGCCCGCAGAGACCGCCTCACCGCCGTAGCGCTTGACGCCCAGACGCTTTGACTGAGAGTCGCGACCGTTCTTGGTGCTGCCGCCCGCCTTCTTGTGTGCCATGCCTGATGCCCTCCGTCAGCCGGCGTTGATGCCGGTGATCTTGACCTGGGTGTACGGCTGCCGATGACCGTGGTGGCGACGATAGCCCTGCCGCCGCTTGAACTTGGTCACCTCGACCTTGCGATGCCGGTCCTGCTCAAGGACCTCGGCCTTCACGCTGCCGCCCTCGACCTGCGGCGTACCGATCTTGACCTCGCTCCCTTCGCCGACCATGAGGACATCGTCGAACTGCACGGTCTCGCCGACCTCGGCCGGGAGCTTCTCGACTCGCAGCACGTCTCCTTCCGAGACCCGGTACTGCTTTCCGCCGCTTCGGATCACCGCGTACATCGGCGTCTTGCTCCTGTCTACTCTGATGGCTACGGGCCGCCGCTCGATTCGACACGATCACCGCGCCTGACCCCGGGGCCGCTTCCGGGCCGTCGAACGATTGGGGAGAGGCGGGCGTGGTGGCTGCGGTCGATCCGCGGCGCCTTGGATTGTCTGGTCGGGGTGGCAGGATTTGAACCTGCGGCCCCTGCCTCCCGAAGGCAGTGCTCTACCAAACTGAGCTACACCCCGTGTGCAACCTGTTACGCTGTCCGGGATACCGAGTTGCGGGCCAAGTGTACCAGCGCATCCCGCCAGGGACTACCCGGAACCGCTGAGGTGAGCTGCTCGATGGCCTGCTCAACCTCAACCTCAGCGAGGCGCCTAGTATATTCAGCCGATCCGGTCTTTTCAATCGCCCGGCCGACGGCTTCCATCTGATCCAGCCCACCGGCCTCGATGGCCTCCCGGATCAGGTCACGGTCCGCGGGCTCACCCTCGCGCATGGCGTGGATCAGGGGCATGGTGGTCTTGCCCTCGGCCAGGTCGTCACCGATGTTCTTGCCGATCTCGGTGGCATCGCCGCTGTAATCCAGAGCATCGTCCACCAGCTGGTAGGCCGTCCCCAAGTGCCGCCCGTAGGCCGCCAGGGCCTCGCATCCGGCCTCGTCCAGTCCCGCGAGCACCGCTCCGTTCTGACAGCCGGCCTCGAACAGGGTCGCCGTCTTGCGGTAGATCACCTGCCGGTAATCGGCCTCAGTGAGATCCGGCTCGTGGACGTTCATCAGCTGCATCACCTCGCCCCGGGCGATGGTGTTGGTCGCCCGCGCCAGGATCCGCAGTACGGCCATGGAGTCGAGTTCGACCATCATCTCGAAGGCCCGGGTATAGAGGAAGTCGCCGACCAGCACGCTGGCCTCGTTCCCCCAGATGGTGTGCGCCGTCTGTTGGCCACGACGCATGTCCGAGCCGTCCACCACGTCGTCGTGGAGCAGCGTGGCGGTGTGGATGAACTCGATGATCGCCGCCAGCTGGACGTGATCCGTGCCCTGGTAGCCGCAGGCCCGCGCCGCCAGAAGCACGACCGTGGGGCGCAGACGCTTACCGCCACTGTTGACGATGTGGTGGGCGAGCTGGTTGATCAGAACCACGTCCGACGACAGCCGCGCCTGGATCAAGCGGTTGACCTCCGCCATGTCGTCGGCGGCGAGCTCACGGATTGCATCAAGGTTCATGGGCAGGATCTGCGCTCCGGGTCAGCCCCGCGGATGCTAGGCAGGGGGGCCAGGGGTGTCAAGCACGGCCGCGGCGACCGCGCCGGCCGCTGCGCCAGATCGAGACCAGCACCAGCAAGGCCAGCACCGGGGCCGCATAGACCGCCACCAGGGCTACGGTCGCCCCCAACTGGGGCAGCGGCTCGGGAATCGGCGGGGCCCCCAACAGGCTGTAAGCGGTGACCCGATCAAGCCAGTGGCTGATCTCGTCCGCACCGAGCGCCTGCTCGCCCCATCCGGCCGTCGGCAGCCCGTAGCGACCACCGACGACGGCGTAGACCAGCGCCGGCATCGCCCAGAGTATCCAGGCCAGGAATGCCCGAACCGCCGTTACCCGGGCCAGCCAAGGCCGCTGCCGGGCGACGTGAACGGCCAGTACACCGATCAGGGCAAACCCGGACCATACCGGCCACCAGGCGGGCCAGGCGGCGGCGATCGGCGCCGAGACCATGGGCCCGAGTGCGACGGTCACCACGGCCAGGATGCCGACGACGGACAAAACGGGGAGCATCCCGCGATGCATGCACGCCTCCTTGGGCCCCGCGGCGCGGCCAACGCCGCAGGACGCGTCGGTGGTTGTTAGGCTAGGGCGCCCGTGCGCCAGCCCGTTAGCCTACCGCAAAGCAGGAGCCAGCAGCGATGTTCAACGTAGCGACCCGCGGTTTCTTCAAGGGCATGAGCCCCCGGGTGACCGCCGTGTCCACCTTCCTTGTGGCCGCCTTTGCCCTGGCCGGAGCCGTCTGGCCGAAGCAGCTGGAGACGGTGGTCACCGGCTGGCGCGAGGCCTTGACCCCCTTCCTGCAGTGGTACTACGTGCTGGTCGTGGCCGCCTTTCTGCTGCTGGTGATCTGGCTGGGCACCGGGCGCTTTAAGAACGTGCGCCTGGGCCAGGACCACGAGGTGCCCGAGTTCCGAACCTTCTCCTGGCTCACCATGCTCTTCGCCGCCGGAATGGGCGTCGGCCTGATCTTCTGGGCGGTCGCCGAGCCCATCTCCCACTTCGACCGAAACCCGTTCACGGTCAGCGACGACCCGAGCGAAGCCGCCGACACCGCGCTACGCCTGGCCTACTTTCACTGGGGCCTCAACGGCTGGGCGGTCTTCTCGCTGGTCGCCCTCATCCTCGCCTACTTCAGCTTCCGCCGCGGGCTGCCGCTGACCATGCGCTCGGCCTTCTACCCGCTCATCGGCAAGCACATCCACGGCCCCTGGGGGGATGCCATCGACGTCCTAGCCGTGTTCGCCACGGTCTTCGGCATCGCCACTACGCTGGGGCTGGGCATCCAGCAGCTGAACACCGGCATCGGCGAACTCACCGGGATCACGGCGGGCACCACCGGTCAGATCGCCATCGCTGTCACGGTGATGGGCGTCGCCACCGTATCGGTGCTTTACGGCGTGCAGTCCGGGGTGCGCATGATCAGCGAGGCCAACTTCTGGATGAGCGCCGCGGTGCTGCTCTTCTTCCTGCTCTGGGGGCCGACCCAGTACCTGCTGGCGCTGATCGTGCAGTCCACCGGCGACTACCTGCAGAACCTCTTCACCCTCTCCTTCCATACCCACGCCAACGCCGAGGGCAACTGGCAGGCCGAGTGGACCCTCTTCTACTGGGGGTGGTGGCTGGCCTGGGCGCCCTTCGTCGGGATCTTCATCGCGCGCATCTCGCGCGGCCGCAAGCTGCGCGAGTTCGTCATGGGCGTGCTGCTGGTGCCGACCGGTATCACCATCGTCTGGATCGGACTGTTTGGCGGCAACGCCATCCACCTTGAGCTCTTTGGCCCCGGCGGGGTCACCGAAGCCACCCGCGAGGAGGTCAGCACCGCCGTCTTCCGCACCATCGAGCTGATGGACGTGGGCCTCTGGGGAGCGGCAGCGTCGGTGCTGGTGACCGTGCTCATCGGCACCTACCTGATCACCTCCGCGAACGCCGGCATCCTGGTCACCCAGACCCTGCTCTCCAACGGCTCGACGGAGATCTCCCGGCTGCACACGGTGATCTGGGGCACGGTCATCACCCTGGTGACCATCGTGCTGCTCACCGCCGGCGGCCTGACCACCCTGCAGGGCGCGGTCATCGCCGCTGCAGTGCCGTTCTCGTTCATCATCCTCGGGATGGTCGTGGGCCTGCTCAAAGCGCTGGAGGAGGAGCGCTTCGCACCGCGGCCCGGCGAACGCAGCGAACCGCCCATGGAACCGTGGGCGCAGGTGGAGTCGGACTGGCACACCAGCGACACCAGCACCGGCACGGCCACCGACCGGGTGGAGGGCTGATCCGCGGCCGGCGCCGCGCCGGCCGGCGCGGCGCTAGGCCTCCTGGCGTTTGGCGATGCGGTAGCGGACCAGGCGCACCACCAGCCAGATGGTGAACACCACCACCGGCACCGCCAGCCCCTGGGTGACCTCCACCCGGATCGGGGCACCGGCGTCGCGCGCCGCCTCCAGGACGTAGCTGATCAGCCCCATCAGGTAGTAGCTGATGGCCGCCACCGACAGCCCCTCGACCGTCTCCTGCAGCCGGAACTGCAGCTTGGCGCGGCGATCCATGGAGTCGAGCAGATCGCGGTTCTGCGCCTCCAGGGCCACGTCGATGCGGGTGCGCAGCAGATCGCCGGTGCGCGATATACGCTCGGAGAGCGACTCGCGCCGTTCGGTGACCGTGGCACAGGTGCGCATGGCCGGCACCAGGCGCCGCTCCATGAACTCCTGGATGGTCTGTACGCCCTGGATGCGCTGCTCGCGCAGCTCCTGGATGCGCCGTTCGACCAGCTCGTGATAGGCACGCGCCGCATGGAAGCGGTAGTTGGTGTTGTTGCCGATACGCTCCACCTGGGCGGCCAACTCCATCAGCTGACCGAGCAGGTGCTGCTCGTCACGCTCCCGGCTCGAGCCGGTCATGCGCTCAGTGATCCCGGCCAGCTGCTCCTCGAGCTCGTTGAGCTGAGGGTTGAGGCGCCGCGCCACTGGGAAGGCGAGCAGCGCCATCATGCGGTAGGTCTCGATCTCGAGCAGACGCTGGATGGCACGCCCGGCCTGGCGCTCGCGCATGTTCACATCGCGCAGGAGGATGCGCGAAAAGCCGTCATCGTGGATACGGAAGTCCGTCCACACCCGCGCCGCTCCGCCGGCGATCTGGCTGCCAACGATCGTGTTGTCGTTGAACAGCGCCACGATTCCGCTGCTGGTCCGCGGCTGCGACCAGGACGGCTCCAGCGCGAGATGGATACCGACCAGGCGCGGTCCGGGCAAACTGGCCAGCCAGTCCTCGGGCAAGCGTTCGATGGGTGGCCCCTCGAACGGGTGCTCGAACTCGTCCTCGACGATGAAGGTGTAGGTCGAAACCTCGGTGCGCCGCTCCCACTTGAGCCGAAAGGCGCCGAAGTCACGGGACATGTGCTGGGCATCCGGCTCCGGCGGCTCCACGCCGAAGCGCTCGCACAGATCCGCTACGGCCGCCCGATCGGCATCCGCGGAGTGGCGCCCGGAGAACATCCCCAGGTGACTGACCCGGGCCGGGGCCCGCAGGCGCTCATAGGGTCGGGCGTGAATCTCGTCGTTGACTTCCTGGCGCAGGGGGTGGTCGACGTAGGCCCCGGGGACGGGGTCACTGGCCTGGTGCCTTTCCGTTACGTTAAGGGTCATGCTGGCTGGCTTTCTCTGCATCGGGCATGCGGTCCCGACCGGGACCGGCTAGTGCAAGGGTATGGTATCCTCCCTCACCCGTGCCAGGGGGAATACCATGCGGGAACTCATCCTCGGCGGCGTCCGTTCGGGCAAGAGCCGTCATGCCGAAGAGCGCGCGCGCGAACTCAGCGACGATGTCGTCTACATCGCCACGGCCCGACCCCGCGGCGATGCCGGCATGGCCGAGCGCATCGCCGCGCACCGGGCGCGACGCCCCGCGCACTGGCAGACGATCGAGGCCCCGCTGGAGCTGGCCCGGGCCATCGAGGCGCACAGCGCCCCGGGCCGCGTACTCCTGGTCGACTGCCTGAGTCTATGGCTGACCAATCAGCTCGTCGCCGGGGACGGGGCCACCGAGGCAAACGTCACCAGCGAGAGCCTTGAGCAGGCACGAACCGGGCTGGTCGACGCGGTTGCCGCCGCAGGCGGCGACCTGCTGCTGGTCAGCAATGAAACCGGTCTGGGCGTAATGCCGATGAACGCCCTGGCGCGGCGCTTCTGCGACGAGGCCGGAGCGCTGCACCAACAGATGGCCGAACGCTGCGAGCGAGTGACCTGGACCGTCGCCGGCCTCGCACAGCCCCTGAAATAGAGTCGTCCCCCCGCGACGGGCTGACGCCGCCAAGAAGGGAATGAGGAGCGCAATCGTGAACCAACCGGAGTGGCTCGATGAACCGATCCAACAGACCCATCCGCATTACGCCCAGCAGGCGCGGGCTCGACAGGATCAGCTGACCAAGCCGCCGGGATCGCTCGGCCGGCTCGAAGAGATCGCCATCCAGCTCGCCGGGCTTCAGCAGACCCCGCACCCCGCCGTGGATCCGGTCCAGATCACGCTGTTCGCCGGCGACCACGGCATCGCCGAGGACGGCGTCTCCGCCTTCGACCCGGTGGTCACGCTGCAGATGATGGAGAACTTCTCCAACGGCGGCGCAGCCATCTGCGTGATGAGCGAGGAGATCGGCGCCCAGCTGGAGGTGGTGGATGTCGGCACCCGATGGCAGGGCGCGGTGCCGCAGGCGGTGCGCGACGAACGCATCGCCGCCGGCACGGCCAACATGCGCCGGCAGCCGGCGATGACCGACGAGCAGTTCAGCGCTGCGCTCACCGCCGGCGCGCGGGCCGTCGACCGGTCCATCGATCAGCACGGCACCCGGGTCTTTATCGCCGGCGAGATGGGCATCGCCAACACCACTGCGGCCGCCGCCGTGGTCGGCGCCCTGCTCAACAAACCGGCGCCGGGGCTAGTCGGCCCAGGCACCGGACACGATGCCGCCGGGCTGCGACACAAGGCGGAGGCCGTCGACGAGACCCTGGCCCTGCACCGAGAACAGCTCGGCGGACCGGCAAACCTCAGCGAGCCGTGGCAAGCCGGTCGTCGCGTGGGCGGCCTGGAGCTGGCCGCCATGACCGGTGCCTACATCCGCTGCGCCCAGCGCGGTGTGGTCATCCTCCTCGACGGCTTCATCAGCGGCGCAGCCGCCCTGCTGGCCGAGCGACTGCGCCCCGGCACCCGCGCCTGGATGATCCTCGGCCACGGCTCCGCCGAGCCGGGTCACCACCGCATCGTCGCGGCCCTCGGCGGGCGCCCGCTGCTCGACTTCAACATGCGCCTGGGCGAGGGCAGCGGCGCTGCGACCGCGATACCGCTGATGCGCATGGCCTGCGCCATCCACAACCGCATGGCCACCTTCGCGGAGGCCGGCGTAACCCCGGAGGGCAAAGGGTGAGACCCCCCATCGAAGGCCAGGAGACCTGGATCGATCTGATCCGCCACGGCGAGCCGGTGGGCGGCCGCCGCTACCGCGGCACCCAGGACGACCCGCTCAGCGAACGCGGCTGGGCGCAGATGCGCGCCGCCCCGCTCGAGCCCGCGGCGTTGACCCGGATCGTCTGCTCCCCGCTGCGCCGCTGCCGCGAGTTCTCCGAACGCTACGCCGCCGAGCAGGGGCTGCCATTACAGGTGGAAAACGGTTTCCAAGAGATCGGCTTCGGTGACTGGGAGGGCCTGACCCCGGCGGAGCTCTACGAGCAGGACCCCCAGGGGCAGGCCCGCTTCTGGGCCGATCCGCTCCACTATACGCCGCCCAACGCCGAGCCCATGGCCGACTTCCAGCGCCGCGTCATCGATGCCTGGGTGCGGCTGCTCGCAGAGCACCCCGGCGAGCACCTGCTGCTCGTCGGCCACGGCGGGCTGATCCGCGTGGTGCTGTCGCACCTGCTGGAGCTCCCGCTGCGCGGGTTCAACCGACTCTACGTGCCCTACGCCTCGGTCAGCCGGGTCCGTGTCGAGCCCGGCACCGATCCGACCCTCTACTTCCATAACCGCGCAACATCGGCGGAGGGGGAGCGATGACCGCCTTGCGACCGCTGCTGATCGCCATCGCCTTTCTCACGCGCCTTCCGGTGCCTTCGCTCGGCCGCATCGACGACGAGGAGAGTGGCGCCTCGCTGGTCGCCTACCCCCTGGTCGGGGCGATCATCGGCACCCTGCTGATTCTGATGGCCTTCCTGACCCAAGCTTTGCCTGCACTGCTCACTGCAGCCCTGGTAGTGGTGATCTGGGCGCTGCTGACCGGCGCATTGCACCTCGACGGCCTGGCCGACTCCGCCGACGCCTGGGTCGGCGGCATGGCGCAGCGGGAACGCACCCTGGAAATCATGAAGGATCCTTCCTGCGGGCCCATCGGGGTCACGGCGATCGTCGCCGTCCTCCTGCTCAAGGTGGCAGCGGTGGCCGCCCTGCTCGACGCCGGCGCCGTACTGGCCATCGCCACAGCGGCGGTTGTCGGACGCGCCGGGCTGACCCTGCTGTTCCTGACCACACCCTATGTGCGCCCCGGCGGGATCGGCGAGGCCCTGTCCCACTTCGGGCCACCCGGCGCCTCGCTGGGCAGTGCGGCCGTAGTCACCGCCCTGGCCGCCCTGCTCACCGGATGGGCCGGGCTGGCGGCGGTGGCCGCCGGGGCAGTCGCCCTGGTCTTGGCGCAGCACGCGATGTCACGGCGCCTCGGCGGGACCACCGGCGACACCGCCGGCGCCACCGTGGAGCTCACCGAGACCGCCGCACTGCTTGGCGCCGCCGCCGTGGCGGCGAGCGTCTAGGCCGCTCCCGTGCCGTTCCCCGCCCTGATCATCGGCGCGTGGCTACTCGACCGGGTTTTCGGCGAGCCCCGCGCCGGGCACCCACTGAACGGCTTTGCCCGGGTTGCCGGCTGGCTGGAGCGGCTGCTCAACCAAGGGCGCCTGCCCGACCCGGACCGGCGCAAGGCCGGCATGGTGGCGGTCGCCATCCTGGTCGCACCGGCCGTGCTGCTCGCCACCCTGCTCACGCTGGGGCCGCTCGGCTGGGTGGTGGAGCTGGGGCTGCTCTACCTCTGCCTGGGCAGCCGCAGCCTGCGCGAGCACGCCTTGGGTGTGGCGCAACCGCTGGCCCGTGGCGACCTGGCCGAGGCCCGCGCGGCGGTGGGCAGGATCGTCAGTCGGGATGCACAGTCCATGGACGCCGAAGACACCGCCCGCGCCACCACCGAATCGACCCTGGAGAACGGCAACGACGCGGTCTTCGCCACCCTCTTCTGGTTCCTGGTCGCCGGCGCTCCGGGGGCAGTCGCCCACCGACTGATCAACACCCTGGACGCCCTCTGGGGTTACCGGACCGTGCGCTTCAACGACTTCGGCTACGCCGCCGCCCGCCTGGACGACCTGCTCGGCTGGATCCCGGCGCGCCTGACGGCGCTCACCTATGCCCTGGCGAGCCTGCGCCCGCAGGCGGTGTGGGCTGCAGTGCGCAACCAGGCCCCGCAATGGCCCGGCAGCAACCCGGGCGTGGTCCTGGCCGCCGGCGCCGCGGCCCTCGATACCACCCTCGGCGGCGCGGCCGTCTACAGCGACGGCGTCCGCCAACGCCCCACGCTGGGTAGCGGGCATCCGGCGGACGCCAACACCATCGAGGCATCAGTGGCGCTGGTGGAACGCGGGGTGCTGATCTGGATCGCGGCGGCGATCGCCCTGTGGGCGCCCTCCCCGCTGATCCCCTGAGGGGTCGTTGATGAGCGAAGCACAGCACCTGCCCGACACGCTGGAGCACGGCGGCAACCTCGCCGAGGCGACGGCGCGCTTCGGCGAGCCGCCGGGGGGCTGGGTGGACCTCTCCACCGGCATCAACCCGACCCCCTTCCCGCTGAGCGCCGCCCCGGCGGCCACCTGGCACCGGCTGCCCGAGGCCGACGGACTCGAGGCGCAGGCCGCGGCGCACTACGCCGCCGGCAACGGCGCGGCCCTGGCCCTGCCCGGCTCCCAGGCCGCCATCAGCCTGCTCCCGGCTCTCCACTCCCCAGGAAACGTGGCCATCCCGGCGCCGGAGTATGCCGAGCATGCGCGGGCGTGGCAGCACTGGGGCCACCGCGTCGAGCGCATCACCGCCGAGCGGATCGCCGCCGGGCCACCCACGCCCCCGCCCTGGCACACGCTCGTGCTGAGCCATCCCAACAACCCCTCCGGCACCCGCTACCCCGCCGCCACCCTGCTCGCCTGGTGCGATGCGCTGGCCGCCGGGGGCGGGCATCTGATCGTCGACGAGGCGTTCTGCGACGCCGAGCCGGAGACCTCCCTGGCCCCGGCCGTCGGCCGCCCGGGCCTGATCCTGCTGCGCTCGCTGGGCAAGTTCTACGGCCTCGCCGGCGCCCGGGTCGGCTTCCTGCTCGGCCCGGAGGGGCTGCGCCAGCAACTGGCCGGGGTGCTCGGTCCCTGGCCTCTGGCCGGCCCGGCCCGCCATGCCGCCGGGCAGGCCCTGGCCGACGAGGCCTGGCAGGCGGCCCAGCGACGCGCCCTGACGGCGGCGACGCAGCGGCTGGATGGGCTGCTGACCGCCGCCGGGCTGGCACCGGCGGGGGGCACGGCGCTGTTTCGCTGGGTCCCCTGCACCGCGGCGCGGCGCTACCAGGCGCTGCTGGCCCGGGCCGGGGTCTGGGTCCGCGCCTTCGATGAGCCGGCGGGACTGCGCTTCGGCCTGCCCGGCACCGAGGCGGCCTGGCAGCGCCTGGCGGCAGCGCTGCAAACCCTCGCCGCCGACTGATGCGACGCGGCCCTACAGCCCGCAGCGATCCGGTCGATAACCTGCCCAGCACGATTTTTGATAAATTAGCGCGGTTTCGCCGCAGGCCGCGTCCGGCCCAGCGCGGGCGAAGCGCGCCGCCGGCACCAAGAGAGGATCGATACGCCCATGGCCACGACCGAAGCCGCCCAGGCCGCCACACCCCGGGTTGCCGTCATCGGCGCCGGCGGCTGGGGCCGCAACCTGGTCCGCAACCTCCATGAGCTCGGCGCCCTCCACGCGGTCGTCGAGGTCAACGCCGAAAACCTGCGCCAGGTCCAGACGATCTGCCCCGACGTCCCCACCTACACGGACACCGCGGCGGCGCTGGCCAACCCGCAGCTCGACGCCGTCGCCGTCGCCACCCCGGTGGCGACCCACTACGAGGTGGTCCGCCAGGCCCTGGAGGCCGATAAGGACGTCTTCGTCGAGAAGCCCCTCACCCCGGACCCGAGCCAGGCCTGGCACCTGGTGGAACTGGCCGAGCAGCGTGGGCGGCTGCTCATGGTCGGCCACCTGCTGCTCTTCCAGCCGGCCATCCAGTGGCTGCGCGACGACCTGGCCGCCGGGCGCATCGGGCAGGTGCACAGCGTCCATCAGGAGCGTCTGGGCCTGGGGCGGGCGCGCGACTACGAGAACGCCCTGTGGTGCCTGGGCACCCACGACGTGGCCGTGCAGCGCTTCCTGCTGCCCGGGCGAACGCCCCGCGGCATGCAGGTCCACGGCCAGTGCATCCTGCAGCCGGGCATCGAGGACGACGTCTACCTCCACCTGAGCTACGACGACGGCCTGCAAAGCCACCTGCACTGCTCCTGGCTGTGGCCGGAGAAACGGCGCAACCTGGTCATCGTCGGCAGCGAGGGGATGGTGGTCTACGACGAGATCAACCAGGTGGTCACCCACCACCGCAAGGGCATCGACGGCCACCTGGACAACATCGACGAGGGCGCCGAGACCATCCACCAAGGCCACGGCCAACCCCTGCGCCTGGAGCTGGAGCACTTCCTCGACTGCCTGCGCCACGGGCAGACGTGTCAGTCGGACGGTCGCTTTGCCGCCGGCATCGTCGACCTGCTGGCCGAGGCCACGGGGCGCCTGAGAAACGCAGAGAACGCATAGGAGCTGGAAAGCGTGCAGATCCCCATCTACAACCCGAAGCCGCAATACGACGCCCTGCGCGGCGAACTCGAACAGGCCGCCACGGATCTGCTGGCCTCCGGGGCCTACGTCCTCGGTCCCACGGTGGAGCGTTTCGAGCAGGCGGTGGCCGAGCACCTGGGCTGCCGGCACGCCATCGGCGTCAACAGCGGCACGGACGCCCTGCTGATCGCCCTGGTCGCCGCCGGGGTCGAGCCGGGCGACGAGGTGGTGACCTCGCCCTTCACCTTCTACGCCTCCGCCGAGGTCATCAGCCTGGCCGGCGCCACGCCGCGGTTTGCCGACATCGACCCGGACACCTTCAACGTCACCGCCGAGACCCTGGAGGCGGCCTGCACCGAGCGCACCAAGGCGCTGCTTCCGGTGCACATCTTCGGCCAGGGGCCGGATATGGCCGCCGTCAACGAGCTGGCGCGCCGGCGCGGCCTGCGGGTGATCGAGGACGTGGCCCAGGCCTTCGGGGCCCGCCAGGGCGAGGCCCGGCTGGGCACGCTGGGCGATCTCGGGGCCCACTCGTTCTATCCGACCAAGAACCTGGGCGGTTTCGGCGACGGCGGCATGATCACCACCGATGACGACGAGCTCGCCGCTCAGTGCCGGCTGCTGCGTCTGCACGGCCAAGAGCGCCGCGACCACCACACCCTGATCGGCTACAACTCGCGGCTCGACGCCATGCAGGCGGCCCTGCTACAGGTCAAGCTGCCCCACGTGGACGGCTGGAACGCCCAGCGCAAGGAGATCGCCGCGCTCTACGACCGCGAACTGGCCGGCCTGCCGGGTCTGACCACGCCGCATACGGCGCCCCACGGCGATCACATCTTCCACCAGTACACCGTGCGCATCGCCGACGGCCGCCGCGACGCCGTGCGCGACGCCCTCCAGGCGGCCGGCATCGGCTGCATGGTCTACTACTCGGTCCCGGTCCACCAGCAGCCGGTCTACCAGCACCTGGAGGCCCACTGTCCGGTGGCCGAGCAGGCCTGCCACGAGGTGCTGAGCCTGCCCATGTGGCCGTACATGGGCGAGGAGCGCGCCCTCCAGGTGGCCGAGGCGGTGCGTCAGGCCCTCCAGCAGGCCTGAGCCGGGCACCGCCCCGACCCGGATCACCGGCTACCCCGTCGTCGCCACCGAAGCCGGCTGCCGCGCAGGCAGCCGGCGGACGACGGCCTTCTCCAACTCCACGATCACGAACACCGCCAGCCCGAAGAGCAAGATGCGCGCCCAGTCCTGGGGCCCAATCGGCGTGGTGCCGAAGAGCGCGTGCATGACCGGGGCGTAGGTGAAGGCAATCTGGAGCAGGATGAGCACGCCGATGGCGATCCACATCGCCTGCGAGCGGAACAACGCCCAGCCCCGCCAGATCGGGTCGTAGATCAGGCGCAGGTTGAGCAGATAGAACGCCTGGCCGGCGACCAGGGTGTTGATGGCCACGGTCCGGGCCAGCTCATCGCTGGCGCCGACCACCTCCTCCATCCACACGAAGTGGCCGAAGGTCCCCAGCCACAGCAGCAGCGCCACAAACGGGATACGCCAGAGCATGAAGCCGGAGAGCAGCGGCGCCTTCGGATCCCGCTGCGGGCGCCCCATCACCCCCGGCTCGGCCGGCTCGAAGGCAAGCGCCATGGCCAGCGTCACCGAGGTGACCATGTTCACCCAGAGCACCTGCACCGGGGTCAGCGGCAGGGCCAGCCCCATCAGGATCGCCATCATGATGGTCAGCGACTGCCCGGCGTTGGTGGGCAGCATGTGCAGGATGGCCTTGCGGATGTTGTCGTAGACGGCGCGCCCCTCCTCCACCGCGTGGGTGATGGAGGCGAAGTTGTCGTCGGCCAGGACCATCTCCGAGGCCTCCTTGGCCGCCTCGGTGCCCTTGTTGCCCATGGCCACGCCGACGTCGGCGCGCTTGAGCGCCGGCGCATCGTTGACCCCGTCGCCGGTCATGGCACAGATGCCACCTTCGGCCTGCAGGGCCTGAACCAAGCGCAGCTTGTGCTCCGGCGTGGTGCGGGCAAAGACATCGACGCGGCGTACCGTCTCCTGCAGCGTCGCGTCGTCCATGCCGTCGATCTCCTGGCCGGAGACCGCCGCCCCCTGCCCGATCCCCAGCTGCCGGCCGATGGCCCGCGCGGTGGCCAGGTGATCCCCGGTGATCATCTTCACCCGGATCCCCGCCCCCTGGGCACGGGCAACCGCCTCGATGGCCTCCTCGCGGGGCGGGTCGATGATGCCGACCAGCGCCAGCAGGGTGAATCCCCCCGCCTCCACCTGCTCGTAGGTCAGCTCCTGCTGATGGGGCTCGACCTCCCGCACGGCCAGGGCCAGCAGGCGCTCACCGCGAGCGGCCACCTCGTCCATGGCCGACTCCCACCGGGCCCGCTCCAGCGGCTGCGCCCCCGCGGTGGTCTGCTCGTGACTGCAGAGCTCGAGCAGCCGCTCCGGACTGCCCTTGAGATAGATCCCCTGCCATCCGTGATGGTCAGAGTGCAGGGTCGCCATGTATTTGTGATCCGACTCAAACGGGATGACGTCCACGCGCGGGCGCTGCTCCGCCTCGGCCACCGGATCGTAGCCGGCCTTGCGTGCGGCCACCACCAGCGACCCCTCGGTGGGGTCGCCGCGCAGACGCCACTCGCCGTCGCGCTCGAAGTGCTCCGCGTCGTTGCACAGCAGGGCGCAGAGCAGGGCCTGGTGGAAGACCGGGTCGCGGTCGGGGAACACCTCCTCGTGCCCCTCGCAGAACCCGCCGTGGGGGGCATAACCGACGCCATCGACCCGCAGCTGCCGCTCGCCACTGACCAGCGTGGCAACGGTCATCTCGTTGCGGGTGAGCGTGCCGGTCTTGTCCGAGCAGATGGTCGAGACCGAGCCGAGGGTCTCCACCGCGGGCAGGCGCCGGATAATGGCGTTGCGCCGGGCCATCTTCTGAACGCCGATGGCCAGGGCGATGGTCAGGATCGCCGGCAGACCCTCGGGGATGGTGGAGACCGCCAGGCTGGCCGCGGCCAGGAACATCTCGTCGAGCGGGTAGTCCCGCACCCAGTAGCCGAAGGCGAAGGTGAAGGCCGCCACCACCACGATGATCGCCGCCAGCCAGCGGCCGAACTGCTCGGTCTGTCGGATCAGCGGCGTCTGCAGGCTGTGCACCTCGCCGAGCATCTGCGAGATGCGCCCGACCTCGGTTTCCGCCCCGGTGGCCACCACCACGCCGAGCCCCCGGCCGAAGGTCACCAGGGTGCCGGAGTAGGCCATCCCCCGCCGGTCGCCGAGATCCGCACCGGCATCCACCGCCTCGGTGCCCTTCTCCACCGGCACCGACTCACCGGTGAGCACCGCCTCGTCGATGCGCAGGTTCTTGGCGTTGAGCAGACGCAGGTCGGCGGGCACCTTGTCACCGGCCTGGAGGAAGACGACGTCGCCGGGGACGATCTCGGCGGCGTCGACCTCCTGGCGCTCGCCGCCGCGGACCACCACCGCCTGGGGCGAGAGCATCTGGCGGATGGCATCCAGGGCGCGCTCCGCCTTGCCCTCCTGGAGGAAGCCGATGAGGGTGTTGATCAGCACCACCGCCAGGATCACCCCGGTATCGACCCAGTGGCCGAGCAGCGCGGTGCCCAGCGCAGCGGCGATCAGGATGTAGATCAGGATGTTGTGGAAGTGGCGCAGGAAGCGCACCACCGGGCCGGCCCGCTCGGGCGGCTGCAGCCGGTTGGGGCCGTGGCGCTGCAGACGCGCCTGGACCTCGTCGACCGCCAAGCCCTGCGGCCCCGAGCCGAAGTGCTCGGCAACCTGCTCGGCCTCTCTGGCATGCCAGCGTCCAGCCGGCTCCTGCGCGGCCCCGGGGGCCGCGTCCCCTTCGTCCTCCACCATGAAACCTCCGCGCAGTCGGGAAGGTTGCGGACCGCCACCGCAGCGGCATGCCCGGGGCGTCCTCAGCCCTCCCCGGCACGGACCAGTAGCAGGTCCGTGTCGATCTGGTGCAGCACGCGGCTGGCCACGCTGCCGAGCAGCAGATTGCCCCAGCGTCCGCGGCCGTGATTGCCCATGGCCACCAGCTGGGGCTGGCGGGTCCGCACGCGCTCGAGCAAGAACTCCGCCGGATGGCCCGCCAACAGCGTCATCGTCACCTCATCCGGATCGACCCTGCAGGCGAGCAGTTCCTCACGTAGACGGGACTCGGCTTCGGTGCGCAGCTGCTCGTAGCGCCGCTCCACCCAGCGCGGATCCACCCCGGCGGTACGCATCTGCTCCAGGGCCTGGGTGTCGAGGACATGGAGCAGCTCCAGGTCCGCGCCCGGGAACCAGTCCGCTACGCGCTGCAGGGCGGCGCGGGCACAGGCGGAAAAATCGGTGGCGACCAGGATGCGCCGGTAGGGATGCTCCGCCGACTGCCGGACCACCAGAGTGGGCACCGGCAGGTGGCGCACGACCTGCTCGGCGGTCGTCCCCAGCACCCAGTCGGCCGCGAAATGCTGACCATGGGCACCAAGGAGGAGCAGCTGAGCCTGCTCCTCCTCGGCCACCCGAGACAACTCACCAAGCGTGTCTCCGAAACGCACCCGCACGGATGCCCAGTGCCCCGGCGTGACCCGCTGCAGCTCGGCCTCGACCGCCTGTTGTACCGTGGCCCGCGGATCGCCACCGCCGCCCTCGGCCGGGATATCACCCTCGACGACACAGACGGCTACGACGCCGGCTCCCGCCTCTTCGGCCAACTGCGCCGACCGAGCGCCGGCCAGCGCCGCCCGTTCCGATAGGTCGCTGGCAATCAGGATCCGCTCAAGGCTCATCGTTCACCGCCTCCCTGCCCCCCGGTGATCCCGGCCACGGCCATCTCCGCGGCGTCGACGAAGGGCAGCAGGACCCGGTCGGGCCCGTGGCCACGCAGGTAGTCAGCATCCATCCGCGAGTGGGACGTAACCGCCACCTTACCGCGGTAGCCGGCCCCGCGCAGCGCAGTGATCAGCGTTGCCCCGATGTCCCGATCGGGCACCGTGCTGATCACCCAGCGGGCCCGGCCCAGCGGCAGGGTCTGCGGGAACTCCGGGTCCGAGGCATCGCCGTAGTGGGCCATGTGGCCTTCGTCCCGCCACTGTCCCACCAGGGTCGGGTCGAAGTCCACGCCGAGCACCCGCCAGCCGCGGGCCTTGAAGTTCTTGGCCAGCTGGTGCCCGTAGCGGCCCAAACCGAAGATCACCACATCGGCCTCGTAGTGCTGATCCGGCTGACTGTCCAGGGCGATCTCCGCGTGCGGGGTCCTGCGCTCGAAGACCGAGAGCAGCGGCGCCAGACGCTCATAGAGCGGCTTGGAGTAGAGGATCATGTAGGTGGAAGCGCCGATGGTGATCAGCCCCACCAGCGTCACCAGCCCCATGGTGTCCTGGCCGATGTGCCCCACCGACATGCCCAGGGCCGCGAGGATCAGGGAGAACTCCGAGATCTGCGCCACCGTCAGCCCGGCCAGGAAGCCGGTGCGCTTGCGGTAGCCCATAAAGCCCATGATGATCAGCACGATGATCGGGTTGCCGATGAGCACGAAGGCCGAGAAGATCAGCGCCGGCACCACCTGATCGCCGATGGTGCCCATATCCAGCTGCGCGCCCAGGGAGATGAAGAAGAACAGCAGCAGGAAATCGCGCAGCGCCGTCAGCCGCGAGGCCACCGCCTCGCGATAGGGCGTGGATGCGATGGCGATACCCGCCAGGAAAGCCCCCACCTCCTTGCTGAAGCCCATCAGATCGCCCCCAGTGGCCATCGCCACAGCCAGGGCGATGGAGAAGAGCACCAGCAGCTCCGGTGTGCGCGCCAGCATGTTAAGCAGCCGCGGCAGCACATAGCGCATCAACACGCCCACGAACAGCAGCAGGGCCACGCCCGTCAGCAGGACCTGCCCCACCTCGACGGCGACGTTGGCGTCCCCCTCACCAGCTGCCAGGGAGGTGATCAGGATCATGGCCAGGACCACGCAGATGTCCTGCACGATCAGAAAACCGATGGCGATGCGCCCGTGCAGGGCGTCGATCTCCTTCTTATCCGACAGCAGCTTGACGATGATGATGGTACTCGAGAAGGTCAGCGCCACCGCCACGTAGAGGGCGGTGATCGGCTCCATGCCCATCGCCAGTGCGATCAGGAAACCAACCGCCGAGGTGAAGATCACCTGCCCCAGGCCAGTAGCGAGAGCCACGGGCCCCATGGTGCGGATCAGGTGCAGATCGAGCTTGAGGCCGACGATGAACAGCAGCAGCGCGATACCGATCTCGGCCAGCAGTTCCATCATCGGCTCGTGCCCGTCCACCCAGCCAAGCGCAGACGGGCCCACCAGGATGCCCACCGCGATGAAAGATACGATCAGCGGCTGCTTGAGGCGGGTGCCGATAAAGCCAATGACGGCTGCAACGAGCAGCAGGATGGCGAATTGGTTGAACAGTCCTTCGACAGCAGGGATCTCAGCCATACAAGCTTCCTGGTATCAGGGGCAATGGGCGGGGACGCGAGCGTCGGCGAAGCGCGGGCGTTTCAGCGCACGTGAGCCACTTCCTGGCCCAGCATCTCGGCGGTGACCAGCACCACACCGCCCGGGGTGACATGGAATCGCTCGCGGTCGGTCTCCAGGTCCTCGCCGATGACCATCCCCGGCGGGATGCGGCAGCCCTCATCGATGACCGCATTGCGCACCCGGCAGCCGTCGCCGACGGTCACCCGGGGCAGGATCACCGACTCCTTGACCTCGGCACCGGGGCCCACCTTCACCCGCGAGAAGAGCACCGAGCGACGCACCGAGGCACCGGCGATGATGTTGCCGCCGGAGACCATCGAATCGATGGCCATGCCGCGCTTGCCACTCTGATCATGCATGAATTTCGCCGGCGGCAGCTGCGCCTGGTAGGTCCAGATCGGCCACTCGTCGTCGTAGAGATCGAGCTCCGGCTCCTCCTGGATCAGCTCCTGATTGGCGCGGTAGAAGGCGTCCACGGTGCCCACATCCCGCCAGTAGGCCTGCTTGCCGCTGACCGGGTCGCTGAACGGGAAGGCCTGGACGTGATCGCGCTGGATGGCCGCGGGCAGGACGTCCCGCCCAAAGTCCCGCGAGCTGGCGAAGTTCTCGGCGTCCTCGCGCAGCACCTGCAGCAGGTAGTCGCGGTTGAAGACATAGATACCCATGGAGACCAGGGCCACATCGTCCTTGCCCGGCATCGGCTCGGGGTGCGTCGGCTTCTCGGTCAGGGCGGTGACGCGCCCGTCCTTCTCGACGGTCATCACCCCGAAGGCGCGGGCCTGCTCCAGACTCACCTGCACGCAGCCGACGGTGACGTCGGCGTCGGACTCCACATGGCGGGCGATCATCGCACCGTAGTCCATCTTATAGACGTGATCGCCGGCGAGGATCAGCACGTAGCTCGGGTCGTGGGCCTGGATGATGTCGATGTTCTGGTAGACCGAATCAGCCGTGCCGGAGTACCACAGCGGCTTGTCCATGCGCTGCTGGGCGGGGATGAGTTCGACGAACTCGCCGAACTCACCGCGCAGGAACCCCCAGCCGCGCTGGACATGCTGGATCAGTGAGTGGGCCTTGTACTGCGTCAGGATGCCCACCCGACGGATCCCCGAATTGATGCAGTTCGAGAGCGGGAAGTCGATCAGCCGGAACTTGCCGCCAAAGGGGATCGCCGGCTTGGTGCGCCAGTCCGTGAGGCTGGAGAGCCGTCCACCGCGGCCGCCGGCCATGATCAGCGCGAGGGTCTCACGCGTCAGCCGGCTGACGAATCGCGGGTTGCGCTCTAGGAACATGCGACCTCCGGGGCGGGCTCGAACCCGATCAGGATATAAGGGCGGTGCGGCAATGCCAACGGCTCCCCTCTCCGGGTTGCGGGAAATGGCGTTTGGGTTACGCTGACCGCTGGAGTTTCAAATGCAGGGTTGCGATCCCCGGCAGGGAACCGGGCGGAGGGAAGCAGTCGTGGAAAGACCACCACCCAGGGACGCGGTCGAGGTCCCGGTCGAGGACCTGCGCCCCGGCATGTACCTCGTCGACCTGGGCGTGCAGTGGGCCATGCACCCGTTCCTGTACAACCAGTTCGAGCTAGAGCAGGCGAGCATCGACAAGATCCGCGCCATGGGGCTGACCCGGGTGCGGGTCGACCCACACCGCGGACGCCCCGAAACCTCCGGCGCGGCGCAGCAGGCCGCCGAACCAAGCCACCGGCGCCCCGCCCGGGCCAAGGCCGGCGACGGGCGGCAGTGGGCACGGCAACTGACTCAGGAGGCGCGCTCGGCGGTGCGCGAGCTGCTGCAGGATGCCCGCGCCGGCCGGGCCCTGCGCATGCAGGACATCGACACCATCAGCGAGGAACTCTCCGCTGCCCTGCACGAGCACCCGGATGCCATGCTCGCCTTCGGGCGCATCCGCTCCCGCGACCACTACACCTACCAGCACAGCGTCAACGTCGGCGTACTGCTGATGGCGTTCGCGCGCTACCTGCGCATGCCCGAGCCCCATGTACGTGCACTAGGCTCCGCCGGGATCGTCCACGACATCGGCAAAACGCTGCTACCGGATGCCATCATCTCCAAGCCGGGTCCGCTGACGCCGGAGGAGTATCAGCAGGTCAAGGACCACACCTGGCGCGGCGCGGCGCTACTGCGCGAGACGGCCCAGGCCACTCCGCTGGCCGTGCGCATCGCCGAGCAGCACCACGAACGGATCGACGGCTCCGGGTACCCCTACGGCCTGAGCGGCCGGCAGCTGAGCATCGAGACCCGCATGGCCGCCATTGTCGACATCTACGATGCCGTCACCGCCATCCGCGCCTACCACCGCGGCCGCCCACCGACCGAAGGACTCCGCATCGTCGCCCACGAAGCCGGCCAGGGGTTGGACGGTAAGCTGGTGCAGCGGTTCGTGCGCTGCGTCGGAATCTATCCACCGGGCACCCTGGTGCGCCTATCGTCCGGCAAGCTCGGCGTGGTCCTGGAGGCCCGGGACCGCCCCGCAGACAAGCCGCGTGTCCGGGTGGTCTACGATATCTCGGCGCAGCGCATGATCGAACCACCCCCCACTCTGGACCTGTACCACGGCCACCCCGCTCACCGCATCGAGCGTGCCGAGGATCCCGCAAACTGGGCCCTGCCCCCGGAACTCTTTATCTAGACGATTCGCTTAGAATGGGCCGCTCATTCATGCGCCGGCCCCCTCTATGGAACTGCTGCTCAAGTACTCGGTCGTCTTCCTGCTCGCCGCCACTCCGTGGGTGGAGCTCATGGTCGTCATTCCCATGGGCGCAGCCATGGGGCTCTCGGTGACCCCGCTCACCGTAGTCGCATTCATCGGCAACGCGCTGCCGGTTTTCGCCATCATCGCCCTGTTTCGCTGGTGGGAGCGCCGCCGCGGGCCGGTGCGCCGGCGCTGGAGCGACCGCGCCACTCGAGTCTGGGATCGCTACGGGCTGCCCGGACTGGCGCTGCTCGGGCCAGTGCTCACCGGCATCCACCTGGCGGCAGTGATGGCCCTGGCCCTGGGCGCCTGGCGGCGGCAGACGGCGCAGTGGATGATCGGTAGCCTGGCCATCTGGGCGGTGGTCACCGGGGTGGTGACCGCCGCCGGCGTGGAGTGGCTGACCCGAGCGGACTGAGCGTTGTAGCGATGACCGCGCGCAAGATCATCCACATCGACATGGATGCCTTCTACGCCTCGGTGGAGCAACGCGACAACCCGAGCCTGCGTGGACGACCGGTGGTGGTGGGAGGGTCCCCCGACGGGCGAGGGGTGGTCGCCGCGGCGAGTTACGAGGCGCGAACCTTCGGCATTCGCTCGGCGCAGCCGGCTGCCCGGGCCCGCCGCCTGTGCCCGGACGCCACCTTCCTGCGCCCGCGCTTCGACCACTACCGCGCCATCTCGCGGCAGATCCACGGCATCTTTGCCGACTTCGCCACCACCATCGAGCCGCTCTCGCTGGATGAGGCGTACCTGGACGTCACCGGCTCGCAGCGCTTCCACGGATCCGCCACCCACATGGCCCAGGCGATCCGCCGGCGCATCCGCGAGGAGACCGGCCTGACGGCATCGGCGGGGGTGTCTTACAACAAGCTGCTGGCCAAGCTCGCCTCGGACGAGGGCAAGCCGGACGGCCTCTACGTCGTCCCACCCGAACAGGGACCGGCGTACGTCACCGCTCAGCCAATCCGAAGGCTTCACGGCGTCGGGCCGGCCACCGCCGCCCGGCTCGAGCGCCTCGGCATCACCCGGGTCGGCGACCTGCTCGACTGGGAGCTGGCCGATCTGCACGTGTTCCTCGGCAACCGCGCCGGCACCCTGCACGACGCCGCCCGCGGCATCGACCACCGCCCCGTCCGGCGGCGCCGACCACGGAAATCCATCGGTGCCGAACGCACCTTCGGGGATGACACCCGGGATCCGGAAGAGATCCGCGAGCGGCTGGCTCCGCTCATCGCCAAGGTGGCTACGCGCCTGGAGAGCCAAGGCGTGGTGGCCCGGACGGTGACACTGAAGCTGCGCTACGCCGACTTCGAATCCATCACGCGGCGGGTCTCCCCGCACGGGCCGGTCGCCGGGGCGGCGGACATCGAGGCCCTGATCCCCGCCCTGCTCGCGGAGACCGAGGCCGGGTCCCGGGCGGTCAGGCTGCTCGGCGTGAGCCTCTCGGGGCTGCAACCGAGACAACGCGAACAGGACCTTTTTAGCGACCTGACCTGACGCAGACGCGCCCACCACCCTGGCGCTTGGCGTCGTACATGGCCTCGTCGGCACGGGCAATCAACTCGCGGAAACCCTCTCCGGGCTGCCAGGCGCTCACCCCGATGCTTGCCCGACACCCACCCGGCATCCGCGGCCACTGCGCCAGGCGCCGGGCGAGCGCATGGGCCAACGCCTCGCCCCCGGCCAAGTCGGTGTCCCGGCAGAGAATCACGAACTCGTCGCCGCCCCAGCGCGCCACCGCATCGGCCTCGCGTACGCGCCGGCGCAGCAGTCTGGCCACCTGCTGCAGGGCCCGATCCCCGGACTCGTGGCCCTGCTCATCATTCAGCGCCTTGAAGCCATCGAGATCCAGGAAGACCAGGCTGACCGGGGCCCCGGAGCGCCGCGCCCGATCCAACTCCACGAGCAAGGCCTCCTCGAGGCCGCGCCGGTTGCTCACCCCGGTCAGCCAGTCGGTATGCAGCTGCTCGTCCAGCGCCTCGATGCGCTGCTCCATGGCCTCTCGAGCGCGGTTGTAGCGCTCCTCGACCATGCGCAGCTCGCGCACGGCCCCGGCCATCCCCCGCAGGCGCATCGGCGCCCCAACCTCGATGGACCGGGCTGCCTCCTGCAGCGGAACGACCAGTTGCCGGCGCAGCCACAGGCCGAACAGGCCCACCACGGTGAAGCCTGCCCCGGCTGAGATGAGCGCCACGAGGTAGGTCGACGTGCCAGCCGGTGCTTGCCCGCCCTCCGGCATGCGCAGCAGGCCGGGGAGCGACGGGTGGGCGGTGAGCAAAGCGGGATGCGTGCGGGCCGGCTCAGCAGCGTGGCTCTCTGGGCCGAGATACGTCCCGGCTGCGGTGAAGGCGACACCGAAAACCAGGGCAAGACCCAGCCCACCGAAGACAATCAGGGAACACAGCGGGATCCCTCGCACGCAAACCACCTCGGAAGTCCATTCCAGACCGCTGGCGGATCCAGGCTCCGCCCTGCCCCAGCTGGCCGAAGTCAGGGCAGTACAGCCCCCCGTATCGGGCCGAACCGACAGGCAGGAGCCTTCGCACCCGAAACTGCACTGCCCTGACTTCGGCCAGCTTCCGAGGGGATCGTAGCCCCCTTATACAGTGGATGACCATGCAAGGCGTGCGAGTCGTCCAGATCGCTGGACAGTTGCGCCAGTTTCCCTACTATGAAAAAGGATTAAAGCCCACTACCCTAGTCCATCCCGTCAGCGGGGCTACGCTTAATCCACGGACGAAGACGAAACCCGAGCTCATGCAGACGGAACTGGAGCAGTACATCCGCAAGACCGCCCGGGAGCGAGGGCTCCCGCTGGCAGAGCTGGCCCGGCGGGCAGGCATGAGCCGTCAGGCCCTCTACGACGCCTGGCAACCGGGGCGCTATCCGAGCATGAGCACCATCGTCCGCATCGCCAACGCGCTGGAGGTCCACCCGCTGGCACTGCTCGAGCCCATGTTCCGCAACGACCCCAACGCGACGGGGGTCACGGAGACCGTCGAGAACGGCCTCGACCGCAGCGGCTTCATCGGCGACCTCAACTACCCGGACGGCGCTCCGGTGCTGGCGGGTAGCCGCTTCCGCAAGGGCTGGCAGCTCCAGAATCTCGGCGACCAGCCGTGGGTCGACCGCTATCTCACGTGTCAGGATGACGACATCCGCATCCTGGATACGGCCGGTACCCCCCGGGAGATCGGCGCCCGACTGGTACCGCTGCAACCCTCGGTACCGCTCCCGCGGGTCGACCCCGGGGAGCGGGTCACGCTGCAGGTCGACTTCACCGCCCCGCAGACCCCCGCCACGGTCATCTCGTACTGGAAGATGACCTTCGCCGACGGATCCCTGTGCTTCCCGGACGCACGAGGGGTCTGGGCGAAGGTCCGCGTGATTGCGCCGATCGGCACCGCCTCGGGGACCGGGGAAGCCAGCAGCGACTAGCTGAAACGCAAGGGTAGGCGCCGCCCCGCCCAGCGCCCGGGGCGGGCCTCGAAGACCCCGGCGCACGGCTCCCCGCAGCGCCGGCAGGCGCCGGCGGCGCCCAGCCGCCAGGCACCGAGTTCGTACCGGTCGCGCTCAATGAGCCGCTCGCCGCAGGCGTGGCAGTAGGTGGCACTGCCCTCCGGGTCGTAGACGTTGCCGGTGTAGACATAGCGCAACCCCTGCGCCAGGGCGATCTCCCGGGCACGGCTCAGGGTCTGCGGCGGCGTTCGCGGATGGTTCACCATCCGGAAGGCCGGATGGAAGGCCGTGAAGTGCATCGGCACATCCGCGCCGAGGTGCTCCAGCACCCACTGCGCCATGGCCTCAATCTCGGCATCGTTGTCGTTCTCACCGGGGATCAGCAGCGTGGTAAGCTCAAGCCAGCAATCGGTTTCGTGGCGAACGTAGCGCAGGGTATCCAGCACCGGTGCCAGGTGGGCGCCGGTCAGACGGTGATAGAAACGCTCACTGAACGCCTTGAGGTCGACATTCGCAGCATCCAGGGCAGCGAAGAACTCCGCCCTGGGCTCCGGGCAGATATACCCGGCGGTCACCGCCACCGTGCGGATGCCGCGCGCCCGGCACGCCGCCGCCACATCCACTGCATATTCGTGGAAAATGACCGGGTCGTTGTAGGTGAAGGCCACGCTCTGCGCCCCTTGGGCCGCCGCGGCGTCGGCGATCTGCTCCGGCTCGGCGCGATCGGCGAGGATGTCCATCTCCCGGGACTTGCTCATGTCCCAGTTCTGGCAGAACTTGCAGGCGAGGTTGCAGCCGGCGGTGCCGAAGGAGAGTACCGACGAGCCGGGCAGGAAGTGGTTGAGCGGCTTCTTCTCGATGGGGTCGATACAGAAGCCGCTGGAGCGGCCGTAGGTGGTCAGCACCACCTCCCCGCCCCGGGCCATACGCACGAAGCACAGCCCCCGCTGCCCGTCCTTCAGGCGACAGTGGCGCGGACAGAGGTCGCACTGGAGCCGCCCGTCGTCACACCGGCTCCAGAAACGCGTGGCCACGACGGACGGGTCCGCGGGATCGCGCTCTCTTGGTACAGGGGTCGTGGTCTGATTCATGATCGCTCGGAAACCGCGCTCGGGTTGAATCGTCTAAAGTTTAGACGGGT
Organism: Halorhodospira halophila; assembly: GCF_016653405.1. Lineage (NCBI taxonomy): Bacteria > Pseudomonadati > Pseudomonadota > Gammaproteobacteria > Chromatiales > Ectothiorhodospiraceae > Halorhodospira > Halorhodospira halophila. The sequence continues at coordinate 147,963 of NZ_NHSN01000025.1, forward strand.
TCATCGACATTGCGGTTCCTTCGCCACGGGAGGTCACGCCCATGCACGAGACCACGCCCTCGGTTCGCCCCCCTGCCGTCGCCGGACGCTTCTACCCCGGCGAGGCGGAAGCCCTGCGCCGGTCCGTCCAGGAACTGCTCGCCGAGGCCGGCGAGCCGGAACAGGACCCGGCCCGGGCCCCCCGCGCCATGGTGCTCCCCCATGCCGGCTACCCGTTCTCGGGTGCCGCCGCGGCGCGGGGCTATCAGCGCATCGCCCCGATCCGCCAGCAACTGCGCCACGTGGTGCTGCTCGGACCGGCCCACTTCGTCGACCTCAGCGGCATCGCCCTGCCGATGGCCGACGCCCTGGCGACCCCGCTAGGCACGGTGCCCGTTAGCGACACCCTGCGCCGAAAGGCGCTGGCACTGGATAGCGTGCACATCGACGACACGGCCCACGCACGCGAGCATAGCCTGGAGGTCCATCTGCCCTTCCTGCAGACCCTGCTCGAGGACTTCGACGTTCTCCCCCTGGTGGTCGGCCGCGGTCCGGCCGAGGCGTGCGGCCGCCTGATCGAGCGTTTCTGGCAACCGGACACCCTGGTGGTGGTCAGCTCGGACCTGAGCCACTTCCACGACGACCCCACTGCCCGGCAGCTCGACGCCGAGACCACCGCGGCCATCGAGGCCGGCACCTTCGAGCAGATCACCCCGCAGCGGGCCTGCGGCGCCGCCCCGCTGCGCGGGCTGCTGTGGTTCGCGCGCAAGCACGGCCTGCAGGCGCAGACGATTGCGCAATGCAACTCCGGCGATGTCACCGGCGATCGCTCCTCGGTCGTAGGGTATGGCAGCTATGTCTTCCACTGAGCAAACTCCCATCGGCACCGACGTCCCGTCGGAGCACGGCGCCCTCCTGCCCCGCTTCGCCCGGCAGAACATCGCCCACCAGCAGGAGGTGGGCGAGCCGCTGCCCATCGCCTCGGGCCTGCCGGAGGCCCTGACCCGGCCCGGGGCCGCCTTCGTCTCGCTCCACCAGGGCGACGTGCTGCGTGGCTGCATGGGCAGCCTGGTGCCCCGCCAACCGCTGGTGCGCAGTGTCATGGACTCGGCCCTGGAGGCCGCTTTTAGCGATCCGCGCTTCGACCCCGTCACCCGCGAAGAACTCGACGCGCTGACCGTCAAGGTCGCCGTCCTCGGCGAGGCCGAACCCCTGGAGGTGGAGCACGAGGCGCAACTGCTCGAAGAGCTGGTCCCCGGCGAGGACGGCCTGATCCTCCACGACGGTCTGCGCCGCGCCACCTTCCTGCCCGCGGTCTGGGAGGGCCTACCGGACCCGCAGGAGTTCCTCGCTCAGCTCAAGCTCAAGGCCGGCCTGCCCCCGGACTACTGGTCCAGGACCCTGCAATTCGCGCGCTACCGCTCGGTCACCTTCACCGACACACCACGCGCGCCGTAACCCCTTGCAGCAGCCCGCCCTTACTGGCTATCCTAAAAGGCTTAGGAAGGGTGGCCGAGCGGACGAAGGCGGCTGACTCGAAATCAGCTGTGGGCCCTGCCCACCGGGGGTTCGAATCCCTCCCCTTCCGCCATCTTCCCAACCTTCTCACCGCCTTCCCGGAAGTGTACGCCTTGCGCCTGCGGGCGAGAGTGAGGCGTGCCTTCACGGTTCATCCATGATGGAAGCAACCAACCGGAGGCAATCTTGCCGCAACGCCTGATCACCCTCGCCGCACCGGCACTGATGATCGGCGGCGCTGCCAGCGCACCCACCCTGGCCGGAGGCGAGGCGAGCGAACTGCTCGCAGCCACGCCCGCGACCTACCCCAAGGAGGAGCGAGGCAAGAGCGTAGGGCTCTACGTCGGCCACGAGCTGACCGAGGATGGTAGCGTCCTGCTCGGCGGCTACGGCGATGAGCCATCGAGCCACTTCATCGAGGTCATCCCGGCGCAGTCACATGAGCCTGGCGCCACGATGGAGGTAGGCATCACAGACCAGGCCGACATCCCCGGCGAGCGCATCGAGATCCCGCAGGCAAGCCAGACGAACAAGTACATTGCCGTGCGCTACACCTCGTGGGCCGGCTTCCCGCCCCCGCTGGTCAACGGCGGCCTCAACGAGCAAGGGCTGGCGGCACGGGATATCTGGTCGCCGTCCCGCGAGGAACTCGTCGAGATGACCCCGACGCCCCAGCGCGGCCTCTCCTACAGCGATCATGCGCAGATCGCCATGGAGCGTGCCGAGTCGGCGAGGGGCGCGACCGCACTCGTTGGCGAGATGGTCGAGGAGCACGGCCACGCGACCTACGGCGGCAACTCGCACCTGTTCGCCGACGAGGACGAAGGATGGATTCTGATCCAGCTCGCCGGCGGAGAGGGCCTCTGGGCTGCTAAGCGCCTGGCGCCGGACGAGGTACGGGTTTCTCGTCCCGGCTACATCGGCGAGATACCCGCGGACTTCCAGGACCACCCGGACTACATGGGTGCCGAGCACCTTATCTCCTTCGCCGAGGAGCAGGGGTGGTACGATCCGGAGCAAGACGGCGCCTTCCATTTCAATGAGGTCTATGGCACGGATCGGCAGCCCGAGCAGGACGGCATGCAGATGCGCGCGCCGGCGGTCGCCGAGATGGAGCGCTGGCTTGAGGCGCGTGAGCCGGTCTCGCTGAGCGACATGAAGGAGGCCGTGCGCTCGCCGAAGATCACCAGCCAGACGGCGGGTTACGGGACGGTCGCCCACCTGCGGGACGACCTCGAGCACCACACACTGCAGACCCTCTGGGCGACCGTGGCACCCTCGTCAGCGAGCCCGTTCATGCCGCACTACATTGGCCAGGAAGACGTTCCGGTCGAGTTCAAGTGGCACCGCTACCTGAGCCAGGACGAGGACGCCCAGTTCCTGCCGCCCGAACTCTTCGAGCAGGAAGCCAGCCGCTACGCCTTCCGGGAGTTCAAGCGCCTCTTCCACGCCATGGGCGGATCCCTGTGGAATGCCGGCCCGGCCCACGAGAAGCGCTACGAGGCGTTCTACCCGGAGGTCGAGGAGGCGCTGACCGCGTATGAGGCGGCGCGGCGAGCCGAGCAAGAACAGGTGCACGCCATGGCCGGGGCTCTGATCGCCTCCGGGGAGCCGGAACTGGCCGAGACATACCTGACCGAGTACAGCAACACCCAAGCCCTAGATGCGCTCGACCTCGTCAGCACCATGGCCGACAGCATCGAGAAGCGCGGCCGCCTACTCTTCGGCGTCGAGACTTATCGCAGCGACGAGATCTATGAGGACCTCCTCCCCTACGACGGCTGGGAGTAGGATCCTTCCTCGGCCTTGAGCGAGAGGTGCGACCACGACGGCCCGGCAACAAAGTCGGCCTGCCGCCGAATCACTGGTCCCCGACGCTTGTATTTCGCCCGCTATAGCTCGCTGAGCTTCACGGATCCGCCGCCGCAGGAGCAAGAGGAGGCGTGAGCGCAGCCCGGTCCATTGACGAGGTCGCGACCTCTACCCCAGACTAGACAGATCGTTCTATCTGATCCGGTGTATCGCATGATCAACAGCAAGCGCGAAAATCTGCTCGACACGGCCGAGCGGCTTTTTTACTCGGCCGGCTTCCACGCCACGGGTATCGACCGCGTCATCACCCAGGCGGGGGTCGCCCGGATGACGCTGTACAACCACTTCCCATCCAAGGAGGCACTGGTGGAGGCGGTGCTCGCCCGCCGCTACGAGCGCTATCTCCAGGATCTGCGCGCTGCCGTCGACAACGCGGCGCCGGGTGAGGCCGTCACCGCACTGGCACAACGCCACTGCCGTTGGCTGGAGACCACCCCCGGTCGCGGGTGCATTGTCCTCAAGGCCATCGCCGAGTACGAGCAGGATCATCCGGTGATCGCCGAGCAGGGTCGCCGGCTCAAGCGCGAGCTCCTCGCCGTCATCGGCGACGCCCTGGAACGCGACCGCTCGAGAGGCGATCCGAAGCTGGCGGAACGCCTGCTGATGGTGCTTGAGGGGGCCAACGCCCTGGTCCCGGTGCTCGGCGCGGCCGCCGCCACCGAGCACTTGCAGGGGATTATCCCCGCCGTCCTCGCGACTGCGCAGGGTGCGGAATCATGAGGCCCGTGGGTGCTGTCGGCTACGCTGTTCTCGGGGCCGGACTGATCGCGGTCGCCTTCGGGCTCGCCCGATACGCGTTCGGGCTGTTCGTCCCCGCCATCCGCACAGAGCTGGGGCTCTCGGCAGACGCCGTCGGCGTCATCAGTTCGATGGCCTTTGTCAGCTTCTGCTTCGCCAGCCTGATCGCGTCACCTATCGTCGACCGCCTCGGTCCGCGCTACGCGGCCGTGGTCTCCGGTCTTTTTGCGTTCGGTGGCCTTATGCTGATCAGCCAGGCGGCTGACGCGCTGACGCTCGGCGCCGGCGTCTTCGCCTGTGGCATCTCCACCGGGCTAATGATGCCGGCGCTGTCCGCCGGTGCGCAGGTGGCCGTGCGGGCCGACCTCCGCGGGCGGGTCAACGCCGTGATGAACGCCGGCACCAGCTTCGGCCTGATCCTGTGCGTCCCCACGGTACTACTGCTCAGCGGGGCCTGGCGCCTGGCCTACGGCTCGTTCGCGGCCCTCGCAGCCATGGGCGTCATTGCCGCCCTGTTCCTGATCCCGAAGACGGCAAGGGCGCAGCCCGGCGACAACGCTCCGGCCTCCGGGGCCTACGAACCCGGGCGGTGGCTGCCAGTGGTCGGGCTGACCGTGTTCTGCGTCGCGATGGGCCTGACCTCGTCCGCCTACTGGATCTTCGCGCCCGACCTGGTCGTGGAAATGGGCGATCTTCCCGAGAGGCTCACCGGGCTGCTTTGGTTGGCCGTCGGCATCACCGGTCTAGCCGGGGCGTGGGCGAGTGACCTCGGTGACCGGTTTGGCGCCCCCACCACCCAGGCCATGGCGCTGGTCGCCCTCGGCGCTGCCACCGGGCTCGTGGCCATCGCCCCGGGCGAGTGGTGGGTCGCGCTGTTCTCGGCCGGCGTCTTCGGTTGGGCGTTCATGACCCTAACCGGACTGTACCTGGTTACCGGCGTCCGACTGTTGCGTCAACGGCCCTCGCTGGGACCGGTGGTCCCCTTCCTGGCGATCACCGTCGGCCAGGCCCTCGGATCGCCGCTGGTCGGCTGGGCCATCGCGCAGGCCGGCTACACGGAGGCGTTCGTGGCCTTCGCAACGCTCGCACTCCTCGTGGCGGCGGCCTCGTTCCTCTTCCCGCGCACGGCACCGGACGGGGCTGCCGTGGAGGGGCCACCGCCGTCGGCAACCCGAACGTAAACGCGGCACCGGGCGGCGCGGCTCAGTCGGCGCCGGGCCGGCCGCCTTTCACCCGGCTCCTGCCAGGCGCCTGACAGAACCCCTGGGCCGGCACGTCGAGGGCACTGTTGAACTTGCTCGACATGTTTTGGAAGGCGATCAGACCGGTCAGCTCCACGAGCCCGTCTTCGTCGAAGTAGGGCCGCAAGGCGTCAACGTGCTCATCCCGAACCCCGGCATCACTGCAGGTCATGGCCTCCGTGTAGGTCAGCACGGCCCGCTCACGCTCGTCGAAGGCATCGCTTTGCCGCCACTCGGACAGCGCAGTGATCTTCGTCCAGTCAACGCCGCGCCGGTTCAGCGTGCGGGTATTGATATCGATGCAGAACGCGCAGTGGTTGATCTGTGACACACGGACGGTAACCAGCGAGCGCAGCGCCGGATCCAGGGGGCTGCGTCTGCGCTCCAGGGCACCGAAAAGCAGAGCCAAGGCGGCAAAGACCCTGGGCGAGCGCCCCCAAAGCAGCCCCGGCTGGAGGACTTCACCGTATTTGCGGCGCTGGTTCCAGAAGAACGGGCGCAGGTACCAGGGATAGGCGTTCAGAGGCTTGGGCTCGATGCGCATCACTCCTCCCCGTCCGGCCACGCCCTCGGCCGGGATCCCGCCGCAGCGCCTTCACAACTGCTTGATCCAGAACTGCAGGGGCTTATCGGTCTCCGCAGGCTCGTCGACCTGCTTCCAAGGGTAGTAGGCGATCAGCTCCTCGCGGGGCGTATACCCGAAGTGCCGCCAGACGGGGTCCAGTGGCTGGTAGTCCGCCGGGCGGAGCGGATGGGCCGGATCACGGACCACAGTGCACAGGGTGGCCCACTGGTAGTCGCCACAGCTTCGAGCATGGCGCTCCCGGACATCGAAAAAGTGCCGGTAGAACCCCCGGCCGCGATAGGCCGGCAGGAGGATCGACTCGGCCAGGTAGAACACCTGCCCCGGATCGAAGCCTTCATCGATAAACGGCTTCTGGATCCGCGGGGACTCGTCCGTCAGCGGCATGGCCGTCGACAGCCCGACCACCTCGTCGCCATCCACAACCACGGTGGCCAACGCCCACGGGGCGTCGAGGTAAAAGCGCAGGAAGTACCGCTCCTCCTCCATGCTGCCGTCGTAGAGGTAGGGCCATTCCCGGAAGACCTGCAGCCGCAGCGCGGCGATCTGCTCAAAACGCTGGCCGATCTCCTCGCCCTGAAGGTATTCGATGTGCGGCTCGCTCATGGTCCTCCAGCTCCCGACAATGCGGTTCAGAAGGGATCAGGATCCGGCACGCGCTCGCGGTGTGTCAAAGAAGGGGCTCAACCACTCGCCCGCGTCTCCGCGCGGCGGCAGATGGCGCGGGCCAGCCCCTTGAACAGGATGGCGTGGGCGGGCTCCATGGCGTACCAGTACATGCGCCCGGGCACCCCCCGCGGGGACCAATACGCGGTCACCCGCACGCGGGTCTGCTGCTCATGGGGCCGGACGGTGAACTCCAGCACCCCGGTCCCCGGGGCCTTCATGCCGAAGCCCAACGCCAGACGCTCCCGCGGCTCCACCACCAGCACCCGCCATGAGTCGATGACATCGCCGGGGCGCAGGTCGGTATGCAGCGGCCGCCCCCGGCTGAGCCCGCGACCGCCGAGCAGCGCATCCAACGACTCGCGCAGGCTCCACAGCGGGTTCATGTAGTAGTAGCGGTTGGGCCCGCCGATCGACACGCACTGCTCCCAGACCGCCGACAGGGGGGCCGTGGTCATCGCGCTCGCCCCGGCACGAAAGGGAAAGCGCGGGTAGTCCAGCGGGTTGGTCATGGGCCACGGCTCCTTGGTATCCGCCTCAGTGCGGCGCACCCTCGTCGGTCGCCGCCTGTATGCCGCGACGCTCCAGCAGCGTACCATCCAGCCGGTAGAGTTCGACCAGCGCGGTGCGGTACTCCACCTGCGCCGCCGCCTCGCTGATCCGACTCTCGAGCAGATCGCGCTGGGCCTGGACCACGGCGAAGGCGGTCGCATCCCCGGCCCGGAAGCGCTCATCTGCTGCGCGCACCTGCTCCTCGCGGGCACGGCGGGTGGCACGGCTCGCCTCGATCTGGGCGGCCGCCCGCTGCAGCTCCAGATGGGCCGTGCGGACATCGTGGCGCACCAAGCGGGCCATATTGCTCAGACTCAGATTGGCCTGGTTGCGCAGGGTCAGCGCCTGGCGGTGCTCCGCCTCAGGGGCGCGATTGGTCAGCGAGCGTCCCAGGGAAATCCCCACCTGCGCGTCGTAGCTGGACCCGTCCAGGTCCCGGGGCGCACCGCTGAAAGAATCGGCATATCCACTGCTGCCCAACTGGATAAACAACTCGAGCTCGGGCAACAAGCCATTCCGCGTCCGGGTAACCTGCAGGTTCTCGCTGCGCAGATCCAGGCGGGCCTGATTGAGTTCCGGGCGCCGCTCCAGGGCCAGGGCCAGGTGCTCGGCCACCGGATCGGGCTCGACGACCAGGCGCTCGGGGTCGGTCAGGGGCTCGATCTCTCGATCCTCCTGGAGCTGATCCTCGCTGCCGATCAAGCGCAGCAGCTCCAGCCGCGCCGCCTCGCGGCGGCTGCGCGCATCGATCAGCTCCTGGCGGCGCAGGGCGGCCTCGGACTCCAGCGGGGCCAGCTCGGTCTCGGCCAGGTCGCCCAGCTCGATCCGCTGCTCGGCCCGCTCCACCTCCTGCTCGGCCAGCTGCAGGGACTCCTCGAAGATGGCGATCTCGCGGTCGGCGAGCACGAAATCCCAATACGCCGACTCCACGTCCGCCACCAGTTGCTGCGCGAAGCCCTGCAGCTCGTGCTCCGAGCGCAGGGTTTCCAGCTCCGCCTGGCGCAGGCTGACCAGGTTGACCGCTCGCCCCCGGCCCTGCAGGAGCTGCTGGCTGAGCCGTAGCTGCAGGCCACTGGTATGAAGCTCCTGCCCGGTTTCACGATCCTCGTCGAAGTCCTGGACCGCCGACAGGCGCCACTCGGCCCCCATAGGCAGACGCTGACTGATGCCGGCCGAGAGCCCGACGTCGGTGCGATCGGTATCCCGCGCCCGACCCGTCTCAAGGCCGATCTGCTCCAGCTGCCGCCGCCGGTAGTCCCCCTCTAGGAAGACTTCCGGATCGAACGCCCCCAGCTCGATCTGCTCAAAGGTGCCCGCCACCACCGGGCCGAGGCGCTCGGCCTGGAGCGCCGGATTGTGCTCGACAGCGCTGTAGACCGCCTCCTCCAGGCTCAGCTCCCACGCCTCGTCGCCGCCGGCCACCACGCGGCCGGCGAGCAGCAGCGCCGAGCCCAGGAGCAGGCCGCCGGTCAGCGGGCGGCGCCAGCCGCAGTCACACCATCGCATGCCGTCTGCCCTTCGCCGAGTGGAACAGGGTGAAGACCACCGGGATGACCACCAGGGTGATCAGGGTGCCGGTGATCAAACCGCCGAGCACGGCGCGGGCCATGGGGGCCTGCGCCTCGGCGCCCTCGCCAATGCCCAGTGCCAAGGGCAGCAGGGCCAGGCCGGTGGTCAGCGAGGTCATGAGCACCGGGCGCAGCCGTCGTCGCCCGGCGATGAGCACCGCCTGACGCGGCGGGGCCCCGCGGACCAGGCTGCGGTTGGCGCGGTCGACGAGCAGGATGCCGTTGTTCACCACGATCCCGGCGAGCAGGATGATGCCGATGAACGACTGCGCGCTGATGGTGGTGCCGGTGGCCCAGAGCATCCCCACCACGCCGACACCGGCCAGGGGCACCGTGAACATCACCACCAGGGGATTGCGCAGGGATTCGTAGAGCGAGGCCATGACCATGTAGACTAGGGCCACCGCCAGCAGCAGGGTGATGGTCAGTTGCTGCAGCGCCTCGGCCTGCTCCTCGTAGTCGCCACCGATGCGCCAGCCGTAGCCACGCGGCACCGGGACCCCGGCCAGCTCGGCGCGGGCGTCGGCCACCACCGAACCGAGATCCCGGCCGCTGATGTTGGCCTGCAGCGTGGTCACCCGCTGGCGGTCGCGCCGCTCGATGGTCAGCGGCGACTCGCCCTCCACCACATTGACCAGGCTGCGCAGAGCCACCGGCTCACCGCTGCGGTTGGGCACGGTGAGATCGAGCAGCTCTTCACGCTCGATCTGCCGGGCATCGGCCAGGCGCACACGGATCGCCACCTCCTCGCCGGTATCCCGATAGAGCCCGGCGCGGGCACCCGCCACGGCCACCTCGATGGTATTGGCGATGCGGCTGACCGAGACGTCCATATCCGCCGCCCGGGCCCGGTCAATGTGCAGCTGTTCCTCCGGCGCCGAGCGGTCCTGACCGGTGCGCACGTCGGTGACCCCCTCCACCCGGCTGACCCGCTCCTCCATGGCGCCGGCCACGCGGTCCAGGGTCTCGCGCTGGAAGCCGAAGACCTCGATGGTCAGCTCCTCGCCCTCGGCGCCGAAGCCACCGCGGGTCGGCCGGGTCTGCCGGGCGCGCACGCGCACCTCGGCGCCGGGGGTGGCCTGGAAGGCCTCGCGAAGCTCGTCGGCCACCTCTTCGGTGCTGCGATCGCGCTCGGTGACCGAGACCAGGGAGAAGTCCAGGCGGCTGGTGTCCCCGCCGCCGGCACGGAAGCCGCCGGTGCCGGAACTGGAGACCCAGTGCTCGGCCTCGGGCACCATGGCGACGGCCCGCTGCTCGATCCGGCGCATGCGCTCGTCCATGAATGCCAGCGACACCCCCGGCTCCCACTCGAAGCTCATGCGGATATCGCCCTCGTCGGTGCCGGGCATGAGCTCGGTGCCGAGCCGCGGCACGATAGCCACCGCCAGCACCACCAGCGCCGTGGCCAGGCCCATCACGGCGCCGCGGCGACTGAGCACACCGCCGAGCAGACGCCGGTAGCCACGCTCCAGTGCTCGGTACCAGGCCACCCGGGCCACCCCTTCGGAGCGCTGGGGCAATCGGGCGGCGAGCATCGGCACAACGGTGAAGGCCACAATGAGTGAGCCGAACAGGGCGAAGCCGACCACCCAGGCGAGCTGGGTGAATAGCGCCCCGGCGATCCCCTCGAGAAAGACCAGCGGCACGAAGATAGCCAGCGTGGTCAGGGTGCTGGCGGTCACCGCCGGAGCCACCTCCAGGGTGCCGTTGACCGCCGCCTCATAAGGGGCCAGGCCGCGCTCGCGGCGGGCCATGATCGACTCCAGCACCACGATGGCGTTGTCGACCATCAGCCCCACGCCGAGCGCAATACCGCCCAGGGTCATCAGGTTCAGGGTGAAACCGGCAAAGTAGACCAGGGCGAAGGTGGTGACCAGCGACACCGGGATGGCCACCGCGGCCACCATGGCGGCGCGCAGGTCGCGCAGGAAGATCAGCAGCACCACCAGCGCTAGCACACCGCCGAGCAGGATCGCCCGCCCCAGGTTCTGCATCGAGCGCTCGATATAGACGGCGGTGTCGCGCACTGGCGTCAGGCTGACCTGGGGCAACTCGTTGCGCAGCTGCTCCAGTTCCGCGCGCACCCGCTCTGCCGTCGCCACGGTGTTGGCGTCGGAGCGACCGCGGACCGCCAGGCGGATCCCCGGCTCACCGTCGATGCGGATACGCCGCGTCTCCTCCTCGTGAGTGTCGCGGACCTGCGCCAACTGCCCCAGCCGGACCAGCGATCCGTCTTCCCCGCGGGCCACCGGCAACCCCTGCAGCGCGTCGAGGTCGGTCACCCGCCCCGGCACGCGCAGCCCGAGTTCCAGGCGGCCCTCCGCCCGGCGCCCGGCGGCCACCTCGAAGTCGGCATCCGCAATGGCCTCACGAACATCCTCCAGGGAGAGCTGCGCGGCGCGCAGACGCCCCGGATCCACTGCAACCTCGATCTCTCGCTCAAGACCGCCCCAGATATCCAGGGCCCCGACCCCGGGCACCCGCTCCAGGCGGTCGCGAATGCGGTCCTCGGCCAGAGAGCGCAACTCGATGGGATCGAGCTCGGCGGACAAACCGATAACCAGAACGGGACGGTCGGAGAGGTCCAGAAAGCGCAGCCGCGGCCGATCGGCCTCGTCCGGCAGATCGCGGACGATCCGATCCAGCCGCTCGCGGATGTCGTTGGCCGCGGCCTCCAGATCGGTCCCCCAGGCAAAGGAGAGGCTGACGTCGCCCTGATCCTCGGCGGAGACCGATTCGATGCGCTCCACCCCGGCCACCGGGGCAACAGCGTTCTCGATGGGCTCGACGATCTGCGACTCCACCTCCTCGGGGCCCGCGCCCGGGTAGTTGGTGGAGATGCGCAGGGTGGGGTATTCGATCTCCGGCAGCAGGTCCACCGGCAGCCGGTCGAGGGCGTTCAGGCCCAGGGTCACGGCGATCAGCGTGACCATCACGGTAAAGACCGGACGCCGGGCGCAGAAGGCGGCGATCTTCACGGCGCGGCCACCTCGTTACCCGGCTCGCCGACCACCTCGACGCGACTGCCGTCGGCGAGCAGGTGCTGACCGAGGGTCACCACGGCGCCGCTCAGGGGCGCCTCGCCCTCCGCCTGCGGGCGCACCTCGACGCGCCCCCCGGCACGCAGACCGGTCTCCACCGGCACCAGGCGCACCCGCGGCGGACCCTCCTCGGCCTCCTTGAGCAGAAAGACCGAGGACCGGCCGCCGCGCTGGATGACCGCCTCGCGGGGGACGGTGACCACGTCCTCGGCGCGCCCGACCTCCACCGCCAGGCGGGCGAACATGCCCGGACGCAGGCGGCCTTCGGGGTTGGGCACGGTGAATTCCACCCGGGCCTGGCGCGTGGTGGCGCTGAACAGCGGGGCCAGGCGAGCCACCTCGGCCGGGAAATCGGTATCCGGGTAGCCCTCGACGCGCAGCCGCGCGGCCTGGCCGGGCATCAGGCGGGCGTACTCCCGTTCGGTGACGAACGCCTCGGCCCGCAGCTGCGAGACATCCAGCAGGGTCAGGATCGCCTCGCCGGCGCTGACCGTGGCACCGGGGTCCTTGAAACGCTCGCCGACCACCCGCTCGCCGTCGTCCCAGTCGGCGCGGATCTCGGTGAACGAGCGGCGGATCTGCGCGGCGCTCAGCGCCGCCTGCTGCTGGGCGATCTGCGCGCGCGCCAGCTGCACGCGGCTGCGCTCGGCGGCCACCTGGGCTTCGGCCGCCTCCAGCTCGGCGGCGGATGCGATCTCGCGCTCCCTCAGCTCGCGGGTGCGGTTGAGGTCGCGCTCGGCGGAGGCCAGGGCCGCCTGGCTCTCGGCCAGCTGCGCGCGTGCTACCTCGAGGCCAGCCTCGGCTTCGGCCACCTCCTGCGCCACCTCCTGATCATCGAGCCGGGCGATCAGGTCGCCGGGCTCGAGGGTGTCACCGATGCGCACCTCCAGGCTGCGCAGCTCACCGGTGACCTTGGGGGCGAGCTCGTAGCGCACATTCGCCTCGAGGTTGCCGTCGAAGCGGCGCACATCCTTCAGGTCGCGACGCTCCACCGGCTCCACTTCGACGGCTACGGCGGCGCTCTCGCGCTCCCCGCCGGGGCCGGCGCCGGTACCCAGGTCGGCGCGGAACAGCGCCACGGCACCGATCACGATCAGGGCACTGGCGCCCCACAGGAGGAAGGTCTGGATGCGGCTACGGGCTCTGACGGGCATGGAGTCTCGATCGGTTCACCGGTTGGAGAGGTGCGGCAAAGTATACCAATCCCCTGGGCCGCTTCGGGGAAAACCGGCCCGGGCCCGCTGCGCAGTGGCTACGCCCTGCGCTCGCCGAGCAATTCCCTCAGGCCGGCTTCATCGAGGATTTCGACACCGAGTTCCCGGGCCTTGTTCAGCTTGCTGCCGGCATCCGCCCCCGCCACCAGGTAGTCGGTCCGGCTCGAGACGCTGCCGGTCACCCGACCGCCACACGCCTCGATGGCGGCCTTGGCCTCGTCCCGGGTCAGGCCCTCCAGGGTGCCGGTGAGCACCAGGGTGCAGCCGGCCAGGGGTGACGCGGCGACCTGCTCCGGCGGTTCCGGCTCAGGCCAGCGGACCCCGGCGGCGCAGAGGTGATCGACCACGTCGCGATTGTGGGGCTCGGCAAAGAAGCCGGCGATGGCCCGCGCCACCACCGGGCCGACATCCTCCACGGCCTCGAGCTCCTCGGCCGGGGCCGCCATCACCCGCAACAGCGCCTCGCTGGTGATCGCCGTCCCCGCTTCCACGCCGGCGGCCTCTCGCAGCCGGCCCAAATCGCCGCGGGGGATCGCGGCCGTCAGACCGTAGGCCGCTTCGGACAGGCGGCGCGCGGTCACCTCACCGACATGGGGAATCCCGAGGGCGTAGAGGAACCGCGCCAGCGTTGTACGCCGCGCCCGCTCGAGGGCGGCGAGGAGGTTATCGGCGGACTTGTCGCCCATACGCTCGAGCCCGGCCAACTGGGCGTGGCTCAGGCGAAACAGATCAGCCAGGTCGGCCACCAGCCCCTTGGCCACCAGCTGCTCGACGATCTTCTCGCCCAGCCCGTCGATGTCCAGGGCGCGGCGGGAGGCGAAGTGGAGGATGGCCCCCTCGCGCTGCGCGGGGCAGTAGAGGCCGCCCACACACCGGTGGGCCGCCTCGCCCTCGATGCGCTGCACCGCCGAGCCGCACTCCGGGCAGGTCTGCACGCGCTCCTCGAAGCGCCACGGCTCGGCCTGCCGCGGGCGCTTGTCGTGAATCACGGCGGTGATCTGCGGGATGACGTCGCCGGCACGGCGCACCATGACGGTATCGCCTTCGCGCACGTCCATGCGCGCCAGCTCGTCGGCGTTGTGCAGGCTGGCGCGGGCAACGGTGACACCGCCCACCTCCACCGGCTGCAGCCGGGCCAGGGGGGTGACCTTGCCGGTGCGTCCCACCGAGGGGACGATCCGCTCGACCACGGTGGTCGCCTCCCGGGCCGGGAGCTTGAAGGCCAGGGCCCAGCGGGGGGCGCGGGCGGTGAAGCCGAGCTGCTCGCGGGCGGCCAGGTCATCGACCTTGAACACGGCGCCGTCCACCTCGAAGGGCAGTGCATCCCGGTCCTCGATGAGCCGCTCGCGGTAGGCCTGGCACGCGGCCACGCCTTCCAGGCGCTCCAGCGGCGCGGTGGTGCGAAAGCCCCACTCGGCCAGGCGCTCGAGCACCTCCCAGTGGGTGGGCACCCCCAGCGCCAGCGGCTCGCCGACGCCGAAGGTGAACAGGGTCAGCGGTCGCTGCGCGGTGATCCGCGGGTCGAGCTGCCGCACCGACCCGGCGGCAGCGTTGCGCGGGTTGGCGAAGGGCCGCTCGCCCGCCTCGAGACGGGCCTGATTGAGCTGCTCGAAATCCTCCTTTCGGATCACCACCTCGCCGCGCACCTCAAGCCGCGCCGGATGGCCGCTGCCGCGCAGGCGCAGCGGCACGCTGCCGACGGTGCGCACGTTGTGGGTCACGTCCTCACCGCTCTGCCCATCGCCCCGGGTCCCGGCACGCACCAGCACACCGTCCTCGTAGGTCAGGCTCAGCGAGATGCCGTCGAGCTTCGGCTCACCGGTGTAGAGCACGCTGGCCACGCCGAGCCGGTCGCGGATGCGGCGGTCGAACTCGACCAGATCCTCGCCCTCGAAGGCGTTGTCCAGCGAGAGCATGGGGGTGTCATGGGCGACGGCGGCGAAGCCCTCCTGCACGGTCCCGCCCACCCGCCGGGTGGGCGAGTCGGCGGTGGCCAGATCGGGGTAGGCCGCCTCCAGGCGCTGCAGCTCGGCGAACAGGGCGTCGTACTCGGTATCCGAGATGCTCGGCCGGTCGAGGACGTAGTAGCGGTGATCGTGCTCGGCGATCTCGGCGCGCAGCTCGGCCACGCGTCGCTGCGCCTGCTCGCGGGACGGCGTCGATTCAGCCACGCTCGCTCCTTGTCGGGTGGGTCTTATTGGCGCTTATGCACGGCGATGTGCAGCCGCCGCCGGTGCTCGCGCAGCTGTTCGCGCATGTGCTCGGCGATCTGCTGCGTCATGGTGGAACGGGTGCTATCGAGCAACTCGCCACCGAGTTCCACGGATACCTGGTAGGCCGTGGCCAGCATCGCGTCGAGCACCTGCTCGCCATCCACTGGCAGGGGTAGCTGCATGAAGAACACCAGCCCCGGGGTCTCCAGGCCCGGCAGCGTCTCCTCCGGGTCCAGATACCCCGGCTCCACCATGCTCGCCGCACTGAACAGGGTCACTCGCCCCGTCTCACTCTGCCCGCGGCGGTGCCAGATGCGTTGCTCGCCCGGAACCATGCGCACCCGCCGCAGGGCCCGCTCGATCGCCGCCCCCCGGAAACGCTCGCCTTCCGGGGCGGCCACAAACGCCACCAGGATCTTCTCCGCTTCCTCGACATCGCCACTGCGGTAGGCGGCGATCTCCACCTGCGAGGCCGGCGAGAGCTTCAGCGGCGCCGGCTCCTCGACCCCGGCGGTGGCCGTCCCGCCGCCCCTCCCTGCCGGCGACGGCTCCGACTTCTCTGCCCCGCTCCCGGCGTCGCTTGCCCCGACCGGCTCCGCGTCGGCATGCCCCGCTGGCTGCGAACCGCTTCCGGCGGCGTCCGCCCCCGCCCCTACGGGTTCACCGGCCGCCGCCTGCGGCTGCTCCCCGGCTGGTGCCAGGCCGGCGCGTTCCGCCTCGGCGGCAGCGGAGCGGTGCGGCGTGCCGGTTCGCTCGTCCGGTTCGCCGGCGGCTGCCTCGGCGGACTGCCACCAGGGCCGATCGTCGCCCTGCTCGCCCGTCTGCGGCGTCGCACCCGACGCAGCGGGCCGTTCGCCCAGATCCAACCCCAGGTCGAGCTCCTCCGGGGCCAGCTCTTCCCGCTCGGCAAGGAGATCGTCGATGCCGCGCAGCTCATCGTCATCGATCACCGGGCGCTCTGACTGGCCGGGGCGCAAATCGCCGCCACCCCCTTCCTCGCCGGCGCCGGCGACGCCCCCGCGCCCCTGTGCGCTACCCGCCGCCGCGGCGGCCGGCTTCTGCTCGGCGTGCCGGCGGCGCCGATCCCGCCACCGGCCGAAGGCGTAGATCGCCAGCAACACCAGCACCCCTACGCCCAGGATCGTCCAACGCATCGCATCCATGGGTCTCTCTCCGTTATCCGGCCTCGGCGATATCGAGCGCCTCGTCCACGTCCACCGCAACCAGCCGCGAGACGCCGGGTTCGTTCATGGTGACCCCGAGCAAGTGGGAGGCCCGCTCCATGGTGGTCCGGTTGTGGGTGATCAGCACGAACTGGACCTTCTCGGACATCTCTTCGACCAGATCGCAGAAACGACCGACGTTGGCCTCATCCAGCGGGGCGTCCACCTCGTCGAGGAGACAGAACGGCGCCGGGTTGAGGTTGAAGATGGCAAAAACCAGCGCCACCGCACTCAGCGCCTTCTCGCCGCCGGAGAGCAGATGGATGCTCGATACCCGCTTGCCCGGCGGCTGCGCCATGACCACCACCCCGGTGGACAGCAGATCGTCGTCGGTCAGTTCCAGATAGGCGCGCCCGCCCCCGAACAACCGGGGGAAGAACCGCCCCAGCCCCTCGTTGACCTGATCGAAGGTCTCACGGAAACGCGCCCGGGTCTCCCGGTCGATGCGGCGAATCGCCGTCTCCAGGGTCTCCAGCGCCTCGTTGAGATCAGCGTGCTGCTCGTCCAGATAGCCGCGGCGCTCCTCCAGCTGCTGGCACTCGTCGATGGCCGCCAAGTTTACCGATCCCAAGCGCCGGATACGCTCGCTGACCTGCTCCAGGGCCTGCTCCCACGCGGCGACGGTGGCATCCGCGGCCAGGCGCTCGGCCACCTCGGCCTCCGATTCGCCGAGTTCTGCCAGGGCATCGGCCTCGTGGCTGCGGTGGACGCGCAGCTCGCCGGTCTCCAGGCGCAGCCCCTCCAGCCCCTCGCGCAACTGCTCGGCCCGCTGCTCGGCCTCGGCCCGCGCCTGCTCCTGCTCGCGCAGCTGATGATCCAGATGCTCAGCCTCGCTGCGCGCTTCGGTCAACTGCGCCTCCGCTTCGGACCGGCGCGCCAACAGGGTCTCGCGCTTTTCGGTCAATTCGGCAACCGGGTCTTCATCGTCGCCCAGAGCAGTCTCCAGCTCCGCCCGACGGCGGTCGTAGCGCTCACGCTGCTCCTCGGAGCGGCGCAGCTGCTCGCGCACGGACTCCAGAGCGGTGCGGGCACTCTCGAGCTTGCCGGCCAGATCGTAGCGCCGCTCACGGGCCTCGCGCAGCCGCTCGCCGGCGCGCTCGAGTTGCTCGCGCTGATCCTGCTGCTGCGCCTCGACCTCGGCGGCGCGCTCGGCGGCCGTGGCGGCAGCGGCGGCGGCCTCCTCGGCAGCGGCGGCGGCCTCCTCCTGCTCCTCGCTGGCCGCATCGCGCTGCTCGACCAGGCGGCTGCGCTCTCCGGACAGCTCCTCGCGCCGCTTCCGAGCCTGCTCGAGGGACTCGCGGCGGTGTTCCAGACGAGCCTGCAGGTCGGCGTGGCGCCGGTGCAGCGGACCAAGCTCGGCAGCCAGTTCATCGCGCCGGCGCTCGGCCTCGGCGGCCCCGCCGCGGGCGTCGGCCAGCCGGCCCTCGGCCTCCTGGACCCGCGCCTCGGCATTCTCCACCTCCTCGCGCAGAGCCTGGATCTCCTGCTCGCGCTCGAGCACACCGCTCTCGGCGTCCTCCTGCCCGGGCAGGCGCACCCAGTTGGCGCCCATCCACACCCCGTCGGGGGTGACCACCGTCTCGCCGGCGGCCAGCTCGGGGCGCAGGGCCTCGGCGGTGGCGGCGTCCGGGGCGCAGCGGATCCCGGCGAGGAGTTCGCGGGCCGCCTCGCTGCCGTGAACATGCGCCGCCAGGCGATCCTCGGCCGGTGCCGGCAGCAACTGGGCCTCGCCGACCAGGGTCAGCGGCCCGCCGTCCGGGGCCCCCTCGCTGGGCAGCGATTCCGGCTCGATGCAGACGGCCTGCAGGGCGTCACCGAGGATCGCCTCCACCGCCCGCTGCCAGTCGGCATCCACGCGCACGGTCTCGGCCAGACGCGGCGCCCGCGCCCAGCCCCGGCGTTCGAGCCAGGCGTGGCGATCGTCCCCGCGCCGGCCCAGGGCCGACTCCTGCAGGGTTTCCAGGGAGGTGAGCCGGGCCCGCGTGCCGGAGACGGCCTCACGCGCCGCCTCCAGCTCCCGGGCCGCCTCGTCCCGCTCGGCGGCGCGGGTCTCCAGCTCCTCGGCGGCGGCATCGCGGCGCTGCTGCAGGTCCTCAAGTTCGGCGGAGAGCTGTTCCTCCTCCGACTCCAACTCGCTGATGGCGCTCTCCAGCGCGTGCAGATCCACCGAGTCGCGCTCGTCGTCGAGGGCCTCGATGCGCTCGTCGAGCTCACGGACCCGGCGGGCGGCGGCGTCATGACGAGTCCGCTCCACCTCCTCGCGCCGCTGCGCCGAGGTCTGCTCGGCGCGGACGGCGTCGGCCTCGTCGCGCCAGGCATCCAGGCGCCCGCGAGCGTCCTCCTGAGCGGATTCCGCCACCTGCTCCTCTTCGCTGGCCGCCTCCAGGGCCGGCTCCAGCTCCTCGACCCGCTCCTCGAGGACCGCGCGCTTGTCCCGATCGGCGGTCACCGTGGCGTCCAGCTCCTCCAGCGCACGGCGGGCCTCGGCCAGCTCCTCCTCCCGCCGACGACGCAGGTCGCGGGCACTCTGGATGCGCTCGTCCACCGAGGCGATCTCGGCCCCGATCTCGTAGTAGCGGCCCTGGATGGTGTTCAGCGCCTCGTGGCGCTCCCGGGCCGACTCGCGCAGGGCCTCGATCTCACGCTCGGCGCGGCGCTGCTCGGCCACCGCCGACTCGCGCTGGTTCTCCTGCTCGCGGATGCTGGCGTCGCGCTCGGCGATGCGCTGATCCAGATCACGCAGCCGCAACAGCGAGAGTTCACCGCGTAGGCGCCGCTCCTCAGCCTTGTAGGAGCGGTAGCGCTCGGCGGTCTCGGCCTGGCGGCGCAGCTTCTCGAGTTGCTTGTGGACCTCGTCGCGGACATCCTCAAGCCGCTCCAGGTTCTCGCGGGTATCCCGGATGCGGCGCTCGGTCTCGCGACGGCGTTCCTTATAGACGGAGATGCCCGCAGCCTCCTCGAGGTAGACGCGCAGCTCCTCGGGGCGGGACTCGATCACCCGCGAGATCATGCCCTGCTCAATGATGGTGTAGCCCCGCGGCCGCAGGCCGGTGCCCATGAAGACATCCGAGATATCGCGCCGCCGACAGCGGGTGCCGTTGAGGGCGTATTGCGACTGCCCCTCGCGATTGACCTGGCGCTTGACGGAGATCTCGTTGTAGGCGGCGTACTGGCCGCCGATGGCCCCGTCGCTGTTGTCGAAAATGAGCTCGATGCTCGCCTTCCCCACCGGCGAGCGGGCGCTCGAGCCGCTGAAGATGACATCGCTCATGGACTCGCCGCGCAGGTGCTTGGCCGAGCTCTCGCCCATGACCCAGCGCACGGCGTCGATGATGTTCGACTTGCCGCAGCCGTTCGGCCCCACGACGCCGACCATGCGTCCGGGCAGGGGCACCGAAGTGGGGTCCACGAAGGACTTGAAGCCGGCGAGTTTGATCCGCTTGAGATGCATCGTAGAGACGACGGGCGCGTCCGGTTAGGATAACGGACCATTATCAAGCCTCACCGGACCCTTGGAAAGCCATGTCGACTGAACCCTCGAACGCCCTGGAGACCTTCGCAAACCCCAACCCGGAGCGGGATTACACCATCCGGATGGAGATCCCGGAGTTCACCTGCCTGTGCCCGAAGACCGGCCAGCCCGACTTCGCCACGCTCAACCTGGAATACACCCCGGACCGGCACTGCGTCGAACTCAAGTCGCTGAAGCTCTACATCTGGTCCTACCGCGAAGTAGGCGGGTTCCACGAGGCGCTGACCAACCAGATCCTCGCCGACCTGGTCGACGCCACGCAGCCGCGCCATATGAAGCTGACGGCGCACTTCAACGTGCGCGGCGGGATCTGGACCACGGTCGAGGTGGAGCACCACGGCCGCTGACCCCAGGGACGGCATGAGCGGGCCCGGCGCACCGTTCTCAACCCGCTTCGCCCCCTCGCCCACCGGGCCGCTGCACTTCGGCTCGCTGGTGGCGGCGCTGGGCAGCTGGATCGAGGCCCGCCACCACGGCGGGACGTGGCATGTGCGCATCGACGACCTCGACCCGCCGCGCGAGGAGCCCGGGGCCGCCGATGCCATCCTGCGGATCCTGGAGGCACACGGGCTGGGCTGGGACGGCGAGGTGGTCTACCAGAGCCGGCGCGGTGCGGCGTACCAGGCCGCGCTGGAGCGCCTGCGCGGCGCCGGCCTGGCCTACCCGTGCGCCTGCTCACGCCGCGAGACCCAGGCCGCCGCCCGCCGCCACGGGGCCATCGGGGCGGTCTACCCGGGCACCTGCCGCGACGGGCTGCCCGCCGGCCGCGAGGAACGCGCGGTGCGGGTGCGCACCGACGGGGCGCGGATCCGCTTTACCGATGGCGCCGCCGGCGGGATCACCACCGAGCTGGAGGCAGAGGTGGGCGATTTCGTCATCCGCCGCGCCGACGGCTTCTTCGCCTACCACCTCGCCTGCGCGGTGGACGATGCCGCCTTCGGTTACAGCCACGTCATCCGCGGTCAGGACCTGCTCGTCTGCACACCGCCACAGATCCACCTCCAGCGCCTGCTCGGGCTGCCCACCCCGATCTACCACCACCTGCCGCTGGCGTTCAACGAGCACGGCCAGAAGCTCTCCAAGCAGAACCGGGCGCCGCCGCTGAGCGAGGACCGGGCCGCGGCGAACCTGGTCGAGGCGCTGGGTCTGCTCGGCTATTCGGCCCCGGAGCGGCTGCGCCGAGCCGCCCCCGCGGAGGTGCTGGCCTGGACCCTGGCGGCGCGCGCCGGATCAGAACCGCTGGCTTAGCGCCACCCGCACCTCGCGGCGCTCGCCCTGCACCCGTGGGGCCGCCAGGTAGCGCTCGTCGGTGGCGTTGTTGACGCGCAGGTCGAGCCGGGCGCCCCGGGACCATTCGAGGGTGCCGCCGAGGCTGTGCACGGTGTAGGCGTCGGTGCGGTACTCGTTGGCATCATCCAGGTACCAGCCACCCACGTACTCGCCGCAATACCAGAGGCTGAGCGGCAGGGCGGTGTACGCGCCCAGATCGTGGCGCAGCTCCAGGCCCGCCAGGTGGCGGGGTACGCCCTCCAGGTGGTTGCCGCGCTGCTGCGGCTCTTCCTCATCGTAGCTGCGGCTGCGCTGGATGGTTACGTTGGGCACCACCTGCCAGGCTTCGGTCTGCAGCCGGTAGCGCACCTCGACCCCTTCCACCTCCACCTCGCCGACCGCGCGGAAGTAGTCCTCATCCGGATACGCCTCATCCTCCTGCGGCAGGTTCTCCTCGCGCAGGTGGTAGGCGGCCACGGCCAGTTGCTGGCGGTCGGTCGGCGCATGACGCCAGCCGAGTTCGGTGATCGCGCTCTCCCGCGAGGGGAGAAAATCGCCGTGACGATCCTCGCCCTCATTGGGGCGCAGGCCGGTCCCGGCGTGCACGTAGACGCGGCTTCGCGGGGTCACATCCAGCTCCGCCCCGGCCTGCCAAGTGACCCCACGGTCCTCGGCCACCACCGCCAGCTGGGGATCGTCCTCATCGCCCTCGCGCACCTCGTACTCGTTGTGGCGCACCCCGGCGGTGAAGGCCCAGCGCTCGCCAAGCTCGATGCGATTGGCCAGGTAGGCCCCGTACCGATCGACCTCCTCCGGGCCCTCCTGGCGCTCCAGGGCCAGGTTGCCGAGGCGGATCCCGGAGAAGTCGGGATCCCGGGGATCAACGCTGAACTGCTGCCACCAGTCGCCCTCGTCATCCCAATAACGCAGCTGGTCGCGCTGGAAGTCGATCTCCTGTCGGTGCGCATCCGCGCCGGCGACCGCCTGCCACCGTCCCCAGTGGGTGCGCCGCTCGAAATCGACCTGCAGCCGAAGATCCTCCTGGGTGTATTGATCATCGACTCTGGCCGCGTAGCCGGCCACCGGCTCCGGCGCCGGCAACAGGCCAAAGGAGTAGAACCCCAGGATCAACTCCTCCCGGTCCACCTCGGAGTACGCGGCGCTGAGCGAGACGCCCAGGCCCTCGGTGAGCTGGTGGTCCCAGTAGAGCGCACTGCGCTGATAGCGCCGGTCGCTCTCCTGCTCCGGGCTGTGCAGCGGGGTATCGTAGACCGGGCCGTCCTCCAGCCAGACGGTGCCCATGTCGTAGGGCCGACGATTGCGCTGGAATTCGTGCTCGAGGCGCAGCTCGCCGTCGGCGTGGTAGCGCCAGGCGAGGCCACCGAGTACATGGAGCCGCTCGGTCGGCTGCGCGGCGGGACGGCGCTCGCCATCCTGGCCGGCCAGTGTCAGGCGGTAGGCGAGGTCGTCGCCGATCGGCCCGGTGCTGTCAGCCACCACGCGCCGGTGGTCCGGATGGCCCACCTCCACGCCCACCTCATGGGCCGGCGTGTGTTCCGGTCGCTTGCCGTGGTAACGGATGGCGCCACCGGGTGAGCCGACCCCCTGGAGGATCGCATCGGGGCCGGGGACGATCTCGACACGCTCAATCGTGTAGGGGTCGCGGACGAAGAGCCGATCGATATCCGTCAGACCGTTCCACTGCGGGGTAGTGACGGTGAAGCCGCGCAGGGTCCAGGCGGTGCCCAGGCCGCCTTCCTCGCGCCCGGCATGCCCTCCGGGCACCCCGCCGGCCAGCCCTTCCAGGCGATCGGGGCGGCGGGTCGCGAGGGTGGACTCATCCAACTCCGTGCGGCTGAAGCCGGCCCGGTCCGTCGCACGGGCGCCCTCGCCCCCAGGGATGTCGCTGCCCACAGCGGGCTCGGAGAGGACGGTGACAGGTGGCAGGGCGCCTTCCGCAGCAACGGCCCACCCCGCGGCCAGGGGGCCGCCGAACACCAGTGCACCCAGGCTTATGGACGGTAGCGCGCGCATCAACATCCCTTTGGTGCGGACGACTGGGGGCGAGGATACGGGACCCCGGGGCGTCGGAACAAACTGACGGCGGCTTCGGAAACTGGCCACGCTGCGGCCGCCGTGCTACTTTCCGTAACATAACGAGAGCGCCCCGAACCGGCGCCGCCTGGAGGAGATTCCTGTTGCGCAATGGACCCGGACCCGCTGCCGGAAGCGTGGCGCTGTTCCTGCTGGTGCTCTTCCTGCTGGCCACGCCGTTCACCGACTGGTGGATGCAGGCCCAGCCGCCCTGGTACGTGCCATACCTGGGCTGGGCAGTGGTCATCGCCTTGGGCGGCTGGCTGATCGAACGGGGGAGCGGGCGTGACCTTTGACCTGCTGACCCTGTTCCTGGTGGGGGTCGCCTACCTGGGGCTGCTGTTCGTCATCGCCTTCGCGGTAGACCGACGCTGGTTCCCGCGGGCGGTGGTCCGTCACCCGGTCTTCTACGTCCTCGCCCTGGGTGTCTACGCCACCACGTGGAGCTACTACGGCTCGGTGGGCTTCGCCGACGAGCACGGCCTGATCTTCGCCACCATCTACCTCGGGGTCACCGCCGCCTTCCTCCTGACGCCGGTGCTGCTCGCCCCCCTGCTGCGCCTGACCAGCAACCAGCAGCTAACCTCCGTGGCCGACGTCTTCGCCTTCCGCTTCTCCAGCCAGTTCGCTGGCGTCCTGGTCACCGCCATCATGCTCGCCGGCATCCTGCCCTACATCGCCCTGCAGATCCGTGCCGTGGCCGAGTCGACCCTGGTGCTCACCGGCGGGGGCCACGACCCGCGCCCCCTGGCGCTGGCCTTCTGTCTGATCGTGACGGTCTTCGCGATCATCTTCGGCGCCCGCCACGTCACTCCGCGGGTGAAGCACACCGGGCTAGTGGTCGCCATCGGCCTGGAGAGCCTGGTCAAGCTCGGCGCCCTACTGATGGTCGCCTGGGTGGCCGTCGACCTCGCCTTCGACGGCCCGGCGGGCCTGTCGGCATGGCTGCGCGAGCAGCCACAGCAGACGGACGACTTCTATCAGCCGGCGCTGGAGGGGCCGTGGCTGAGCCTGCTCACCCTGACCTTCGCGGCCGCCTTCCTGCTGCCACGCCAGTTCCACATCCTCTTTACCGAGAACCTGTCGCCGCGCAGCCTGACCCGCGCCAGCTGGGCCTTCCCGCTCATGCTCCTGCTGCTGGCGCTGGCGGTGCCGCCGATCCTCTGGTCCGGCACCGCGCTGGATGCCGGCACGGCCCCCGATTACTACGTACTCGGCCTGGCCGCCCTATCCGGCTCCGAGCCGCTGACCCTGCTGGTGTACCTGGGGGGCATCTCGGCAGCGACGGCGATGATCGTCGTCTCGACCCTGGCCCTGTCGTCGATGACCCTGAACCACCTGGTCATGCCGCTGATCAAGTCGCTACCGCATCAGGAGCCCGACCTGTACGCCACCCTCCGCTGGACCCGGCGGTTCCTGATTACCCTGCTCATCGTCTTCGGGTTCACCTTCTACGAGTTGCTCGACCGCACCGAAGCGCTGGTCGAGTGGGGGCTGATGTCGTTCCTGGCCATGGCGCAGTTCCTGCCCGGGATCATCGGCGTCCTCTACTGGCAGCGAGCCACGGTCTACGGCTTCGTGGCCGGCCTGCTCGGCGGTGCGCTGATCTGGCTAGACACCGTGCTGCTGCCGGCACTGGCTGGCACCGAGCCGTTCTTCCTGCTCGGCTTCCCCCAGGCCCGAGAGAGCGCCACTGAGCTCTACGGCATCGCCACCTTCTGGTCCCTGGCCCTCAACGGCCTGCTCTTCGTGGGCGTCTCACTGTTCACGCCGCAGCGCTCGGCGGAGCGACAGGCCGCCGAGGTCTGCCGCGACCAGACGGCAGCGGTCGCACCCGGCACCCTGCAGGCGGCCTCGCCCTCGCAGTTCGTGGTCCAGCTAGCACCGGTCACCGGCGAGGAAGCGGCACGCCAGGAGGTCTCCCAGGCGCTGCACGACCTGGGGCTGCAATGGAGCGAAAACCGGCCCGACCGCCTGCGCGCCCTGCGCGATCAGGTCGAGCGCAACCTCTCCGGGATGATGGGGCCGATGCTCGCGCGGATGATCGTCGACAAGCGGCTCCAGCTCGACCGGACGGCCCGCACGGCGCTGACACACAACATCCGCCAGATCGAGGAGCGTCTGGAGTCCTCACGCAACCGATTCCGCGGCCTCGCCGCGGAACTCGACCGACTGCGCCGCTACCACCGCCAGATCCTTGAGGACCTGCCTCTGGGGGTCGTAGCGGTCACCACCCACGGCCGCGTGGTGCGCTGGAACACGGCGATGCAGGGCCTGTCCGGCATCCCGGCGAACACCGCGCTGGGCTCAAGGATCTGCGACCTGCAGGCACCGTGGGATTACCTCCTGGACCGGTTCCTGACCATCGAGCAACCACAGCACCAGGAGCAGATCCCGCAATCCGGCGGTGAGCAGCGCTGGCTGTCGCTGCACAAGACGTGCATCCGCGAATCCGGCCGCGGGCGGACCGGAGACACCCTGATGATCATCGAGGACATCACCCACATCCGCCGCCTCGAGCGGGAGCTGGCCCACAGCGAGCGGCTGGCCTCCATCGGCCGACTGGCCGCGGGCGTGGCACACGAGATCGGCAACCCGGTGACCGGCATCGACTCCCTGGCACAGAACCTGCGCGGCGAGTCCGACCCCGAGATCCTGCGCGAGAGCGTCGACGAAATCCTCGAACAGACACGCCGGATCAACAACATCGTGCAGACGCTGATCGGCTACGCCCACGCCGGCTGCGCCGACGAGCGAACACCGGACCCCGTGCCGCTGAGCGAAGTTGTCGAAGAGGCGCGCCGGCTGGTCCAGCTGAGCAAGCGCGGCCAGGACCTGGAGATCGACAACCAGCTCTGGGCCGAACTCCAGGTCCGCGGCGACCGCCAGCGGCTGGCCCAGGTCTTCGTCAACCTCTTCTCGAATACGGCCGACGCCTGCGGCCCTGGCGGACGGATCGCAATCTCGGCGCGCCGGCACGGCGACCGCGTGCAGATCCGCGTGGTGGACAACGGCCCGGGGATCCCGGCCGAACTGCTTGATAAGGTGATCGAGCCGTTTTATACCACCAAAGCCGTGGGTCAGGGCACCGGCCTCGGCTTGCCGCTGGTCTACAACATCGTCAGTGAACAGGGAGGCGAGTTCTCGATCACCGCCGACAGCGGCGGCACCACGGCGTGGATCACGCTGCCGGTGCTCGATGCCGCGCCGCCGGCCGAGCACGCCGCGACCAAGGAGGAATAACCCCAAATGGCCGACCTGCTGCTCATCGAGGACGAATCGGTCATCCGCAAGGCCCTGGAGCGGCTGCTGAGCCGTCACGGGTACAGTGTCCACCAGGCCGACTCTCTCGAACAGGCCCAGGAGCGCTGGAACCTGGACGCCTTCGACCTGATCCTCGCCGACATGCGCCTGCCCGGCGAGCCCGGCACCGAGGCCATCGAGCGCACCACGGCCCCGGTGATCATCATGACCAGTTACGCCAGCGTGCAGTCGGCGGTGGAAGCCATGCGCCAGGGCGCAGCGGACTATATTGCCAAACCCTTCGACCACGACGAGCTGCTGCTGCTCGTCGAGCGCACCCTCAAGGAAGGCCGGCTACAGCGCCAGAACGCCGCCCTCAAGGCCCACGTCGAGCGCGATTACCCGGTCACCGGCATCGTCGGCAACTGCGAGGCGATGCGGGCGGTCTTCGAGCGCATCCGCAAGGTCGCCCCCACCGATACCTCGGTGCTGATCCTGGGCGAATCGGGCACCGGCAAGGAGCTGGTGGCCCGGGCGCTGCACGAGCAGAGCGAGCGCCACGAGGGGCCTCTGGTGGCGGTGAACTGCGCGGCGATCCCCGACGGACTGATCGAAGCAGAGCTCTTCGGTCATGAGCGGGGCGCCTTCACCGGCGCCGTCGGCGCCCGTGCGGGGCTAGTGGAATCCGCCGACGGCGGCACGCTGTTCCTGGATGAGATCGGCGAATTGCCCCAGCAGGCCCAGGGACGACTGCTGCGGGTCCTCCAGGAGGGGGAGATCCGGCGCATCGGCTCGACACAGGCCCGGCGGGTGAACATCCGCCTGGTGGCCGCCACCCACCGCGACCTCAAGAGCCTGGCCGGCGCCGGCGAGTTCCGCGAGGATCTATTCTTCCGGATCAACGTGATGGAGATCCGCCTGCCCCCGGTGCGCGAACGCGCCCCGGACATCCCCGAACTCGCCCGCTTCCTGCTGGAGAAGACCTGCCAGCGGCTCAACCGCGCCCCTCTGGAGCTCTCGCAGGCAGCCATCGACGCCATGGGCGCATACTCCTGGCCGGGCAACGTGCGCGAGATGGAGAACACCATCGAGCGGGCGGTGATCCTCAGTGAAGGCAACACCATCAGCCCGGATATGCTCGGCCTGCCCGCGGCCGAAAGCGCGGCAGCCGGGTCCGAATCCGGCGCCACGGCCGAGACTGGCCCACGCCAGGACCTGTCCCTGGAGGACTACTTCCGCCAGTATGTCCTGACACACCAGGATCACATGACCGAGACCGCCCTGGCCCGAGGGCTCGGCATCAGCCGCAAGGCGCTGTGGGAGAAACGACAGCGCCACGGGATCCCACGGCCGGGTAGCAACCGGGCGTGACGTGTTACCTTTCGACACACCTGTGGACCGGAAGGCGTGCAACCTCGTAACACTTTGCTCTGCTATCCTCCCCGCGTGACCAGAGCGCGGGCACTTACGGCCGGGTCGTCGCCAGGAGACGGCCAGCTTGACCGACCAGAAATCCGGGAGGAGAGAACGATGTCGGAGACCAAGGTGTACCCTGTCCCCGAGGCGATCCAGCGGGACGCCCATCTGAACTTCGAGCAGTACCAGGAGATGTACAACCGCTCGATCCAGGATCCCGAAGGGTTCTGGTCGGAGCAGGCGGATAAGTTCCTGGACTGGTTCAGCAAGTGGGGCACCACCTGTCACTGGGATCTGGCCAAGGGCGACATCCGCTTCTTCGAGGGCGGGACCCTGAACGTGGCCTATAACTGCGTGGATCGTCACCTGGAGACCCGGGGGGATCAGACCGCCATCATCTGGGAAGGCGACGAGCCGGACCAGGATGAGCACATCACCTATCGCGACCTGTACGAGCGGGTTGGCCGCTTCTCCAACGCCCTGAAGGCCCGCGGCGTCAAGAAGGGCGACCGCGTCTGCATCTACCTGCCCATGGTTCCCGAGGCGGCGGTCGCCATGCTCGCCTGCGCGCGCATCGGCGCCGTACACTCGGTGGTCTTCGGCGGCTTCTCGCCCGAGGCCCTGCGCGATCGGATCCAGGACGCCGATGCCGAGGTCGTCATCACCTCGGACGAGGGTGTGCGTGGTGGCCGCAAGATCCCGCTCAAGGCCAACACCGACAAGGCCCTGGAGGGCTGCCCCAACGTCAAGACGGTCTTCGTGGTCCGTCGCACAGGCGGTGATATCGCCTGGAACGACGGGCGCGACGTCTGGTACCACGAAGCCTGCGCCGAGGCCTCTCCGGACTGCCCGCCGGAGCACGTGGACGCGGAGGATCCGCTGTTCATCCTCTACACCTCCGGCTCCACCGGCAAACCGAAGGGGGTGCAGCACAGCACCGCTGGGTACCTGCTTGGCACGGCGATGACCCACAAGTACATCTTCGACTACCAGGATGGCGAGGTGTACTGGTGCACTGCCGACGTCGGCTGGGTGACCGGCCACTCCTACATCGTCTACGGCCCCCTGGCCAACGGCGCGAAAACCCTGATGTTCGAGGGCGTGCCCACCTACCCCGATGCCGGTCGCTTCTGGCAGGTGGTGGACAAGCACGAGGTCTCCATCTTCTACACCGCCCCGACCGCCATCCGCGCGCTGATGGGCCAGGGCGACGACCACGTGAAGAAGACCTCGCGCAAGAGCCTGCGCATCCTCGGCACTGTCGGTGAGCCGATCAACCCCGAGGCCTGGGAGTGGTACTACCACACCATCGGCGAGGACCGCTGCCCCATCGTCGACACCTGGTGGCAGACCGAGACCGGCTCGATCCTGATCGCGCCGTTGCCCGGCGCCATGGACCTCAAGCCCGGCTCCGCCACCCTGCCCTTCTTCGGCGTGGAGCCGCAGCTGGTCGACGACAAGGGCAACGTGCTCGAGGGCGCGACCAACGGCAACCTGGTGATCAACCGCGCCTGGCCGAGCATGATGCGCACCATCTACGGCGACCACGAGCGGTTCATCAACACCTATCTCGCCGCGTATCCGGGCAAGTACTTCACCGGCGACGGTGCCCGCCGTGACGAAGACGGCTACTACTGGATCACCGGCCGGGTCGACGACGTGATCAACGTCTCCGGCCACCGGATGGGTACGGCCGAGGTCGAGAGCGCCCTGGTGCTCCACGAGAAGGTGAGCGAGGCCGCCGTGGTGGGCTACCCCCACGACGTCAAGGGTCAGGGCATCTACGCCTACGTCACCCTCATGGCCGGCGAGGAGCCGAGCGAGGAGCTCAAACAGGAGCTGGTCAAGCTCTGCATCCAGGAGATCGGCCCCATCGCCAAGCCGGACATCATCCAGTTCGCGCCGGGGCTGCCGAAGACCCGTTCCGGCAAGATCATGCGCCGCATCCTGCGCAAGGTCGCCGCGAACGAACTCGACAGCCTGGGTGACACCAGCACCCTGGCCGACCCGACCGTGGTGGATACCCTGATCGAGGATCGGGCCAACCAGTAAGGCGGGAGACGGACGGGGCCGGGCAACCGGCCCCGTCCTGCTGTTCCTGAACCCGGACCCTAGAACACCAAGCCCTAGAGACCCATGTCACCCTGGATCTACTTTCTCGTAACCCTCGCCATCGCCTGGCACGGGCTGACCTACAAGGACCCGGACGGCGATCACCCCACTGTGCACCTGCTCTTCGGCTGCATCGCCCTGATCTTCGCGATGCGCTTTCTCTTCGTCGATATCCTCGGGCTGCCGATCCTCGGCGTGGCGCCGCTGGACGCGGCCTGAACCACGCCACGGCACGGCCCGTTGAGGCGGGCCGTGGTGGGGTTGGGTCGGGTAGAGAGAAAGGCGGGACGGACATCCCACCCGGCAGGATCGGGCACGGCACGGCAGACGCCGCACCATCCCCTCTCTTCTGATGCGCTAGTCGGGCCGCTGCGTATAGGCCCGCTGCTGGCTGTCCTTCTCCGGATCGGAAAGCTTGCGCTCCGACTCCGGCAGCGCCAGTTGTTCCTCGATATAATCAGCCCGCTCGGAAATGCTCGGCTGTCCGTCCGGACCCATGTGGAAGAACCGGGTCAACCACCCCGGGCCGTCGTCCACGGCCTCGTCCAGCTCCGCCGCTTTGCGGTAATCGGCCAGCGCCTTTTCGTGCTCGCCAAGCCGGTCATAGGCAATGCCCCGATTCGCGTAGGCGCCGGCGAATTCCGGGTCGATCCACTCGATGAACCGATCGTAGAGGTCGATAGCGCGCTCGAACTCGCCGAGCTCGAGCAGCGTGGTCGCCTTGCCCAGGTGGGCGTAACGGTGCTGCGGCGCCTCCTCCAGCGCCCGGGAATACTCTTCCAGGGCGCGCTCGTAACGCCGATCCTGGAAGGCACGGTCGCCGGCGATGGTCTTCACATCGCCCGGGCCCCGATCCGGTGCCACGCCCTGGTACAGGGCATAGCCCAGCGGCAGGAGCGCCGCCACGATGGCGATCACCACCCAGGTCCGGTACCCCCGCTCGGTAATCTTGATCATTGCAACACACCCAACGTTGCGGAATTCAGGAAGAAAGAAAACACCGGCAGGATGATGGCGGTCAGCACGCGGGCCCGCCGTTTCTGCCCCGCCAGCTCCTCTTCGGACAACTCCCGATCCAGTCTCCGCTGCAGCCGCCGGACGCTCAACACCCAAATCCACTGACTGACGGGATAGAAGAGCAGGACGACCAGCAAAACGACCCAGAACAGGAATTGAAGCGTCGGATCCATATCGCTCGCTCGAATGAAGCCTTCTGGAAGGAAGGGGCGTAGGGGACCGAAATGGCCCCCTACGCTTCCCGGTCAAAGTGATCCGATGATCACCGACCCGTTACGGACGGCTGACGTCGTAGCGGGCCTTGCCCTGATCCTCGTCGAAGAGGACCTCGATTTCCTTCTCGGGCACGGTGCTCATCTCACACTTGTAGCAGGTGAACCACATCATGTAGATACCGATCACCCACCACAGCAGCTGCCAGACCCAGATGGACGGCAGGCCGAAGAACCACCAGGTATCGGGGTTGGTCGGATCGCCGAAGACCCAGTTGCCCAGCAGGGCGCCCGGACCGAAGGCGAAGATCCACCAGCCGATGACGATGGTGAAGGCGATCGGGATCAGGTGACGCTTCTCGGCCGGCAGCGACGCATGCTCACGCAGGAAGGCGTGCACCGTCATGCGGTGATCGTAGTCTTCCTTGTTGTTCTGCGTCATTGCCGAGACGATCACGGCCACCAGGGCGTTGAGCACCAGGCCCCACCCAGCCGAGTGGATGGTCAGCGGCCAACGACCCCAGGGCACGTCGACGCCCATCGCCGCCAGCAGGTCGATGCCGAGGTTCTCGGTCATCAGCACGGCGATGATGCCCACGCTCAGGCCCCAGACGACACCCGGACGGGTGAGCCAGGGGAAGAAGCAGATGGCTGCCAGGGGCACCCACATCTGCGTACCCATCGCGGTGGCCAGACCGCCGAGCAGCACCAGGGCGTCGGTGGTCACCGTTGCCACGGTCAATGCTGCAAGCACCAGGATGGTGACGAAGATCCGCCCCGCCACGACCTGGGTCTGGTTGCTGGCGTTCGGCATGATGTAGCGACGCAGCAGGTCACGGGTGAACATGCCACTGGTGGTGGACATGTACGCCGCACCGGTGGACTGCATGGCCGCCAAGGCACAGACCGCCAGCAGGGCCGCCAACCAGGGCGCTGCCGCCTCCAGCATATTCAGCAGCTGGGGCACCAGCTCGCTGTCACCGCCCCGATCCAGGGACAGGTCCAGCCAGGCCCGCTCGAGATCCCCCGGCAGGGCTGCCAGCCAGTCCGGATCCATGTTGCGCGGATCCTCACCAATGGACAGCGCCGCCAGACCGGCCGCAATGACCTGCTCGACCTCCTGACGGTTCAGCTCGGGGTGCTCGGCCTGGATCATGCCACGCTGCATGACCGCCGAGGGCACCAGCGGGCTGAGGTTCATGCCGTCCAGGGACTCACCGGCATCGAGGCGCTGGCGCACCTCGTCGACTAGCCCCCGGTGTTCCGCACCCGGCTCGAACAGCGTCCGGTACTCGGCCAGCTCCTCGCCGTACTGGTCGGAGAAGATGTCCTTGGCGAACTCGGTGTTGCCGCCCAGGCCGTGGGTGGCCATTGCCTGGATCGCCAGGAACGTGAACATCAGGGCACCGACGCCCAGCGGGGACATCCAGGTCTGCTGCGGCGCAAACGGCCGCGGGTTCTGGTTGGAGAACGCCCACATGGTGAACGAGGGCGAAGCCATGATGCCGCCCAGCGCCAGCATGTAGGTGATGTTCATCACGCCGGTCCAGACGCCGCCCTGGGCATTGGCCGCGGCACCGACCCACTGGATGGCACCCGGGATGGCGACGTAGCCGCTGGCACCGGAATCACCCGGGACCATGCCCGGCGAGATCTCCCCAGCACCGCCGGTGGCCGTCTCCCACTCGACGAGGCCGGCAATCACGTGCGTGAAGTTGTTCCAGCCGCCGATGTAGTAGAGCGCCACGATGCCGATGACGAAGATACCCGCCATGAGCAGCACGGCCTGCGCCGCATCCACGTACGCCACGGCACGCAGACCGCCCGAGGCCACGTAGAAAAGCACCACCGCGGACAGCAGCCACATGCCGATCTCGACGCCCATCCAGCCGTCGGTGAGCACGTGGAACAGGAAGCCCGAAGCGCGCAGCTGGATCCCCAGGTACGGCACCGCAAAGATCAGCGCCACGATGAGGATCAGGATGCGGATCGAGTCCGTCCGGAAGTAGTCCGCGAACATCTCGCCCGGCGTGACGTAGCCCCAGCGCTTGCCGATCATCCATTGGCGCTTGAGGAACAGCATGCCGGTAAACGGGATGCAGATGGAGTAGAACGAGGCGTAGGCGTACTGCAGGCCGGCCTCGTAGATCAGGCCCGGGTGGCCCACGAACGTCCATCCCGAGAAGGACGTGGCCGTCGCCGCCAGTATGAAGACCCACATACTGACGGAACGCCCAGCCACGAAGTAGTCGCTGGCTGTGCGCGACCAGAGGTATCCCTTGATACCCCAGAAGATGCAGTAGCCCCAGTACAGGCCTACAAACACCAACAGCCATATGGCCATAGCTGACATTACGCGTCTCCCCCTCACATTTCTGGAGTTATGAGGTGTTGCACCCCCCACAGGGGGCGGCAAGCACCTAGCGAAAAACGTGCCACCCTTGCGTGGCCCGCTAACCCGCTGATGCACCTGGGCGCCGGTCCCGGCCTCCCCGCGCGGACGTTACCCGCGGTAACAGGCCACGTTCCCGCAGGTAACACCGGTGAGTAACACCCGCACAGTGGTTTGTCTCCGCGGCCGGGCTTGGGCATGATCAAAGCGAGCAGACGCCCGCACAGGAGAAGCGCCAATGGCCACCGGAGCGAACAGCCCCGGGGAACCGCACGTATCCGCCGACACGCTGGATATCCGCCGCCTGGCCGAGAACGAGGTCTTCCGCAACCTCGACGACGGGGTCCTGCGTGCCCTGCTCGGCCGGGGCAGCGTCCACCACCTGGACAGTGGCGAGGTGCTCTTCCACCTCGGCGACCCGGACCGGGATACGCTCTTTATCCTCTACGAGGGGCGCGTGGAACTGCGCGACGCGCACAACGTGGTCACCGTGCGCGAGCCGGTGACCCTGCTCGGGCTGTCAAGCTACTTCGACGACGAGCCCTACACCCTCACCGCCCTCGCCACCCGGCCGACGCTGGTCGTCGGCGTCCCCTTCGAGGACGTGCGCACCCTCGAACGCGAGCACCCGGCGCTGGCCGACACCCTGAGCCGCATCATCGCCGACCGGATCCGCGCCAACTCCTGGCAGCACCGCGGCAGCCCCACTGGCGCCCTGTCGCAGCCGGCCCGCACCGCCATGTCCACGCCGCTGACCTACCAGCAGCCGGACTGCAGCCTCGCCGAGGCGTTCCGCTTCATGGACGAGCGCCAGATCGGCAGCATCGGCGTGCTCGACGAGGCTGGTGGACTGGTGGGCCTGGCCACGCTGCGCACCATCGGCCGGGCCATCTTCACCCGCGGACTCAGCCCGGACGCCTCCATCGTCGAGGCCGCCGAGCGGATCACCGCCATCGGTCCGGAAACGCCACTGTCCGAGGCCAAGGACATCCAGGCGCGGGAGAACGTCAAGTACCTGGTGGTCATGGACGGCACGCGCCCGGTGGGCATGCTCTCGCAGTCGAACATGCTGCAGGCGATCATGGCGCAGCAGACGGTCATGCGCGAGCGCACCAACCGAGCCACCAGCATGGCGGAGCTGCGCCAACTGGCCGGCGAGGTGGGCTACGTCGCCCGCGAGGCCTGGAACAACAACCGCGAGGCGAGCCGCGCCACCTACCTGCTCAGCGAATTCCACCTGCAGCTCCAGCGCCGCTGCATCGACCTCGTCCTCGACGAACTCCACGGCGAGGGATGGGGCGAGGCCCCGCGCCCCTACGCCCTGCTCGTGCTCGGCTCGCTGGCCCGCCGCGAGGCACTGATCAACCCGGATCAGGACAACGCCATGATCATCGGGGACTACCCCCGCGGCAGCAGCGAGCCCCGCCCCCTGGACGAGACCGAGGCGGAGTGGTTCGCCAACTTCGCCGAGCGGGTCAACGTCCGCCTCGACGAGCTCGGCTACGAGTGGTGCAAGGGCGATATCATGGCCCGCAACCCGGAGTACCGCCACGCGCTGGAGCGTTGGCGGCAGCAGTTGCGCTACATCGCCCGGCACCCGAACAGCACCTCGGCCCGGTGGAGCAACATCTTTCTGGATTTCGAACTCCTCTACGGTGAGCAGGGGCTGGTCACCGAGCTCTGGGATTTCGTCCTCGCCACCCTGCAGGAGCAGCCCAAACTGCTGCGCTTCATGACCGGCGACGACGCCGAGGGGCAGCCGGCCGTGGGGCTGTTCAACCGCCTGATCCGCTCGCGCCGCTCCGACAATGGTCACGGCTGCGTCGATATCAAGCGCAAGGGCCTGCGCATCATCGCCAACGGCGCGCGCATCTACGCACTCTCCGCCAACGTGCGGGAGACCAACACCGTCGCCCGGCTCAAGGGCCTGCGCCGCGAGGGTGTGCTCACCAGCGAGATGGTCGACTCGGTCCTGACCGCCCACGAGGAACTGCTCGACCTGCTGCTGACCCACCAGATCGAGCAGCATCAGGCGGGGCAGATTCCGGACAAGTACATCGACCCCGAGGAGCTGGACGACCTGACCCGGCAGTCCCTGGCGACGAGCATGAAAGCGGTCAAGCGCTTCCAGGACCGCGTACAAGGCGTCTTCGGCCTTTAGAATAGGGCGCTCGCCGGGGGGGCAGCACGCCCCCGGCGATGGCGACCCGGCACGATAACCGAGAGGAGGCGGCCACGAAGATGAGCCAAGAGATCCTGATCGTGGACGATGAGGACAACATCGTCTTGTCCCTGGAGTTCCTGATGAAGCAGGCCGGTTTCGAGGTACGCACCGCCCAGGACGGCGAGCAGGCCCTCGAGGCCCTCGAGGCGCGCATCCCGGACCTGGTGCTGCTCGACGTGATGATGCCCCGCAAGGACGGCTACGAGGTCTGTCAGGAGATTCGCCAGCGCGCCGAGTGGGCGCACCTGCCGGTGGTCATGCTCACCGCCAAGGGCCGTGACGTGGAGCGCGAGAAGGGGCTGGCCATGGGCGCGGACGACTACATCACCAAGCCGTTCTCGACCCAGGAAGTGGTGGAGACGGTCCAGCACATCCTGGCCAACGGGGCGCAGTGATGGCCAGCGCCATGGCTCGCCGCCGGCTGAAGTTCTGGGCACCGGCACTGTTCCTGCTCCTGCTGATCGCCGCTGCGCTGGCCACCGTCGGTTACTTGACCCTGGGCCACGTCCCCGAGGGCCCGGAGCGCGCCAACGCGCTGCTCGCCTTCGGGGCCGCCGGCGCCGTGCTCATGGGGGCCACCGTAGCCATCTGGATCCTCCTCGACGCCGCGGTGATCCGCCCTCTGGGTGCCCTGGCCCGCGGCGCATCGATCATGGCCCACTCCAATCCGGCCCACGAGCTGGAGATCCCGAGCATGCACCTGCTCGGCGAACTCCCGGAGAGCTTGCAGACCCTCGGCAGCAATCTCTACGAGAGCCGCCGCGAGGTGGCCAAGGCGCTGGGCTCCGGCGCGCAGGGGGCGGAGAACCAGAAAACGCGCCTGGAGATCGTCCTGCGCGAAATCCAGCAGGGTGTGATCGTTTGCGACACCGAGGGGCGGATCCTGCTCTACAACCCGGCCGCCGGGGAGATCCTGCGCAACGACGCCCTGGGCCTCGGGCGCTCGATCTACGATGTGCTGGCCCGCTCGGCGGTGGACCACACCCTGGAGATGCTCCAGCACCGGCTGGCCATCGCCGAGGACCACACGGTCGCCGAAAACCGGGCCGAGTTCGTCTGCGCAACGGTAGACGACGGTGCCCTGCTGCACTGCCGGATGAGCCTGCTGCCCTCCTCCAGCCCGCTGCGCTCCGGATTCGTGCTGACCCTGGAGGACATCACCCGCAAGATCGAGGGGGTGGCACGACGTGACCACGCCCTGCGCAGCGCCGTCGAATCGCTGCGCGCACCGCTGGCGAACCTGCGCGCCGCCGCCGAGAGCCTCGGGCAGGGCGACGAGGCCATGGCCCGCGAGCAGCGGCAGTCCTTCGAGGCCATGATGGTCCACGAGAGCCGCGAGCTGAGCCGGCGCTTCGAGCGCATGGCCCGGGAAACCCACCGCCTGGTCTCCGCCCCATGGACGATGGCGGACATCAGCAGCGCCGATCTCTTCGCCAGTGTGCTGCGCCGCCATCCCGAGGGGCTGCCCCGGGTGGAGGTGGTCGGCATTCCGCTCTGGATGCACGCCGAGAGCCACTCCATCGGCCTGGTGCTGGAGCACCTGCTGCGCCACCTGCGCGGCGACCTGGGCATCGAGTCGGTCCGGGCCGAGCCGCTCATGGGCGACCAGCGGGTCTATCTGGATCTCTCCTGGACGGGGGCACCGATCCCGCCGGAGAAGCTCGAGGGGTGGCTCGACGAGGAGTTGCCCGAGGCCACCGGACAGCTGACACCGCGTGGCGTCCTGGAGCGCCACGACAGCGTGGCCTGGAGCCAGACCCAGCCGCGTTGTGAAGACCGCGCGGTACTCCGCATCCCCGTGCCGGTGTCGCGGCGCCAGTGGGAGCAACCGGGCGAGCGGCTGCCGCCGCGGCCGGAGTTCTACGACTTCTCGCTGGCCGACCAGGCCGCCGACCAGGGCGAGCTGCTCGACCGTCCTCTGGCCCAGCTCTCCTTCGTGATCTTCGACACCGAGACCACGGGCCTGGCCCCTTCGGAGGGCGACGAGATCATCTCCATCGCCGGGGTGCGCATGGTCAACGGCCGCATCCTCGAGGGCGAATGCTTCGAGCAGCTGGTCAACCCGGGCCGGCCCATCCCCAAGGCGTCGATCAAGTTCCACGGCATCCGCGATGAGATGGTCGCCGACAAGCCCGGGATCACCACGGTCCTGCCGCAGTTCAGTGCCTTCGTCGGCGACTCGGTACTGGTCGCCCACAATGCGGCGTTCGACATGAAGTTCATCCGCCTTAAGGAGGAGCAGTGCGGCCTGAGGTTCGAGAACCCGGTGCTCGACACCCTGCTGCTTTCGGTCTTCCTGCACGACCACACCCCCGAGCACACCCTAGAGGCCATCGCCAACCGGCTGGGGGTGGAGATCAGCGGCCGCCACACCGCGCTGGGCGATACCCTGGTCACCGGCGAGATCTTCGCGCAGATGCTACCCCTGCTCGAGGAGCGCGGCGTCACCACCCTGCGCGAGGCCATCAACGCCTCCGAACAGATGATCGAGGTCCGCAAGCAGCAGGCTCAGTTCTGACGTGACGGAACGGCGCAGCGAGCGACTCACCGCCCTGGCCCTGCTCGGGGTGGTGCTGTTTAACTACCCGGTGCTATCGCTGTTCGCGGTGGACGGCAAGGTGCTCGGGGTGCCGGTGCTCTACGCCTACTTCTTCACCGTCTGGGCCGGACTGATCGCG
The DNA here is from genome assembly GCF_016653405.1 of Halorhodospira halophila. Lineage (NCBI taxonomy): Bacteria > Pseudomonadati > Pseudomonadota > Gammaproteobacteria > Chromatiales > Ectothiorhodospiraceae > Halorhodospira > Halorhodospira halophila. The sequence continues at coordinate 186,560 of NZ_NHSN01000025.1, forward strand.
GCCGTCGCCCGGCTCAACCGGGCGGCCGCACGGGGGTGAGCGCCGTGCTGCCGGCCTGGACCATTCTGCTGGTCTCGGCCCTTTACGTCGGGCTGCTCTTCGCCGTCGCCTATACGGCGGACAAGCTCGGCGACCGCGGCCTGTCGCTGGTCAACAACCCGTACGTCTACACCCTTTCCATCGCCGTCTACTGCACGGCCTGGACCTTCTACGGCAGCGTCGGGCTGGCCGCTGAACACGGGCTGGCCTTTCTGACCATTTACCTCGGCCCCACCCTGATGGCCATCGTCTGGTGGGTGGTGTTGCGCAAGATCGTGCGCATCAGCAAGCTCTACCGGCTGACCTCCATCGCCGACTTCATCGCCGCCCGCTACGGCAAGAGCATGCTGCTCGGCGGCCTGGCGGCGTTCATCGCCCTGGTGGGCACCACCCCGTACATCGCCCTGCAGCTGCAGGCCGTCTCATCGAGTTTCGACGTGCTGCTGCACTTCCCCGACATGGAGGCGGTCCAGGCGGGCAGCGCCGGCCTCCTCGACGACAAGGCGCTCTACGTAGCGGTCCTCCTGGCGCTGTTCACCATCCTCTTCGGCACGCGCCACATCGACGCCACCGAGCGCCTGGAGGGCATGGTGGTGGCCGTGGCCTTCGAGTCGGTGGTCAAACTCATCGCCTTCCTGGCGGTGGGGATCTTCGTCACCTTCGTTCTCTTCGCGGGTCCGGTGGAGCTCTTCCGCGAGGCAGCGGCCACCCCGGCCATCCAGGAACTCGGGCTGCTCACCGGGCTGCCCGGCGGCTACCAGAGCTGGATCGCCATGCTGGCGCTGTCAGCCCTGGCCATTCTCTTCCTGCCGCGGCAGTGGCAAGTGAGCTTAGTGGAGAACGTCAACGAGGATCATATTCGCACGGCCTCCTGGCTGTTCCCCCTCTATCTGCTGGTTATCAACCTGTTCGTCCTGCCGGTGACACTCGCCGGTCTGCTGTTCTTCGGCGACGAGATCCCCGGGGACGACTACGTCCTCGCCCTACCCCTGGCGGTGGATCAGGGCCTGCTCGGGCTGCTGGTGTACATCGGCGGCTTCTCGGCGGCCACCGGCATGGTCATCGTCGCCACCATCGCCGTGGCCATCATGGTCAGCAACGATATCGTCACCCCGGCCCTGCTGCGGCTGCGCCGCTTCCACGCCCGGGGCCGGCACGACCTGTCGAGGCTGATCGTCGCCATCCGACGCCTGGTGATCTGCGTCATCCTGGCGCTGGGCTATATCTACTACCTGCTCATCGCCGACACCCACGCCCTGGTCTCCATCGGGCTGATCTCCTTCGCCGCGGTGGCCCAGTTCGCGCCGGCGGTGCTGCTCGGGCTGTTCTGGAAGGGGGCGAGCCGGCGCGGGGCGCTGGCCGGGCTGGTGGCCGGCTTCCTGCTCTGGGTCTACACCCTGCTACTGCCCTCGCTGGCCGAGGCCGGCCTGCTTGGCGAACAGCTGCTCCGCGACGGGCCTTGGGGGGTCGAGTGGCTGCACCCCTACGCCCTGTTCGGCCTGGAGGGTATGGATCCGATCGCCCACGCCTTCTTCTGGACCATGCTCGCCAACCTCGGGCTGCTGCTGGGGGTCTCGCTGTTCGATCGACAGGGCGACATGGAGCGCATCCAGGCCACGCTGTTCGTCGACGTCTTCCTGCGCTCCGAGCGCGACGCCCGCTTCTGGGAAGGCACGGCCACCGTGGGCGATCTGCAGGATCTGCTCGGCCGCTTCCTTGGCCCGGAACGCTCCGCCGAGGTGATCCGCGAGTATGGCGCCCACCGCGGCCGCCCGCTGGACGAGGCCGAGCAGGCTCGGCCCGAGCTGGTCAACCACGTCGAGCGCCTGCTCGCCGGGTCCATCGGCTCCGCCTCGGCGCGGGTGATGGTCTCCTCCATCGTCAAGGGTGAGGCCCTCTCCTACGAGGGCGTGATGGAGATCCTCGACGCCACCTCGCGGGCCATCGAGTACTCACGGCAGCTCGAGGAGAAATCCCGCGCCCTGGAGAGCGCCACCGAGGAGCTGCGCGCGGCCAACGAGCGGCTCAAGGAGCTCGACCAGCTCAAGGACGAGTTCGTCTCCATGGTCAGCCACGAGCTGCGCACGCCGCTGACCTCCATCCGCGCCTTCGGCGAGATCCTGCTCAACAACCCCGAGATGGACGCCGATCAGCGCCGCGAATTCCTTGAGGTCGTGGTCCGCGAGAGCGAGCGTCTGACCCGACTGATCAACCAGGTGCTGGACCTGTCCAAGATCGAGAGCGGCTCGGCCCAGTGGCAGCTGGAGGACGTCGACCTCTCGCGCCTGGCCCGCGAGGCGGCCGAGTCTACCCAGCAGCTCTTCGCCGACCGGCAGACGCAGCTGCACATCGAGGTCACCAGCGACGACAACGCCGTCAAGGGTGATCCGGACCGGCTGATGCAGCTGATCATCAATCTGCTCTCCAACGCCTCGAAGTTCACCGAGCCCGGCGAGGGGCAGGTCTGGCTGCGTCTGGAGCCGGGCCGCGGCGACACCCTGCGCCTGTCGGTGACCGACAACGGCCCGGGCATCAGCGAGGAGGATCAGCGACGGATCTTCGACAAGTTCCACCAGATCTCTCAGCAACAGGCCGGCAAGCCCAAGGGCAGCGGTCTGGGGCTGGCCATCTGCCGGCTGATCGCCGACGCCCACTGGGGCACCCTGTGGGTGGAGAGCGAACCCGGCGCCGGGGCCAGCTTCGTCTGCGAACTGCCGTGCGCCGGCGGCGAGCACAGCAACGTCACCGGCTACGTAGCGTTCACCGAACACGGACCGACATCCCCAGGAGAGGCATCCGCGTGACCGATCCGCAGCCCCCCGCCTTCCAACCGGCCTGGTGGCTGCCGGGCCGCCACGCCCAGACCGTCTTCCCGGCCCTGCTGCGCAGCCCGCCGCGGATCCCGCTGACGTCGGAGACCTTCGAGCTGCCCGACGGCGACTTTCTGGAGCTGGCCTGGGGCCCCCCGGGCCAGGGGCTGGCGATTATCGGCCACGGCCTGGGCGGCAGCAGCGACTCGGCCTACGTGCGCGGGCTGGTGGCCGAGCTGGCCCGGCGCGGTATCGGATCGGTGGTCCTGCAGTCGCGGGGGGCCGGGCGGCGGCCCAACCGCCACCGGCGCTCCTACCACGCGGCGGCCTGGGACGATCTGGAGGCGGTGGTCGCCGGCCTGGTCGAGCGGCGCCCCGGGCAGCCCCTGGCGGTGGTCGGCTTCTCGTTGAGCGGCTCGATGCTGCTCAACTGGCTGGCCGAGCGCGGCGACTGCCCGGTGGCGCTGGCCGTGGCCGTCTCGTTGCCGTTCGAGCTGGACCGCTGCGCCGACGCCCTGGAGCAGGGTTTTGCGCGCGTCTACCAGGCGTACCTGCTGCGCCGCCTGCGGGCGATGGCCGCGGCCAAGTTCGCCGCACGCAGCGATGCGCCGGTGCCGGTGGAGCGGATCCGGCGCATCCGCCGCCTGCGCGAGTTCGACGACCTGCTCACCGCGCCGCTGCACGGCTTTCGCGATAGCGCCGACTACTACCGGCGGGCCAGCTGCCGGCAGCGTCTCGGCGCCATCCGCCAGCCCACCCGGATCCTCCACGCGGCGGACGACCCCTTCGTGCCACCGGAGACCATCCCGCAGGCCGACGAACTCGGCCCCGGGGTGTCTATGGAGCTGCAGCGCCACGGCGGGCACGTCGGCTTCGTCCATGGCACCCGGCCGGGCCGGCCCGGCTACTGGCTGGACGGGCGGATCGCCGGGCTCATCGAGACCGCGCTCGGCAACCCGCCCTCTACCGGCTAGACCGGCGCCGGGCTCAGAAGCGCAGCGTCCCGGTCACCCGGACGTCCCGGCCCGGCTCGTCGCGGATGTAGAAGTTGCCGCCCTCCTCGTCGACGAGTGAGGTGTGCTCGGCGTACTGCTCGTCGAAGAGGTTGTGCACCGCCAGCGCCAGGGTCAGGCGGTCGTCGGCCCACGGCTGCCACTCGGCCTGTACGTCGTGGAGGTGGTAGCCGTCGCGCTCCGGCTCGTCGTCGGGCACGTCGGTGTGATCACCCACCCAGGTGAACGTGTAGCCCAGGGTCAGGGTCTCGTGGGCCGCCCAGCGCTGATCGAAGACCAGGCGGTCACCGCCGCCCCCACCCAGGCGCCGGATCACCCCCACCGGGTCGCCGTCGTCGTCGACGGCCTCGGCGCTGAGGAACGAAAGCCGGGCGTCGTAGGGACCCACGCCCCAGGCGGCGCGCAGCTCGTAGCCACGCAGGCGGACCGAGTCGCGCTGAATGACCCCGTCGATATAGCCATGATTTTTTGATCGCCCGGGGTACCCGCTATCCGTGCGAGTCAGACTGTTCTTGATCCGCGTCTCGAAGAGCGTCGCCTCGAAGTCGAAGCGGTCGCGGGCCGTGATCCAATCCCGCCCCTGGTAGCGCAGGCCGCCCTCGGTGCGACGCGACTCCTCGGCCTTGAAGGGCTCGCCGTCGTTGAGGTTGGTCTTCTCATCGTCTATGAACTGCAGCCAGCCGATGGGCAGGACACCGGCGCCGCTGACCGCCTCGCCGTAGCCGGCGAACGCACTCCAGCCGGCGCTCATCTCCAGCTCGGCGCTGAGGTTGGGCGAGACGGCGTCGCCGTCCAGGTCCTGCTCCACCAGATCCGTGTTGTAGTCATCGAAGCGCAGCCCCGCCGAGAGGCGCAGCCGCTCCCAACGCATCCGGTTCTGCAGGAAGGCGCCGAAGTTGCGCGAGCGGTGGCTGAGCCGCGGACCGTCGGTCTGGCCGATGCGCCCGTCCTCGGTGTAGTAGTCGAAACCGGCGGTGAGCCGGTGACGGGTCGGCCCAGCGTCCAGGGTAAAGGTGTTGCGCAGGTCGCCACCGTGCTCCACGGCCCGGGTGGCGGTGCCCTCATCCTGGCGCTCGAGGCGATTGTCGTTGCGGTAGACCCGGGCCTGCCAGTCCACGTGGGGGTCGGCCGGTTGGTAGCGGTGCTCGGCGGTCCAGGTCTCACGCCGCTGCTCCTGGCCCGTTAGCTCCTGGTTCGGGTGGGTCCGCTCGCGGGGGTCGCCGAAGTCACTGCCCCAGGAACCGTAGTGGTGGTCCCCCTCGAAGGTGTTGCGCTGCACGCCGAAGCGCAGCTGGTGCCCGCTGGCCGGAACCCGGCTGATGCGGGCCAGGTAGTCGCGGTCGCGGCCGCCGGAGTACGGCATGCTCCCGCCGCCGCCAACGCGGTAGTCATCCCGGTTGACCGCACCGATGTGGGCCAGGACGCCCCAGTCGCCGCCCAGCCGGCCGAAGGCGGTGGCCGAGCCGCGCTCGGCCTCGTCGGCGCTGGCGTAGCCAGCGCGCAGGCGGGCCCCGATCTCCTCGTCGGGGTCGAGCAGGTCCTGGGCATCCACGGTCTCAAAGCGAACCGACCCCCCCAGGGCACCGGGGCCCTGGTCCGCCGCCGGACGCGGGTCGAGATCGGCCGACCGCAGCAGGTCCGGGTCGAGGCCGGTCAGGCCACCGCGGTGCTGGTGAAGATTGCGCCCCTGGCGGGCGCCGTCGACGCTGACGTTGAGGTTGCTCGACTCGACACCGCGCAGGTAGAGGCGCTGGGCGTTGCGGCTGCCGCCACCGACCCCGGCCGAGGCCTCGCCGCGGAAGATCTCGGCGCTGCTGGAGGCCTGGCGGCGCTGCAGGGCTTCGCTGTCCGCGCCGCGTCCCAGGGGATCGCCGCCGGCCTCGATGCGCACCGGCGACAGATCGGTGGAGGAAGCGATCGGTTGGTCATCGTCCGCGGCGTGGGCCGGGACCGACACCGCCGTGGCCAGCAAGGCACCGAGCAGGCGCCCGGGTTTTCGATCGTTCGGATTCATGTTCAGCGCTCCTCGTCTTGCGACGGGCGCTGGCGACTCAAACTGGGGGAGCGACGACGGCTGCAGCGCCGCCGCCGGACGGATGGGATCACCGGCAAGCTCACCCCCAGGCGCGCCGCCCGCACGCCGTTTCGTGGGTTGCTGTGGGCCGGTCTCCGGGCTCGTGGGGGGACGCTGGATGCGTCGTTGCGGATCGCCTTCCCGCGAGGGCCGCCGGGTGACGGCTGTCTCGCAGTGGCCTGTGATCCGCAGGCCCCACCTACCGTTGCGGGGGCAGCGCCGGCTTCACTGCTGGGTGCAGCTGGACCGGACTTCCCGTTTAACCCCAGGCGATCCTGTTGCGCCTGCGGGCACCCACATCGAAGTCGCGGAGTTTAGGCAGGCTGATCGGCCGGTTGCAAATCGACGAGCCGGACAGTTCGTCGCAGGGGGCGCGATCCCCGTGCCCACCCCCGGGGGATGCACCGACGGAACGCGCACCTAGCCCGCCGGCCGCCCCGGCACGCCGAGCGCCTCCAGCCAGGCGGGTTCCAGGGCCTGCTCCAGGGTGTCGGCAAGGCGATCCAGCTCCGCCTCGATGCGCGCCTGCTCGTCGCCACCCTCGCCCTCCAGGGCGAACCACTCCACCAGCAGGGCGCGGCGGAACGGCCCGCTGTCGAAGAGCCGGTGGAGGTAGCTGCCGAGCACGCGGCCGTCGTCGGAGCGCGCCACGAAGGGGAAGAGGCCCTCTTGGGCGCCGGTGACACCGTGGTGGATCTCGTAGCCGGTGACGGTCACCGGCGCCGGCCACTCGGCGTGGCCGTGCACCTCGGCCAGCTGCTTGGTCGCCGCCAGGCGGGTGCGCACCGGCAGCAGGCCTAGGCCCGGGGCGCTGCCGCCGCCCTCGACCCCTTCCGGGTCCTCGATGTGCTCGCCGAGCATCTGCAGCCCGCCACACAGGCCGACCACCCGGCCTCCATACCGACAGTGGCGCAGCAGCGCCTCGGCCACGCCGGATTCACGCAGCCAGGCCAGATCCGAGAAGACGTGCTTGGAGCCGGGCAGGACGATCAGATCCGCCCCGTCGAGATCCCGCGGCTGCCGGGCGAAGCGGACGTGGACCCCGGACTCCGCATCCAGGGCGTCGAGGTCGTCGTGGTTGCTCATCCGCGGATAGGCCACCGCCACCACCTGCAGGGCGCCGCCGGGGCCGCGCGGCCCGGCCATCCGGTAGGGGGCGTCCTCCTCGGGCAGGTGCAGATCGGGCACCGCCGGGACCACGCCGATCACCGGCACGCCCCCGCGCTCGGCGAGCTGCGCCGGCGCCTCGCCGAGCAACTCCGGGCTGCCCCGGAAGCGGTTAATGATCAGCGCCTCGACCCGGCGCCGGTCGGCCGCATCAAGCCACTCCAGGGTGCCGAGCAGGGAGGCGAAGACGCCGCCGCGGTCGATATCGCCCACCAGCCAGACCGGGACGTCGGCGGCCTCGGCGAAGCCCATGTTGGCGATGTCCCCCTGGCGGAGATTGGGCTCTGCCGGCGAGCCGGCGCCCTCGACCAGCACCACGTCGTAGGCGGCACGCAGGCGCTCGAAGGACTCGAGCACCGGCGGCAGCAGCGGCTGGCGGGCCTCACGGAAGGCGCGCGCCTCGAGCCGCCCGGTGACCTGGCCCTGGAGCACCACCTGGGCGGTGCGCTCGGCCTCGGGCTTGAGCAGCACCGGGTTCATGTCGGTGTGCGCCGGCACCCCGGCGGCCAGGGCCTGGAGCCACTGGCCTCGGCCGATCTCGCCGCCGTCGCGGGTGACCGCCGCGTTGTTGCTCATGTTCTGCGGCTTGAACGGCGCCACGCGGACCCCATGGCGGGCGAGCAGGCGGCAGAGACCGGCTACCAGCGCCGTCTTGCCGGCGCCGGAGCAGGTGCCCTGGAGCATGAGGGTGCGGGCACTCACCACTCGATCCCCGGCTGGGCGCGCACCCCGGCCTCGAAGGCGTGTCGCACGGCGCCTACCTCGCTGACCGTATCCGCGGCGTCGATCAGCGGCTGCGGCGCGTGACGGCCGGTAACCACCACGTGCTGTTCGTAGGGCCGCCGGGACAGGTCATCCAGGACCTCGCCCAGTTCCAGGTACTCGTAGCGCAGGACGATGCACAGCTCATCGAGCACCACCAGCGACGGCCCCTCCTCACACAGCCAGCCCCGGGCGGCGCGCCAGGCCTCGCGGGCAGCCGCCACATCCCGCTCGCGGTCGGCGGTCTCCCAGGTGAAGCCCTCGCCCATCACCTGCCAGTCGACCCCGGGCTGGTCACGGAAGAAGGCCTCCTCGCCGGTGGCCCGGCCGCCCTTGATGAACTGCATCACCCCGGCGCTGCGGCCGTGGCCCAGGGTCCGCGCCACCATGCCCAGCGCCGACGAACTCTTGCCCTTGCCCGGGCCGGTGAGCACCAACAGCACACCGCGATCCTGCTGCGCGCGGGACCGGCGCTCCTCCATGACCGCCCTCTTGCGCTCCATGCGCGCCGCGTGCCGCTGCGGATCCTTCGCGTCTTCACGCATCGCTTCGCACACCTCGTTGCTCGGGAGAAACCGCTCCCCGGGGAAGCGGCGACAGGTAGCCTACCGGCTCAGGAGCCCGGCGACGACCTCGGGCGCCGAGGGAAAATACGCGTGGAAGTAGGTCGCCGTCAGGCTGCCGACCCGGTAGACGCCCTCGGCCGGGCTGCCGCTGCGCCGCACGGTTTGCTCCGTGGGCTCCAGGGCCGTCTCCAGCCGCGAGTGGTGGAAGGTGTGGCCGCGCAGCTCGCCCTCCGGGCGGGACAGGCTCTGCAGGCCGATGCCCGTCAGCCGCCCGGCCATCTCGGCACGCCCCGCGAGGAGGCCGAGCATCGGGTGCTCGACGCCCTCGCCATCGACCAGCGACTCGGCGCAGTACATCAGACCGCCGCACTCGGCGAGGGTCGGCCGGCCCGCCGCGTGGTGCTCGCCGATGGCGGCCCGCATCCCGTCGTTGGCGGCCAGGGTGGCGGCGTACAGCTCCGGGTAGCCGCCGGGCAGCCAGAGGGCATCGCAGGGGGGCAGCGTCGCATCGCGCAGCGGCGAGAAGGGCACCACCTCGGCCCCCATCGCCTCCAGCAACTCGAGGTTGGCCCGGTAAGCAAAGGCAAAGGCGGCATCCCGGGCCACCGCGATCCGCTGCCCATGCAGCCGCCGGGGCGGAGCCGGCGGCGCCTCGCCGTGCAGGGCGACCGGGGGCGGCAGGCGGTCCACGCCGGCCTCGGCAAGCACCGCTGCGGCCGCATCCAGGCGTGCATCCAGATCGGCCACCTCGCCGGCCTGGACCAGTCCGAGGTGGCGGTCGGGTACGTGCAGGGCCTCGTCGCGGGGCACCGCCCCGAGCCATTCCACCCCCTCGGGCAGGCTGCCGGCGAGCATGCGCGCATGCCCCGGACTCCCCACCCGGTTGGCGATGGCCCCGATCACCCGCACGTCATCGCGGTGGCGGGCCAGTCCACTGACCACGGCCCCGAAGGTCTCGGCCATGGCCCGGGCGTCGATCACCACCGCCACCGGCAGGCCGGCCAGGGCGGCCAGATCGGCACTGGAGGGGTCGCCATCGAAGAGCCCCATGGACCCCTCGACGAGGATCAGGTCGGCCTCGCGCGCGGCCTCGGCCAGGCGCCAGCGGCACTCGGCCTCGCCGGTCATCCACGGGTGGAGCTGGTAGACCGGCGCCCCGCTGGCCCGCTCCTGGACCATCGGATCCAGGTAATCCGGGCCGTGCTTGAACACCCGCACCCGGCGCCCGGCATTGCGGTGCAGCCGGGCGAGCGCCGCGGTGATCATCGACTTGCCCTGGCCGGAGCCCGGGGCGGCGATCAGCAGCGCGGGGACCGTCATTGCCCGAAACCCTAGCGCAGGATGAGCAGCGGCGTGCTCGAGCGCATGATCATGTGGGTGGTCGTGCTGCCGACAAAGAACCGGCGCAACCGCGAGTGGCCGTAGGCGCCCATGGCCATCAGGTGGATATCCTGCTCCTTGCGGTAGTTGCACACCGTCTCGTCGATCCCGCCGGGACGGACCTCGGCGTGGACCGTGAAACCGGCCGCCTCCAGCTGCTGACGCGGGGCGAGCAACCGCTCGCGGTTGACCTCGGTATCGGCGTCAACCAGGAGCAGGTGCGCCTCGAGCCCCTGGAGCAGCGGGCTCTCGGTGATGCGATCGACCACCTTCTGGGCCGCCGGGCTGCCGTCGTAAGCGATCAGGAAGCGTTCCGGCTCGCGGAAGGCCAGCGGCGCCACCAGGATCGGCTTCTGCACCCGGCGGATGGTGCTCTCCAGGTGGCTGCCGATATGCTGCTCTTCGGCGTCGCCGTCCTCGCCCTGCTTGCCGAGCACCAGCAGGCGCATCTCCTCCTGCGCCTTGTCCAGCACATCGGTCACCTCGCCGTTGCGCAGCAGCCGCCCGGGGTTCTCGATGCCCTGTTCCCGGGCGCGGCTCATGGCATCCTCGAGGATGGCGCGCGCCTGCTCGCGTGCGAGCCTACCCCGCTGCTCCTCAAGCTGCACCATCTCGTCGAGGAGGTTTTCCCGCACCCCGAAGGTCAGATTGCCGCTGAGATCCGCCTCGCGCTCACCGTGCGGGTTGCGAAAGGCGTGCAGGAACGTCAACGGCGCCTGCAGGCGCCGTGCGGCCCAGACCGCGTGATCGCAGACGGAGGGCGACGAGCGGGATCCGTCGACGCTGGCGATGATTTTGCTCATGGTCGTTGACTCCTTGCCCGGCTCAGTGACCCATCAACCGCTCGACGGCATCCGGCTCGTTGTGGACCGCGTAGCGATCGACGATGGTCGCCGTCGCCTCGTTCATGCCGACCACGTCCACCGCGACGCCTTCGCGGCGGAAGTTTATGACGACCCGATCCAGCGCGGCCACCGACGTGATGTCCCAGAAATGGGCCCGGGTTAGATCGATGGTGACGGTGTCCAGGTCCTCACCGAAATCGAAGGACTTGCGGAAACGCTCCGCCGAGGCGAAAAAGACCTGGCCGACCACCTCGTAGCGGCGGTGCAGCGTCTGGTCGTCAGGCAGGCTCTGCACATCCGAGCGCACGTACATGAAGCGGCTGACCTTGTTGGCGAAGAACAGCGCCGCGAGCAGGACGCCGGTGAGCACGCCGATGGCCAGGTTATGCGTGAGCACCGTTACGGCCACGGTGCTGATCATGACGATGTTGGTACTCATCGGGTGCTTGGGCAGATCCCGGATCGAGGCCCAGCTGAAAGTGCCAATAGAGACCATGATCATCACCGCCACCAGCGCCGCCATCGGGATCATCTCCAGCAGCGGGGTCAGAAAGACCACGAGGATCAGCAGCACCAGGCCGGCGACCAGCGACGACAGCCGCCCCCGCCCGCCGGATTTCACATTGATCACGGACTGGCCGATCATCGCACAGCCGGCCATGCCCCCCAGGCTGCCCGCGGCGATGTTGGCGATACCCTGCCCCTTGCACTCGCGGTCGCGGTCGGTCTCCGTATCGGTCAGGTTGTCCACGATCCCCTGGGTCATCATGGACTCCAGCAGCCCCACCACGGTCAACGCCAGCGCATAGGGGAGGATGATCCAGAGCGTCTCCAGGTTCAGCGGGACATCCGGCCAGAGGAACACCGGCAGGGTGTCCGGCAGCTTGCCCATGTCCCCCACGGTGGGGATGTCCATGCCGAGGAACCAGGCCAGCGTGGTCAGGACGACGATGGTCACCAGCGGGGACGGCACCATCCGGGTCAGATACGGGAACAGGTAAAGGATCGCCAGACCGCCGACAACCATCGGGTAGACGGTCCACGGCACATCGATCAGCTCCGGGATCTGCGCCATAAAGATCAAGATGGCCAGAGCATTGACGAAACCGGTCATCACCGAGTTCGAGATGAAACGCATCAACTGCCCGACCCGCAGATAGCCGGCGATGATCTGCAGCACGCCGGTCAACAGGGTCGCCGCCAGCAGATACTCCAGCCCGTGCTCCTTGACCAGGGTGACCATCAGCAGCGCCATCGCCGCGGTGGCCGCCGAGATCATCCCCGGCCGCCCGCCGGTGAAGGCGATCACGACCGCGATGCAGAAGGAGGCGTAGAGGCCGACCTGCGGGTCCACACCGGCGATGATGGAGAAGGCGATGGCCTCGGGGATCAGGGCCAGTGCCACCACGATGCCGGCGAGCACGTCGCCCCGGATGTTGCCGAACCACTCCCGCTTGAGCCTGCTCCAGTCCATTCCGTTCCCCAAGTCACCAGACCATTACGCCCCCTTTCGGACCGCTCCAGGACCGAGGGCTCGTACGCAATACGAAACCGCGATGGTGCGCTCACGGGCCGGGCCCGGAGCCTGGATGCCGCGAATCACCAGCAGACCCGGAAGGGCCCGCCACCAAGGAGGGCGCTGTTCGTGCCAATCGCGAAAGGGCGAGGATCCTACCAGCCCTGGGGGGGCGAATGACAGACGGAGACCTCCGCGAAGCGCACCGCACCCTCGCCGGCGGGCACACGGATTGACGGCACATGCCCTGCGGCCGGATACTTACCGGCAATTTGCCGGCGATCCGTCCAACCGGTGGCAACACGGAGCGGGAGGCAAGCGTGAACCGCGTGATCTTTAATCAGAAAGGCGGGGTGGGCAAATCCACCATCACCTGCAACCTGGCCGCCATCAGCGCCGCCTCCGGGTTGCGGACGCTGGTGGTCGACTCCGACCCGCAGGGCAACTCCTCGCAGTATCTGCTCGGCGCCGATGCCGACGCGTGCGAGTCCACCATCGCCGACTTCTACGCCTCGACCCTGGGTTTCCGTCTCGGCCCCCGCAAGCCGGCGGATCTCGATCAGTTCATCACCGAGACCCCGTTCGAGAACCTCTCGATCCTGCCGGCCAACCGGGAGTTGGAGGCGCTGCAGAACAAGCTGGAGGCGCGCTACAAGATCTACAAGCTGCGCGACGCCCTCTCCAGCCTGCAGACCCCATTCGACGCCATCTACATCGATACCCCGCCGGCACTGAATTTCTTCAGCCGCTCGGCGCTGATCGCCGCGCAACGCTGCCTGATCCCCTTCGACTGCGACGACTTCTCCCGCCGTGCGCTCTACGAGCTCGTCGAGCACCTGGAAGAGATCCGCGAGGATCACAACGAGGCGCTGCGGGTCGAGGGCATCGTGGTCAACCAGTTCCAGCCCAGCGCCAATCTGCCCCGGCAGCTGGTCGAGGAACTGATCAACGAGGAACTGCCCATCCTCGCCCCCCACCTGAACACCTCGGTCAAGGTCCGCGAATCGCACCAGAACGCCCAGCCGCTGATTCACTGGGCGCCGAGGCACAAGCTCACCGGACAGTTCCGCGAACTCTACGAGAACCTCAACGGCGCGACGGTGGCCTGCTAGGGCGCGCCCGGCTACCCGTCCGTCCCGCGGCGGGCCAGAATCCGGTCGAGTTGGTTGGCGAAGGCCTGGCGGTCACGCTGGCTCAGCGCCGCCGCCCCACCGGTCTCCACCCCGCTGGCGCGCATAGTATCCATGAAATCACGCATATTCAGGCGCTCCCGGATGGTGGCGGGCGTGTAGAGCTCGCCACGGGGGTTGAGCGCCTGGGCGCCGGCCTCGATGACCTCGGCGGCCAGCGGGATGTCGCCGGTGATGACCAGATCCCCCGCTGCCACCTGGCGGACGATCTCATGATCGGCGACGTCAAAGCCGGGCGCCACCTGGACGGCGCGGATATGCTTGCACGGCGGCACCCGGATCGGGTGGTTGGCCACCAGCGTCAACGGCACTTCCGTGCGCTGGGCGGCGCGAAAGAGGATCTCCTTGATCGCGCCCGGGCAGGCATCCGCATCGACCCAGATCTTCACAGTGTCCTCCAGGCAGGTTCCGTATCGGTCTCAGGAGGCGGCCGGCCATCGAGCCTGGAGCCACCGCGCCACTCCAGCGTAACCGATCGCCACCGCCGCCAGGCAGAGGACCGTGGTGGCTAGCACATTGGCGCCGGCAAGAGCGGGCGCCCGCTCGAGGAGGGTCAGCGTCTCCAGGTTGAAGATGGAGAACGTGGTGAACCCGCCGCAGAAGCCGTTCACGGCGAACTGCCGCCAGTGGGTGGGCAGCGTCCGCTCCGCCGGATCCGCCGCCGCCCAGGCCGCCACGGCACCGATGAGCAGCGAGCCGAGGGTGTTCACCAGCAGGGTTCCCCCAGGGAAGGCCACCCAGCCGGCCACCTGCATCAACCGGTCCACGCCGTAACGGCTCAACCCGCCGAGGGCGCTGCCGGCGGCGACCCAGAGGGTGATCCTCATGAGCCGCCTCCGGCGATCCACGCCCCCGCCTGCAACCCGGCCCAGGCGCCCGCCAGGGTCAGCGCCAGGGTGGCGGCGATGTTCCCCACGGCACGGACCCCGCTGCCCGTCCGGGCGAGGGTGTAGGTCTGCAGGGCGAAGGAGGAGACCGTGGTGTAGCTGCCGCAGAAGCCGATCAGCAGCAGCCCTTCCAGCGTGGCGAATCCACCGCCCGTGGCGGCGAGCACAGCGGCCAGCACCCCGGCGAGCAGCGCCCCGGTGACGTTGACCACCAGCGTCCCCCAAGGGAAGGCCTCGCCCAGGCGCCGGTTGACCGCCGCCGCCCCCCAGAAACGGCCCACCCCGCCGAGGGCACTGCCCACGGCCACCGCCAGCGCACCGGCCATACCCGCCGAGGATGCCATGGCTCAGGCCGCCCTCAGGGTGCGAATCCCGTACTGGCGGATCCGCTCAAGAGCTGGGACTTGGCCTCATGAATGTTGACCTGTTTCATCGCACACCGGTATTCGCTAAGTCGGACTAGGCTATACGCCGCGGCCAGGGCCGGACAACGCCGCTGCGCCCCGGCGGCCCGGTCAGCGGCGCACGCTCAGCCGCCCTCCGTCGGCCAGTTCTCGGGGCGGGTGCACCACTACCTCGGCGCCGGCCTCCAAGCCCGAGTGGACCCGGGTCAGACGGGCACCGCGTTCGCCGATGGTCACCGGCTGCAGCCGCGCCCGCCCCTGCTCGACCACGAAGACCGCCCAGCCGTCGTCGTGGCGGAACAGGGCGCTGGTCGGCACCCGCAGCACGTCCTCCGCCGACCAGAGCACGAAGACCGCGTTGACCCGGTAGCCATCGCCAAGGCGCGCCCACGCCTGCCGGGGCGAGGCGAGATCGGCGATGACCCGCACCCGCCGCTCCTCCACGCCGAGGGCGGTGATGTACTCGAAACCGTAGGGCTCCACCCGGCGGACCACGGCCTCCAGGGGCTCGGCCTCGCCCCAGCGTTCCAGGCGCACCAGCATCCCGGGGGCGATGCGCACCGCATCCGCCGAGCGCACCTCGACCTCCACCTCCAGCCGGGCGAGATCGGCCAGCTCCAGGATCGGATCACCGGGCTGCACCACCCGGGCGCTCTCGAAGTGGCGCTGGAGGATCACGCCGTCGATGGGGGCACGCAGACGGATCGGCTCGGCAGCGCCGGCGTCCAGGGCCTCCTCCCCTTCCCAGCGCAGGACCGCCTGGGCCTGATCCCGCTGGGCCTCGGCGCTGGCCACCCGGAACTGCGCCGAGCGCCAGGCCGCCTGGGTCTGCCGGCGCTCGGCGTCGGCCCGCTCCACGCTCCGCTCCGAGACCGCCCCCTCCTCGCCCAGGGTCGCCAGACGGCGGTACTCATCGGCCGCCGATTCCGCCGTCGCCCGGGCCGCCTCGGCCTCCTCGCGGGCCGCCTCCAGCGCCGAGCGCGCGGCCTCCAGCTGGGCCCGGGCCTGCTCCCGGGCCCGCGCGTCGAGCACCGGGACGGCCATCGGGTCGAGGGTGGCGAGGACCTGCCCGGCCTCGACCCGATCCCCGGGCTCGGGAGTGACCCGCCGGGCCTGGGCCGTTGCCGGGGCGGAGAGGAGATAGCGATCGGCCACGCGGGTCTTGCCCTCCTCCTCCAGGGTGACCTCCAGGGCGCCGCGGCTGACCGCCTCGGTGTCCACGAGGATTGGCGCCGGCCGCAGCACCAGGACCAGCAGGCCGATGACTGCGACCCCGGCCAGGGTCCATGCGATGACGGCTTTCCAGCGTGGCTGCATCCCTACTCCCTCGATTTCAGGGCCTCGACCATGTCCAGGCGATCCAGCCGGCGCCGCACCACCCAGGCCGAGAGAGCGGCGACGCCGAGCAGGACCAGGGTAGCCAACGCCATGCCGGCCACCGACGGGATCATGGGGACCCGGTAGAGCTCCGACTCCGCCGCCTGGACGATGATGGCGTAGAGGTAGTGGCCGATCACGAACCCGATGGGCAGGGCGGCGGCGATCAGCACCGCCTGCTCGCCGAGGAGCAGATAGGCGATCTCGCGCCGGGTGAAGCCGAGCACCCGCAGGCTGGCCAGCTCGCGCCCGCGCTCGGCCAGTGCGATCCGGGCGTTGTTGTAGACCACCCCGAAGGCGATGGCACCGGCGAGCAGCGTGGTCATCGCCGCGGTGGCCATCATCGTGCCGGCCACGTTCTCCTCGAAGTTGCGCATGGCGGCATCGGCCTCGGTGGCCCCGGCCACCCGCGGGCGGCGGTCGAGCTCGCACAGCAGGGGGCCGCGCTCCTGCCCGGCAAGACCCAGCCAGGCCCCGGAGATCGCCTCGCCCTCGCCGAGGAGCCGATTGAGTGCGTCCAGCTCCATGTAGACCGACACCCCCAGGTACTCGGCGATCACCCCGCTGACCGGGACCTCCAGCGTCTGCCGCCGCCCCTCGAGCACACGGATCTCCAGCGTATCCCCGGGCCCGACCCGCAGCTGCTCGGCCAGGTAATCCGTCAGCAGCACCCCCTCCCCGGGCAGCGGAACCGTACGCAGGTCGGTATCGAGCAGCCGGCGCAGGTCCGCATCCGGCTCCAGGCCCAGCACCGCCATGCGGTGGCTGCGGTGCCCGAAGGCGACCTCCGCCGCCACCTGGCGAAACGGCTCGGCGCGATCGACACCGGGCAACCCGGCAAGCTCGTGGATCACCTTGCGCGAGGTCGTCTCGTAGAAGGAGACCGTCACGTCATCGCGCTGAACCAGGTTGAACTGGACGTCGATCATGGTGTTGAGCGCGTTGCGCTGATACGGGCCGATCATCAGGATCGCCACGGCCAGGGCGATCCCCACGGTGGCCAGCCCGGCGCGCAGGGGACGGCGCTCGAGACCGCGCAGGATCATCCGCGTCGGCTGGCTGAACCAGCGCTGCAGCCCAAGGCGCTCGATCAGTGTAGGCCGATAGGTCGGCGGCGGCTCCGGGCGCATCGCCTCCGCCGGCGGCAGCCGCGCAGCACGCCGGACCGCCAGCCACGTCCCGAGCAGCGCCGAGAGCGTGGTCACCGCCGCGGCGATGGCGACCACCGGCGGCTGAAGCCGGAACTCGAGGAAGGGGAAGCGGAAGAAGCCGGCGTAGATCTCGGCCAGCTGCACCCCCAGCCAGTACCCGGCCGCCACCCCGGCGAGCACCCCGAGCACGACGATGAGCAGCACCAGCCGGACGTAGTGCCCGGCGATGGCCAGCCGCGAGTAGCCGAAGGCCTTCAGGGCGCCGATGATCTCGCGCTGCGTGGCCACCAGGCGGCTGACCACCACATTGAGCAGGAAGGCGGCCACGCCGAGGAAGATCGTCGGGATCACGTAGGCCAGGTTGGCCAGCTGGGTCAGTTCGTCCTCGAGCAGAGCGTGGGAGAGCTGATCCCCGCGGTCGTGGGCGCCGCGCCCGCCCCAGGGCTCCAGTAGGCGGTCCACGGCCTCGATGACGTCACCGGGCCGGGCGCCATGCTGCAGGGTGAGCAGCAGGTCGTTGAAGGCCCCGTCCATGTCGTAGGCCGCGGCCAGGGCCCGGCGATTCATCCACAGGATGCCGTAGCGCTCGTAGTCGGGGAGGATCTCACCCGGGCGGATCTGATAGATGAACTCCGGCGAGACCGCCACGCCGACCACCTCCAGGCGCTGGTAGCGGCCGCGGATGATCGCCGCCAGGTCATCGCCGGGACCCAACCCATGGGCCTCGGCGAAGGCGTCACTGACCACCACCTCGGCCTCGCGGTCCGGCTCCGGCAGCCGCCCCTGGCGCAGGTGGAGGCGGTTCATGTCCGGCTGGCGGCCCTCGGGCAAGGAGAGGATGCGCCCGGTCACCGGGTTGTCGTAGCCGGGGACGTCCAGGTTGGCCGCGGTGACCACGCGGTCCTCCACGCGCTGGACGCCGTCGATCCGTTCGATCTCCGTCACCAGGCCCCGGGGGGCCCGCTCGGCGCTGGCGAAGAGATCCGCGAAGCGGTACTCCTGGTAGAAGGCGTCGCGGGTCTCGGTCAGGGCAAAGAGCGCGGTGAGGAACATCATCAGCGTCGCCACGCCGCCGGCGATGACCACGGCAATGGCGATCACCTGCCCACGCAGAGTCACCAGCTCGCGCAGCAGCTTGCGGGTGAGCGCGCTCACCAGACCAGCTCCGCCGCCCGGCGCCGCTGGTCATTGGTGTGCACCGAGTCGATCAGCCCGTCCTTGAAGTCCACCACCCGGTGGGCCATGGAGGCGATGTCCGCGTTGTGGGTGATCAGCGCGGTGGTAGTGCCCAGCTCCGCATTGATGCGCTCGAGGACCTCGAGCACCGCCACCCCGGTCTTCGAGTCCAGGGCGCCGGTGGGCTCGTCGCAGAGCAGGACCTGGGGGCGCTTGGCCACGGCGCGGGCGATGGCCACCCGCTGCTGCTCGCCGCCGGAGAGCTGCGAGGGGAAGTGGTCCAGTCGGCTGCCCAGCCCGACCAGCGCCAGCGCCTCCTCGGGGGGCATGGGGTCGCGGGCGATCTCGGTGACGATGGCCACGTTCTCGCGGGCGGTCAGACTGGGGATCAGGTTGTAGAACTGGAAGACGAAGCCGACGAAGTGGCGGCGAAAGGCGGTCAGCTCCGCCTCCCCGGCCCGGGTGAGATCGCGCCCCTGGACGATGACACGACCGCTGGTGGGCGTATCGAGCCCGCCGAGGATGTTGAGCAGGGTCGACTTGCCACTGCCCGAGGGCCCGAGCAGGACCACCAGCTCCCCGGCGTAGAGGACCAGGTCCACCCCGCGCAGGGCGTGCACGGCCACCTCGCCCATGCGGTAGACCTTGGTGATCCCCTCGGCGCGGAAGACTTCCTGGGCGGGCAACGGGGCGCCTCACGATGACCGGGCAGCGGTTCCCCCTATTCTAGGCGGTCCGCGGCGGCCACGGCCGATGCCCGGGGCATGGCCCCCCGTGGCGCTCAGTCGCCGCGCCGGCGCCGATCCGCCCGAAGCCGGGCGGCGGCGAGGCTGGAGAGCAACGGGATGGCGCCGAGGGCCACCAGCGAGGCGATCATCCCGGTGCTCATCAGCTCCGCCGGGGTGTGGACCGCCTCCAACTGCGCGCCGGCGTTGGTGAGGATGGCCACGCCGGGGAACATCCCCAGCAGGCTGACCCAGAAGTAGGTCCGCGCCGGCATCCGCGTCAGCGCGAAGAGCGCGTTGATCAGGAAGGTGGGGAACGGCTCGGCGATGCGCAGCAAAAACAGCGCGCTCGGGCCGTGGTCGGCACAGTGGCGGTCGACGCGCCGCAGTGCTTCCGGGAACCGGCGGCGCACCGCGTCGTGGAGGGCGTAGCGGGTGAGCAGGAAGATCGCCAGCGCGCCGGTGCCCACCGCCACCAGGACCAACGCCAGACCGGCCCAGAAGCCGAACATCACCCCACCGGCGACGGTCAGCACCCCGCTTCCGGGGACTGAGACCACCGAGAAGAGAAAGCGCAGCGACAGGAAGACGAGCGCCGCCTGCACCGGCTGCGACTCGGCCACCTGCCGCAGCTGTTGCAGCTGGCCGTGCACCCACGCCCACTCCGGCGCGCTGCCGGCCAGCAGGGCACCGAGCAGGGCCAGCACCAAGGCCGCGAGCACGGCGCGGGCACCGAGGGTCGTCCAGCTGAGGGTGGCTCCGTTCACGTCGTTTCCGGTGGCCGATGGAGATAGAGCGCGGTGCGGTCGAAGGTCGGCATCCCGTGCCGACAGCTCCCGGCCGCCGTCTCGCCGTCCGGCGCGGCCCCGTACTGGCCCTCCAGCCCGGGCCGCGGCAGCCGAAAGAGGATACGGGCCGGCGCGCGCTGGCGGCGGATGTTGGCAAGGATCGGCGTCCGCGGGCAAGCCTGCAGGGCGATCAGCGCCACATCCACCTCGGGCAGGGCGTCGGCCGCCGCATCGGCACAGAGGACCCGGACGCGCCCCGGTCCCTCACCGAGGAGGCCCAGGTGCGCCACCACGGCTTGCGCCCCGGCCACGGCGGCGGCGGAACGGTCCACGGCGATCACCCGGGCCCCGCCCAGGCGCGCGGCCAGCACCGCAGTGAACGGCAGCGCCCCGCAGCCTACATGCAGCAGCCGCTCGCCGGGCACGACCCCGGCCAGGCGCAGCTCCCGGGCCACCAGCCGGCGGTACGGCCAGGCGTAGAGGTGAAAGAGGAGCGGCCAGCGCGCGCTCCAGCGCTCCAGGGCGGCGACGCCGGGGGCGATCAGCCGCACGGCAGACCGCCGGCGGGTACGAAGACACGGGCCCCGTCGGCCTCGGCGGCGACCAGCCGCTGGCCGTACAGCGCCTCCAGCGCCTCGGTGACGAGCATCACCTCGGCGGGCCCCCAGCAGGCATCGCCGTTGGGGTAGAGCAGCAGGATGTGGGTACACCAGCGCGCCGCCAGGTTGATGTCGTGCAGGCACAGGAAGACACCGCGCCCCTCCCGCGCCTGGCCGGCCAGCAGGTCCATGACGGCCACCTGATGACGCAGGTCCAGGTGGTTGGTGGGCTCGTCGGCCAGCCAGACGGCCGGGTCCTGGGCCAGCACCGTGGCCATCGCCAGGCGCTGGCGCTCGCCGCCGGAGAGGGTGCTGACCAGCCGCTCCTCGAGCCCGCCGAGCTCCAGCCGCTCCAGCGCCTGCCGGGCGCAGGCCAGATCCTCGGCGGTCTCCAGATCCCACGGCGTCAGGTAGGGGTGGCGACCGATGAGCGCGGTCTCCAGCACCGAGGCCGGGAAGCCGTCGTGGCGCTCCTGGAAGACCACCCCCAGGCGCCGAGCCAGCGCCTTGCGCCGCCAGCGGCGCAGGCTGGCGCCGTCGAGCTCGACCGCGCCGGCGCGGGGCGCGCGCAACCCGGCCAGGGTGTGCAGCAGCGTCGTCTTGCCCGCGCCGTTGGGCCCGAGCACGCCCCAGATCTCCCCGGGCTCGATGGTGAGGTTGAGCGGATAGCCGTCGGGCCGCTCGGGGATGTCGATGATCAGATCCTGGGCCTGGAGCATGCTTCCCCCCTAACGACTGCGGTGCAGCAGGTAGAGGAACAGCGGCACGCCGAGCATCGCCGTGATTACGCCCACCGGGAGCTGCTCCGGGGCGATGAGCGTGCGCGCGAAGACATCGGCCAGCGCCAGCAGCGCCCCGCCGGCCAGCGCCGCGGCGGGCAGGATCAGCCGCTGGTCGTTGCCCAGCACCAGGCGCAGCATGTGCGGGACCACCAGCCCGACGAAGCCGATGCTCCCGGCGGTGGTCACGGCGACGGCGGTGAGCACGCTGGCCGCCACATAGACCGCCCACTCCAATGGCCGCACGGCGACGCCGAGCGCCGCCGCCTGCAGTGGCCCGCGGGCGAGGACGTTGAGGCTGCGCCCGAGCGGCAACGCCACCAGCACGGCCACGGCCAGGGCGACCAAGGCGAGCCACGGGCCGCGGGCGTAGGCCAGATCGCCCATGAGCCAGTAGAGCATGCCGGGCAGCTGCTCGGTGGGCCCGACGGCGAGCATGAAGGTGACCAGCGCCCCCCAGCCGGAGGCCACCACCACGCCGGTGAGCAGCAGCCGGGTCGGCGTCCAGCTGCCGGTGCCGTGGGCCAGGCCGAAGACCAGCAGGGTCGAGAAGAGCGCCCCGACGAAGGCCGCCCCGGAGACCAGGGCCATGCCCAGCCCGAGGAGCATCGCCGCCAGGGCGCCCACGGCGGCCCCGCCGGAGAGCCCGAGCACGTAGGGGTCGGCCAGCGGGTTGCGCAGCAGCACCTGCATCAGCGCCCCGGCCACGGCCAGCAGTCCGCCGACGGCGAAAGCGGCCAGGGCCCGGGGCAGACGCAGCTCCAGGACCAGGGTCTGGTGCAGCGGCTCGCCGCTGCCGGCCAGGACCGCGAGGACTTCGCCCGGGGTCAGGGGCACGCTGCCGATGGCCACCGCCGTGGCCACCGCCAGCAGTGCTGCCAGCGCCAGCACGCCCAGGGGCAAAAGGAAGCGCACCGGCGATCCGACCCCACTCGGCTGGGCCAGCGCCCCGCCCTCCTCGCTCACGGCGCCGGAGCGGCCCCGCTGATCGGCTGTGCGCCCGATCCCCATCAGCGGTTGCGCCGGGCCTGCTCGAGCTTGTCACACAGCGCCCGCGTCCCCTCGAGGATGCGCGGCGTCGGGCGCTGGATCGTCGAGGGCTGGACGAAGAAGAGGTTGTCCTTGGCGGTGGCCTCCAGGACGTCGTAGCGCCGCCACTCGTCCAGCCAGGCGTCGTCGGCCTCGCCCATCCCGCCGGCGACGATCGCCTCCGGGTCGGCTTCGAGGACGGACTCGGTATCCAGCCGCGGGGTCAGGCTGCCGAGATCGCCGAAGACGTTCTCGCCGCCGCAGATGCGGATCGACTCACTGATGATCTGCTCGTCGTTGATGGTCATCACCGGGTCCGGCCAGATCTGGTAGAAGACGCGCACCGGGTCGCGGCCGGCGTACTCGGCCTCGAGTTCCGCCACCGCATCGCGAAACCGGGCGGCCTCGGCCTCCGCGACCTCCTCGCTGCTGGCCAGGGCCCCGAGCCGTTCCAGGGAGGTGGCGATCTCCTCAAGGTGGCGGGGATCGCTGCGGTAGAGCGGCACGCCCAACGACTCGATGCGCTCGAGCTGGCTGCTGGAGTTGCCGCTGGTCCAGCCGATGACCAGATCCGGCTCATGGGCGAGGATCGACTCCATATCGAGCCGGTCGTAGCTGCCCACCCGGGGCAGATCGGCGGCCTCCTCCGGGTAGTCGGCGTGGCTGACCGCAGCCACCACATGATCGCCGGCGCCGGCGGCGAAGAGCAGCTCCGTCGCCCCGGGCGAGAGGGCCACGATCCGCTGCGCCGGGGCCTCCAGGCAGACCTCTTGGCCGGTGTCGTCCTCCACACAGCGCTCCCCGGCGTGCACCGGCGCCCACGCCGCCAGCGACACCAGGAACCCGGCTGCGATGCCCCCTAGCGCGGCTCGGGCCCCGGCGGGGCGTCCTCGAAGACCTCGGCTCCGACGAGTCGCGCCTCCAGGCTGGCCAGCACCACTTCTTCGTGGGCCTCGTGCGGGTACAACACCCAGTGGCCCTGACCGTCCGAGCGGTAGAGTTCCAGGCTCCCGATCTCCGGGTCGATGAGCAGATACTCCCGCAGCGAGGGGAGCTTGCGGTAGGCGGCAAACTTGGCGCCCCGGTCGTAGGCCGCCGTGGAGGGGGACAGCACCTCCACCACGAGGCACGGCGCCTCCTTGTGTTCGGAGCGCTGATGATCGGTCGGATCGCAGGTGACCAGCACATCCGGATAGAAGAAGGCGTCGGCCGCCTCCACCCGGACCCTCATGTCGGCCATGAACGTACGGCATGGCCCCCCGCGCAGCTGCTGGCGCAGCGCGCTGGCCGCATTGAGCGTCACGGTCACGTGCCGCTCCGGAGCCCCACCCATGGCGAAGACTTCCCCCGCCACGAACTCGTGCTTGAGGGGCTGCTCCGCCTCCCAGGCAAGGTACGCCTCGGCGGTCATCCCGGCTGGCTGCGGATCGGCCATGGCTGGAACCTCGGGATAAACAGTCATCGCCAGTGTAGCAGTGCCGCCACGCCTGCCCGACGCTCTTCAGCCGGCAGAGCCGCACCGCCAGCCGGCGCACCACGCCCCCGACTGCCATCACGTGTGTCCACCCTACCGTCGCGCCCACCATCGACACTTTACGCGCTCTCATCCGCCGCCCGCTGACCGGCCGGGCGCCAGAGCACCTCGCCGCCGTTCTCGTAGCGGGAGAGGACCCGGGCGACGACGAAGAGCAGGTCGGAGAGGCGGTTGAGGTAGGCCATGGACTCGGGCCGCACCGCCTCGTGGTGGCTCAGGGCCACGACCTTGCGTTCCGCACGCCGGCAAACCGCCCGGGCGACGTGGCAATCCGCCGTGGCCCGGCCGCCACCGGGGAGGATGAACTCCTTGAGATACGGCAGCGAGTCATTGAAGTAGGACAGCGCCGCATCCAGGCGATCCACGGCCCCCTCGGGGAACGCCTTGTGGCCGGGCACGGCCAGCTCGGCGCCCAGGTCGAAGAGCTCGTGCTGGACCTGTGCCAGCACCGGGGCCACGTCCTCGGGCAGCTCGTGGGCCAGCAGGCGCCCCAGGAAGCTGTTGAGCTCATCCACCTCGCCGAAGGCCTCGACGCGGTGGCTGTCCTTGTCCACCCGCGACCCGTCACCGAGGCCCGTGCGGCCCTCATCACCGGTGCAGGTGGCGATCTTGGAAAGTCGGTTTCCCATGGTTTCCTTCCTACTCCTCTAGCGGGGCGGGGCACCCGCACAGTAACGCGCCCGGTGCCCTGCGGCACCCTACGCCCCGTGCGGGTGCGCCGCGAATCGGGGTCTGCGTCGATGCATCCGCTCCATCGACACGCCCCGGTTAGTGCTGATTGAAGTGCAGAGAGACGTAGACCGCCCGGCCCGGCTGGTTGTAACCGTCCGCGGTTTCGAAGTCCTTGTCCAGGGCGTTCTCCAGCGTCCCGCGCAGGGTCCACTCCGGGGTGATGGCGTAGCTGGTACGCAGATTCAGGAGGCCGTAGCCGGAGAGGCGCGTGTCGTTGGCTTGGTCGTCGTAGCTACGCCCCCGTGCAAGAGCGGTCGCACCTACCGAGAAATCGCCCAACTGCCGGTCGATATCTACACGCGCCGATTCATTGGGCCGGCGCTGCAACTCATTTCCGGTGTCTCTATTCTCGTGATCGAGGTAAGTAAAGGCGCCGGAGACCTGCCATTCCTGCCAGTGGGCACCCGCTTCCAATTCGGCGCCGCGGACGCGGGCCTCGTCAATATTAATATTTTCTGATGAATCAATCAAATCGTCGATATCGGTCTGAAACACGGCGAGATCCCAGTAAGAGTATCGGCCTGCCTGGCGAACCCCGATTTCAAAAGACTCCGAGGTCTCCGGCTCCAGCTCTGGATTGCCAAAATCCGGGAAATAAAGTTCGTTAAACGTCGGCGCGTTGAAGGCCGTGCCGTAGCTCGCCCGGGTCTGGACTGCCTCGGTCAGCTGCCACCCCCAAGCAAGCTGTCCGGTGGTTTGGTCGCCAAACTCCTCGTCATCGTCGTAACGCAGACTCCCCTGCAGCTGATGAGAGCCGAGCCAAGCCGTCAGCACCTGATAGGTGCCGATGTTGTAGCGACTGTCTTCATCGAAGTCCGTGGTGGAATCAACGTGATCCTCACGCCAGTCCGCGCCAACGGCCAAATCCAGGTCCCTGCCTAGGTCAAATTCATTGTGCCACTTGGCCATATCGCGCCGGGTGTCGAAGGTTGAGTCATCAGGCCCCGCTTGGTCATCGTAGAGGTTATCTTCCTGGTCGCGGCTTTGAGAGATCGCGACCTCCATTTGCCACAAATCCGTAACTGAGAGCCTACTACCCGCCTGAAGCGCCGCCTGGGTAAACTCGTTATAGGCCGAGGCGGTGGGATTATCCGGATCAAAGTCGCTTTCACCCTCGGCATAGAGAAAGTTACCGAAGACCTCGGCTTCACGCGTCAACCGATGGCTCAACTGACCACTGACGGTCATATTGGTATAACCATCCTCATCATCGTCACCCGCTTCATCCCGGACATTGATGCCGTCGGTGTGAAAGTGACCGGCTGAGAGGCTGTAGAGGGTATCCCCGGTTCCGCCGGCCACCCCTGCGCCGTATTCGTAGGTATTGAAGCTGCCGCTGCCGGCAAAGGCGTTCACCCGCGGCGGCCCCTCTTGGCCCTCACGGGTGAAGACCTGCACCACGCCCCCAATGGCGTCTGCGCCATAAATCGAGGAGCGCGGCCCTCGAACGACCTCAATGCGCTCGATCTCGGAAGGCGGCAGATACTGCCATGAAGCCCCTCCAGTCGTCGCCGACCCCATGCGCACCCCATCGACCAGCAGCAGGGTGTGGTCCGATTCGGTGCCACGCATAAAGAGACTGGTGTCTTTCCCGAACGGGCCGTTGCTTGCCAGGCTCGTCCCCGCCCGCCCCTGCAGCAGGTCCGAGACCTGCCGCGGCTGCTGGCGGTCGATCTCGTCGCGGTCAATCACGGAGACGGAGGACAGGGATTCGTCGACGGTCTGGGTCATTCGGGTTGGCGTGACCACGAGGGGGGCAAGTTGCGCCGACTCGCCGTCGGTATCGGCCATGGCCGGGACGCTGCCCACGATCAGGCCGACCGCCACGCCCGCGGCGACCCGGCTGGTGGTGTTGCTGGACATATTTTCCTCCCTTCCGCGCGCCACCCGCACGCGCGTCGGTTTGGTTCCACCGCAGGGAGGAGGACAGAAATGGGGGGAGGGATCGCGCTTGCGCCCGGCAAACGGAGGCCTGCCCCGGTCTGCCGCCTCCCGCGGCACCTGGGTTCCCTCAGGCCGGTCTCCGGGCTCGTGGGTGGGGTCGGTGACCCCGGGCGAATCGCCTTCCCGCAGGGCCCGCCGCCGAACGACGGCGCCTTGCAGTGGCTTTGTGATCCGCCCCCCACCTACCGTTGCGGGGGCAGCGCCGGACTCGCCGCTAGGTGCGGCTGAACCGGTCTTCCCGTTTCACCCCGCCGCTGCTCGCGCGGGGCACCTGAGGAGCTTGGTACTCTAGGCAGCCTGGGCCCCGCCGTCAAACCGCCGCACCCCGACGTCCAAAGGAGACGTGATGCACCGCCACCGACTGGCACAGACCACTGCCCCGGCCCGCCATGGCACCTGAGCCGCTGCGTGTCCTGCTCCTTGGCGGTACCGGCGAGGCGCTGGCACTGGGCCAGGCGCTGGAGCAGGAGCCCGGGATCGCCGCGGTCTATTCGGTGGCCGGGGTGACTCGCCGCCCCCGCCTGCCCCGCTTGCCGGTCCGTCGCGGCGGATTCGGGGGCGTTGCCGGACTGGCCGGGTACCTGCGCCAGCACGGTGTGCACTGCCTGGTCGATGCCACCCACCCCTTCGCCGCCGGCATATCGGCCAACGCGGCGGCGGCCGCCCGGCAAACGGGGACAACCCTGCTGGCAGTGCGTCGACCAGCGTGGCAACCGGGGCCGGACGAGCAGTGGCACCGGGTGGCCGATATGGCCGCCGCCGCCCAAGCGCTGGGTCCGCAGCCGGGCCGGGTGCTGCTGACCATCGGCAATCAGGAGGTCCCGGCCTTCTGCGCCGCGCCCCACCACCACTACTGGATCCGCTGCCTGGAGCCGCCGGAGCGGGTGCCGCCTGGAGCCCGGATCCTCTTCCAGCGCGGGCCGTTCCACTACGCCGACGAGTGCCGCCTGCTCCGCGAGCACGGCATCGACACCCTGGTCACCAAGAACGCCGGCGGGGCCGCCACTCGCAGCAAACTCGATGCGGCCCGGGACTGCGGAGTCCGCATCGTGATGGTCGAGCGCCCGCCGGACCCGCCGGAGGCGGAGGTGGCCACCGAGGTCGAGCAGGCGCTGGCGTGGTTGCGGAGACGACGCCCGGCGGCGGCTGACCCTCGCCTGGGTTAGGATCAGCGCATGGCGCAAGATCCCGAGTCCTTCACTGAGACCTCCGCCGGCACCGCCCTGCGCCGCGGCTGGACCACCGGCGCCTGCGCCGCCGCCGCGGCGCGGGCGGCCTTCTCGGGGCTGGTCAGCGGCGCCTTCCCCGATCCGGTCACCGTCCGGCTGCCGCGGGAGCGCGCCCCGGCCTTCGCCCTGGCCGCTCAGGCCCGCGGCGACGGCTGGGCGCGGGCCGGCGTCATCAAGGACGCCGGTGACGACCCCGACGTCACCCACGGCGCCCTGGTCTCGGTGACCGCACGCCCCGGCGCACCGGGCGGCGGGGTGCGGCTGCGCGCCGGCCCCGGCGTGGGCACGGTGCGCCGCAGCGGTCTGCCCGTCGCCGCCGGCGAGCCGGCGATCAACCCCGGTCCGCGGGGCTACATCGAGCAGGGTATCCGCGAGGCCGCGGCCGAGCTGTCGGTGCCGGCCGACGTCACCCTGGAGGTCGCCATCGAAGACGGGGAACGCTTGGCGGCGCAGACCCTCAACCCGCGATTGGGGATCGAGGGCGGACTGTCGGTGCTCGGCACCACCGGGGTGCTGGTGCCCTTCTCCTGCGCCGCCTGGATCGACGCCATCCAGCGCGGCATCGACGTGGCCCGGGCCGCCGGGCTCGGGCATGTGGCCGGGAGCACCGGACGCACCTCGGAGCAGGCGGTGCAGGCCTACCACGGGCTCCCGGACGAGGCGCTGATCGACATGGGCGATTTCGTGGGCGGGATGGTCAAGTACCTGCGCCGGCACCCGGTACCGCGGATCACCATCGCCGGCGGCCTGGCCAAGATCACCAAGCTCGCCCAGGGCTTTCTCGATGTGCATTCGCGCCGCGGGCAGGCCGATCTGACGGCGCTGGCCGAGACCGCTGCACAACTCGGCGCGGATGCCGCCTGCCAGGAGGGCATCGCCACCGCCAACACGGTCGCCGAGGCCTTTGACCTCGCGCAGGCCGCTGATCTCCCGCTGGGCGACGCGGTGGCGCGGGAGGCGCAGCGCACCGCCCTGGCCCTGGTGGATCCGGCAGCCAGCGAGGTGGAGGTGCTGATCTTCGATCGCCGCGGCCAGCCCGTGGGCCGGGCCGGCTGGGCACGGCACTGAGACCTACCAGCGGCGGGCCGCTGCCTCGGCCTCGGCATTGGTCGGCCGCGCGATCAGGCCGCCCCGGGTGACCGCCACACGGTACTCGGCGCCGTCGGCCATGGGCAGGTAGGTGGCGCTGCCGTAGGTGGCGTCCACCCAGGGGAGACGATCGCCGTGGCGCTGACCCAGCAACCAGGGGTCGATACCCCGCTGCGGCGGGGCCAGGGGGTGCACGGTACGCAGCGCGGTGCGCTCGGCCTCGGGGTCGGCGTAACGACCACTGATCCGCTCCAACCGGTAGCGGGTCTCCAGACCGAGCACCGTCGCGAAGCCGCTCCAGCGCAGCACCCGGGCATCCACCTGCCACTGATCGCCGGCCAGCGGGACGGTCACACGCCGCCCGTCCGGGTAGATCAGCCGCGCCACATAGCGCTGTCCGGCCACCTCCTGGAAGCGCAGCGCCAGCACCGGGCGCTCCCGCTCCAGCCGCTCATAGGCCAGCAAACCCAGCCCGAGGGCGCCGGCAGTTCCCAGCCCGCCGAGCAGGATCAGCCCGGCGGCGAGCACGGACACCCCGCGGAGTAGGCGACCGCGCAGCAGCGCCCACCCACCCGTGACGGCCAACCCCAGGGCGAGGACCAGCAGCACCGCCGCCGCCATCAGCACCGCCCAACCGGCCCCGCTGATCTGAGCTGCCGTTTCAAGCCCCCCGTGCATGCGGCCTCCCGCGCCAACGCGCGACGCTGTACCCTGTGCGGGATGATACGCTGTACGATTGCGTATATGGTGTCCGGAGCGCTCGGCCGGGGCCGTCTCAGCCGGGCTCGCGGTGTAAGCGCGCACCCTGTTCCGCGCAATCAGTCGTTTGATACAAAGTAGCCGATGAACTAATCGGGAGGTCCGGTATGGAAGCGTTTGATCCAATCCTGCTACTTGTCGTCGGTGCCGTGGTCGGTGCCGCTGTGGGTGCCTACGTCGGGCGCGCCTCTTCGCCCAACACCCAGGAGATCCGCGACGCCGAGAGCGTGGCCCGCCGCAACCGCGAGGAAGTGCGCAACGTCCGCAGCGAGGTGGACCAGCACTTCGAGCAGACCGCCCAGATCATGGGCGAGGTCACCAAGGCGTACCGTCGCCTCTACGAGCACATGGCCACCAGCTCCCAGCGTCTGGCGCCCCGCCGCACGCAGGACCTGGTCAAGTCCCTGGGTGACCAGCGCCTGCTGTCCCAGGACGTGGTCGAGCAGTCCGCCCGGCGCATGAGCGAGATGAAGGCCAAGGAGCAGCGTGAGGCCCAGGCCCGCCGCCAGATCAGCCAGGAGCGTTCCGAGCGCTCTTCCGGCGACCGCTCCGCCAGCAGCAGCAGTGGCGGCAGCAGCCGCAGCGCCGGCAGCAGTCGGAGCAGCGGTTCCTCCGAGTCGGCCGTCGGCTCCTCCAGCCGCTCCTCCGAGTCCGCCATCGGCCGTCGCCCGACGCGCAGCCGCTCCACCACCTCTTCCTCCCGGTCCCGCAGCAGTGCCCCGGAGCGTACCCGGAGCACGGCCACCGAGGAGCGCAGCAGCAGCAGCGGTGAGAAGCGGCGTCGGCGCCCGAGCATCTTCAGCTGAAGAGCTGCCCGGGGACGTGAACGGTCCACCGACCGTTCATGGCGATACGGACCCCGGGGCCTGCCGGCCCCGGGGTTTTTTTGACCCATCGACCAATCCTGATTGGTTCCAGTTCTTATCTCTTTCGGGATATAGCACCCCGACGCTGCGCCTCCATCCTTGGTGAAAGACCAGACATTTTGTCGCACCCAAGGAGTGAGGAGGCTAACCATGCTGGACACCCTGAAGACCGCCTGGACACCGGCCGTTGCCTGGGAGCACCTGCTCGGCGCCGAGCGGCTGTTCATCCTGGATGTGCGCAACCCCGACGAGTTCGAGCGCTGGCGCGTCGAGGGCCCGCACGACACCCCGACTATCAACGTCCCCTACTTCGAGCTGCTCGACCTCGATGAGGACGCCGACGACATGGACGCGGCCGTGCTGCGCGGCATCCGGGCGCAGCTGTCCGACCGGTTACCCACCGACCACACCATCCTGACGGTCTGCGGCGAGGGGCACACCTCGGAGCACCTGGCCCACGGCCTGCGCGAACTCGGCTACCCGGCCCTGAACCTGGAGGGCGGCATGGAGGCCTGGGGCGATTTCTACTACCACCGGGTAGTGGGCAACCACGAGCGCTACACCGTCTACCAGGTGATCCGCCCGGCCCGTGGCGACCTGAGCCACGTGATCATCAGCGACGGCGAGGCCGCTGTCATCGACCCCAATCGCCACGTGGACGTCTACGAGGAGCTGATCCATGCGCGGGGAGCCCGCATCACCCAGGTCCTCGACACCCACGCCCACGCCGACCACATCAGCGGCGGCCCGGAACTGGCCCGTCGCCACCGGGTCCCCTACCACCTGCATCCCTACGACGCCATCCACCCGATGGACATGCTGCCGGCCCGCATCGACTTCGCACCGCTGTATGCCGATCAGTCGGTGCGCGTCGGGGCGATCACGCTGCGCGCCCTGCACGTCCCCGGCCACACCCTGGGCATGGTGGCTTTCCTAGTCGACGAACAGTACCTGGTCTCGGGGGACAGCATCTTCCTGGAGTCCATCGCCCGCCCCGACTTGGGCGGCGCCGCCGAGGCTTGGACGCCGCTCTTCCATGACTCCCTGCAGCGGCTGCTGGCCCTGCCCGAGGACACCGTGGTCCTGCCCGGCCACGCCACCGACCCCAGCGTCGCCGATACCCGGGGCCGTTTCTGCGCCGAACTCGGTCCCCTGCGCCGCAGCAATCCGGGGCTGCGACAGGTGGATGCCGGTCCGGAGCCGTTCCGCAGCTATATCCTCGGCAGCCTGCCCCACTTTCCCAAGGCGTATATCGAGATCAAGCGGGTCAACATCGGCCTCGTCCAGCCCGACGAAGCAGAGGCCCGGCGCCTGGAGGTGGGCAAGAACGTCTGCGCCCTGAGTGAGGCCGCGGCCGCCTGATAGCGGCCCGGCCCGCGGTACCCCGTTGGAGATATTTGCATGACACATGCGCGCGTCATGATGGATGGCGCACCAGCCAAGACCAGCAGGGGACCCCGCGATGGACCACTACCCGATCTTCCTCAAGCTCCACGGCCGCAACTGTCTGGTGATAGGCGGCAATGAGACCGCCGCCCGCAAGGCCGAGGATCTGCTCGACAGCGGGGCGACCGTCACTCTGGTTGCCCGCGAACTCGGCGGGGACTGTGAGGAACTGCTGCAGCGCCATCCCGACCGGGCCCACCATCGGGCCGAGGACTACCGCCCCGGCATGGAAGAAGGGGCGGCACTGGTGCTCAACGCCGCCAACCACGAGGCCACCGACCAGCTGGTCTACCGCCGATGCTGCGAATGGGGCATACCCGTCAACACCGTCGATCGGCCGGAGTACTGCAGCTACATCACCCCGGCGGTGGTGGACCGCTCCCCGCTGCAGGTGGCGATCACCAGCGGTGGCGCCGCGCCAGTGCTGGCCCGTCAGGTACGCAGCCAGATGGAGACCCTGCTGCCCACCGCCTACGGGCGGCTGGCCGCCCTTGCTGGCCGCCTGCGGGAGCGCGTAGCTGCCGCCCTCCCCACCGGGCGGCAGCGCCTGCGGTTCTGGGAACAGGTCTTCGAAGGCCCGGCGGCGGAGTCCATGCTCGCGGGTCGGGAGCGGGAGGCCGAACAGGCAATGCTCGAGCTGCTGCGCCAGGAACAGGCCCGCAGTGACGGGCGCGGCGAGGTCTACCTGGTGGGTGCCGGCCCAGGCGACCCCGACCTGCTCACCTTCCGCGCCCTGCGCCTGATGCAGCGTGCCGACGTAGTGCTCCACGACCACCTGGCGGCGCCCGCGCTGCTGCGCCTGGTGCGCAAGGACGCCGAGCGGATCCCCGTCGGCAAGCGCCGTGGCCGGCACACGCTGCCCCAGGAGGCGATCAACGACAAGCTCATCGAGTTGGCCGCTGCCGGCAAGCGGGTGCTGCGCCTCAAGGGCGGGGACCCGTTCATCTTCGGCCGCGGCGGCGAGGAGATCGAGGGGCTGATCGAGCACGGCATCCCGTTCCAGGTGGTGCCGGCGGTGAGCGCCGCCCAGGGTGCTGCGGCCTACGCCGGCATCCCCCTGACCCACCGGGATCACGCCCAGAGCTGCCGCTTCCTGACCGGGCACCGCCGCCACGGCGCCCTGGAACTCTCCCAGTGGGCCCCGTTCCGCCGCGACGAGACGCTGGTGGTCTACATGGGGCTCACCCATCTGGAGACGGTCTGCGCCCAGCTTCAGTCGGGCGGCCTGCCGCCGGACCAGCCCGCCGCAGTGATCGATCAGGCCACCACCCCGGCACAGCGTGTGATCACCGCCCCGCTCGGCGAGTTGCCCGGACAGGTGCGCAATGCGCGGCTCCAGGGCCCGGCGCTGATCGTCGTCGGCCCCACCGTGACGCTCCAGCCGCAACTGGGGTGGTACCACAGCTCACCCAACGCCGAGCCGGCCTTCCCGGAGCACGGCTGCCTGAACAGCGAACCGCGCCCCGTCCGCCGTCGCGTCCCGGCGGATACCGAACAGGCCTAAGCGGCCGTCCACCTCCTGCGCAATAACCGAGACCCGGGCCGAGCTGGCCCGGGCCTCGGCGGTTTAAGGCGGGGCGGCGCAGAGACCCCGCCGGGGCTTGCGCGCCTTACAGCCGCGCCTCGTGGTAATAGAGACGCACCGCGTGGCGGGCCTCGGCGAAGACCAGCCAGCGTTCGATGAGCGCGCCGAGCAGCGCCACCGCCACCGCCGCGTAGGCCCACACCGCCCCGGCCCCAAGGGCCACGGCGCTCAACGCGGCGATGGGGAAGGCGAACGTTGCGGCCAGTGCCAACCCACGGTAGACCTGCGCGCGCCCCTCGGGCAGGGGGTACTGGAACTCCCAGGTCAGGAAGTTGCCGGCGGTGTGACCGGCGTCGACCAGGCGCACCGGGGCACCGCTCAGCCCCAAGGCCGTCGTCTTGCTGGAACTGCCGGGACGGCGGTTCCACAGGTACCAGGCCGACTTGGTCACTGCGGCCACCGCCAGCAGCGCCACCCCCATGGCCGCCGCCGGGGCCGGATCGGCGCCGAAGAAACCGCGCACGGCGGCGAGCACGGCGGCGCCCAACCCCAGACCGATGAGCAGGTAGTTTACCGGGGTCAACCCCTGGCTCCACTCGCGGATGGCGCGGACACAGGCGTAGATCATGCCCGTCGCCACGACCGTGGCCAGGGCCAGCACCGCCGTCAGCCCGGCGAACACGAGGGTCACGGCGTTGTGCTCCAGCCCGAGCAGGAAGTAGGGCCCGAAGTAGAGCAGGGCCACCGGGTAGAAGAGCACGGCGAGCACCGCCTCGCGGGACAGCCAGGAGGTCCGGAAGCGAGCGAAAGAACGCCAGGCATTGCGCGGATTGGCGAGGTGACCGGCGGACGACATCAGGCCGATTGTGATGAGCACGGCACCGATGGCGACCGCGGCCAGCAGCTCTCGCTGCCCGACCGCGCCACCAAGGGCGAGGATATCGGTCAGGGCGAACAGGGCGACGAAGCCGTAGCCGGCACCGGAGAGCACCGTGAAGAAGACAACGGACCAGGCGGGATGCATGGGTGAATCCTCCCTCAGCGGTGAACGACGCGGTTGGGCCAGTGCTGGACGCTGGCCGGATCGGTGCCCTGCCCCGGGGACGTACCGGTCGTTTCGGGCAGCGGACGGCTGGCTTCGGGCGGGCGCACCGGCAGGTAGTGGTTGACCGGCTGGCACCCCATCTCGGGGAGCATCACGAAGCCCCGCCGCTCGCGCACCAGCTGGCTGACCCGCGAGTCGGGGTCGTCGAGATCGCCGAAGTGCCGTGCCCGGGCCGGACAGGAGAGCACACAGGCGGGCTGGCGCTCGGCCTCGGGGAGGCGGTCGTCGTAGATCCGGTCGATGCACAGCGTGCACTTCTTCATGGTGCCGCTGGCGTGATCGAGTTCGCGGCAGCCGTAAGGGCACGCCCAGGCGCAGTAGTTGCAGCCCATGCACTTGGCCTCGTCGACCAGCACGATCCCGTCGGCGTCACGCTTGTAGGACGCGCCTGTGGGACAGACATCCACGCAGGGCGGCTCATCGCAGTGCATGCAGGAGACCGGCACGTTGACGGTCTTGCTGTTCGGGTACGTCCCTTCCTCGTAATGACGCACGCGGTTGAGCATGACCCCGCTGGGGGATCCACCGTAGGGGTGGTAATCGGTCAGCGGACCGACCGTCCCCGAGGTGTTCCACTGCTTGCACGCCACCACGCAGGCGTGACAGCCGACGCAGGTATCGAGATCGATGACCAGTCCCAGTCTCATCAACGCCCCCGGCTCAGAATGTCGCGCATGGAGCGGTGCAGGCGCACCGCCTGGTGGGTTGCGTAGCGCATGAGCCTCATCGGCCCGTTGTCGACGCCCGGCGGCGGGATCAGATCGGTGAACTGCGGTTGCGAGATCCCGCCCTCCCCGGGTGCCGCCCTGTGGATGCGCACCTGCAGGTCGTACCAGGCCGCCTGCCCGGTGATCGGATCGGAGTTGCTCAGCGGCTTCTCGTCATCCCGGCGTGGCAGGCGGTCATCGATCAGGTGGTTGAGGAGGAACCCCCGGCTGGCCTCCGGCCCGCCGGGCTCCAACCCCCAGGCCCCGGAGCGCTTGCCCACCGCATTCCAGGTCCAGACGGTATCCGCCTGCACGCCCTCGACCAGCTGCAGCGGCACGCAGATGCGCCCATTGTGCGACTCGACCCAGACCCAGTCGCCATCGCTAAGGCCCAGCGCCTCGCCGCGTGCGCGGTTCATGTAGAGGACGTTCTCGGCCATGATCTGGCGCAGCCAGGCATTCTGGCTGTCCCAGGCGTGGTAGTGGGTCATCGGCCGCTGGGTGATGGCGTGGAAGGTATACCCCTGCCCCTCGACGCGGCTCTGTTCCAGCGGCGCGTAGTGGAAGGGCAGCGGATCACAGTAGGTGCGCACCCGCTCGCGGTCCACGGGATCCTGGGGTTGCGGCCCGTCGTAGAGCCCCTCGGCGGCGAGTCGAAAGCGCTGCAGGGGCTCGGCGTAGACGCTCATGACCATCGGCTCGGCGGAGCCGTTGATCCCGGCCGCCTCGGCCCACTCCAGGTAGCCCTTGTTGGCGAACTTGTAGAACTGATGCGAGAGCGGCAACTCGTACTGGAAGAAACCGCCGTTCTCGATGTAGTGCTCCCACTGCCGGGGGTTGGGCTCGCCGCGCAGCGGCTTGCTGCCGTCCTCGCCCCGCCAGCCGGCCAGGAACCCGACCCCCGGCGCCTTCTCGAAGCGGACGATGAAGTCCTCATAGCCGCTGTACTTCGGACTGCCGTCCTCGTTGGTGAACGCCGGCAGCCCCAGGCGGGCGCCGAGTTCGATCATCACCTCCTGCCAAGGACGTGCCTCGCCCTCCGGCTCCAGGATCGGCTGACGGATGGCGTCCGCCGGCCCCTCGGCGGTGGAGATCGGCCGGTCGAGCATGGAGATGCAGTCGTGGCGCTCCAAGTAGGTGGTATCCGGGAGCACCAGATCCGCGTACTGCACGGTCTCGGAGTGGAAGGCGTCCACCACCACCAGGTAGGGGATGCGGTACGCGCCGGATTCGTCCCGGGCGCGCAGCATGTCCTGGATACTGGTGGTGTTCATGGTGGAATTCCAGGCCATGTTGGCCATGAACAGCATCAGGGTATCGATGGGGTACGGATCCCCGTCGTGGGCGTTGCTGATGACCGTGTGCATCTTGCCGTGGGGCGAGACCGGCGCCTCCCAGGAGAACGCCTTGTCGATGCGCAGCGGCCGGCCCTCGCCGTCGATGACCAGATCCTCGGGCGCCACCGGGAAACCCAGCGGCGAGGCCGCCAGCGGAGTATCCGGTGCGGTCTCCCGGGCGGGACGCAGCGGTGGCGGGATCGGCTTCGGGTACGGGGGCTTGGCCCGATGCCCACCGGGGCAATCCACCGAGCCGAGCAGCAGCTGCAGCAGGTGCAGCGCACGGGCCGCCTGGAAGCCGTTGGAGTGGGCTGAGACCCCCCGCATGGCGTGCATGGAGACCGGGCGGCCGATGAACCGGTCGTGCCGGCGTCCAGCCCAGTCGGTCCACTCGCACTCGATCTCGATGGTTTCCTGGAAGGCCACGTGGGCCATCTCGGCGGCCAGGCGCTCGATGGTCTCCGCCGGCACGCCGCAGACCTCGGCGGCCCGCTCCGGGGCGTACTGTGCGTCCAGGTAGCGCTCGGCGAGCAGGGTCATGGCCGTTTTCACCGGCCGCCCGTCAGGCGCCGTCCAGGCACCGAAGAGCGCCGGCGCAATCCCGGCCTGCGTGCCATCGACGAACGCCTCCTGCTGCAGATCCCGGACCAGCGGCGCGCCCTGCTCATCGCGCAGGAACAGCCCATCCCCGGCCTGCCCCGGGGTCTGAACCACCAGGTAGGGGGCGTTGGTGTAGCGGATGAGATAGTCCTGGTCGAACTGCCCGTCGCGCAGCAGGCAGTGGATCAGCGACATGGCGAGCATGCCGTCCGTGCCCGGACGGATGGGCACCCACTCGTCGGCGACGGCCTGGTAGCCGGTGCGCACCGGATTGATGGCGACGAAGCGCCCGCCGCGGCGCTTGAGGGTGTCGATGCCGAGCTTGAAGGGGTTGGAGGCGTGATCCTCGGCGGTGCCCCAGAGCAGGAAGTAGCGGGTCCGCTCGAAGTCCGGATCACCGAACTCCCAGAAGGCGTGCCCCAGGGTGTAGAGCCCCGCAGCGGCCATGTTCACGGAGCAGAAGCCGCCGTGGGCCGCCCAGTTGATGGTGCCGAACTGCGTGGCCCAGAGCCCGGTCAGCGCCTGCATCTGATCACGACCGGTGAAGTAGGCGAGCTTCTTCGGGTCTTCGGCGCGGATCCGGCGCAGCCGCTCGGTGAGCTCATCCAGGGCCTCGTCCCAGGAGATCTCCTCGAAGGCGCCTTCGCCGCGCTCCGTGCCCGGTTTGCGACGCAGCGGGCGGCGGAGTTTCGCCCTGGAGTTCTGCTTCATGATGCCGGCGTTGCCCTTGGCACAGAGCACGCCGCGGTTGACCGGGTGATCCGGGTTGCCCTGGATGAAGCGAACCTGGCCGTCCTCCAGGGTGACCTGAATACCGCAGCGGCAAGCGCACATGTAGCAGGTGGTGTAGCGGACTTCCTGGCGGTCCCGAGGCTCAAGACGAGCGGGGTCGTCCGCCACCTCGGCTTGCGGGGTGACGCGCATGGCTGCCTCCATGGCCGGCTTGCGGGTGTGGGATCGGGGCGGGGCCGCCAACCGGGGCCGGCCCCGCAGCCGGCTCAAGCGCGCTTGAGCCGGAAGTGGTAGGTCCCGTCCTCTTCCTTCTGCTCGAGCAGCTCGTGCCCCGTCTGCTTGCTGAAGGACTCGAAGTCCTTCACCGATCCCGGATCGGTGGCCATGACGTAAAGCACCTCGCCGGTGTTCATGGTGGCCAGGGTCTTCTTGGCCTTGAGAATAGGCAGCGGGCAATTCAGCCCGGTGGCATCGAGGGATTGATCAAACTCCGCCATCTCCGGTGCTCCTCAGTTGGACGCCACGATGTTGTCGGTACGACCCTCCAGGCCGTCGGCGTAACCCGCTTCATAGCGGTCATTGACGCGCTGCTCTTCACGCTTGGGGTTCTGCAGATAGCCGCCGATCCAACCGGCCATGTAGTCGGCATCGACCCCCTGTTCCTCCATCCGCCGGACGGCGTTGTAGTACTCCCGGTTCATCACCGCCTCTCCCCGCTGTCGTTGTGCGACGCTACGTTTCGCTGAAGAATGCCCATGTCCTGATATATGCAACAACCTGCCAAAGGGGAGACCGCACACGGGGCATCTATCCCCGAGGGGGTATTGCGACCAGCCCTCCGCCGCGCCGCCGCACGCCCCTCCCCAAAAGGGAATAGGCCGGCGCCCCGGCTGTCACCCACCAATGGGTATTCCGCCACTGCGCACGCGGTCCTACGTTTGATTTTGATCGATCGCAATTAAACCAACGAACGCAACCGAGGAGCCTGGCGATGCGCTTATCCCGGCGCGACTTCCTGGAGCTGATGCTGGCCGCCGGCGCGGCCGGCGCGCTGGCCCGCCCCGGCAAGAGCCTGGCGGGCGGCAACGGCGCGGGCGACTGGCGGGCAATCCCGGAGAATTTCTACGACCTGCCGCGCAGGGGCAACGTCCACTTCCTCCACTTCTGCGACCTCCACGGTCAACTCAAGCCGGTCTATTTCCGCGAGCCCAACATCAATCTGGGCCTCCACGACTTCAAGGGCAAGCCACCGCTGCTCGTCGGCGAGGAGCTCCTCCGCCACTACGAACTCGATCGCTTCAGCCCCGAGGCCCACGCCTTCACCCACCTCGACTTCCAGGCGGCGGCCGAGTATTACGGTCGTGTCGGCGGCGCCGCCCACCTGGCCACGGCGGTGAAGCGGGCCCGCGCCGAACGCCCCGACGCCCTGCTACTCGACTCCGGAGACACCTGGCACGGATCAGGCCCGGCCCTGTGGACCGAAGGCCGCGCCATGGTGGATTTCCAGAAGCAGCTCGGGGTCGACGCCTGCACCGGGCACTGGGAGTTCATCTACGGCGACGAGCGCGTCCAGGAGCTGGTCGCCGACCTCGACGACGCCGGGGTGCGCTTCCTCGCGCAGAACGTGCTTGACCGCGACTGGCTCGACCCGATCTTCGACGCCTACACCCTGCACGAACAGAACGGCGTCCCCGTGGCGGTGGTCGGCCAGGCCTTCCCCTTCACCCCCATCGCCAACCCCGGGTATATGTTCCCGCAGTGGGAGATGGGTCACCGGCTCGACCGCCTTCAGGAGCAGGTGAACAAGGCACGCGAAGACGGCGCGCAAGTGGTGGTTCTGCTCTCCCACGCCGGCATGCTCACCGACATGGCCTACGCGCGGCAACTGCGCGGGGTCGACGCCATCCTCGGCGGCCACACCCACGACCCGGTCCCCTACCCCGAGCGGGTCGAAGACCCCGACGGCGAACCGACGCTCGTCGTGAACAGCGGCTCCAACGGCAAGTACCTCTCCGTGCTGGACTTCGAGGTCCGCGACGGACGCATTCGCGACTTCCATTACCGCAACCTGCCGATCTTCTCCAACGCCCTCGACCCGGACCCGGAGATGCAGTCGCTGGTCGACGACATCCATGCCCCGTACGAGGAGAAGCTCTCCGAGGTGGTCGGCGAGGTCGATGGGGTGCTGTACCGGCGCGGCAACTTCAACGGCACTTTTGATGAGGTGCTCGCCCGGGCCCTGATCGAAGGACGCGACGCCGAGGTCGCCTTCACCCCGGGGTTCCGCTGGGGACCGAGCGTCCTGCCCGGCAAGGTCACCTTCGAGGACTGCATGAACCAGACCTGCAGCACCTACTCGGAGACCACCCGCAACGAGATGACCGGCGAGGCGATCAAACACGTCCTCGAGGACGTCGCCAATTCCATCTTCAACAAAAATCCGATGCTCCATCGCGGTGGCGACATGGTCCGCAGCGCCGGGCTGCGCTACGCCATCGATCCGACCCGGGAGATGGGCGATCGCATCAGCGACCTGGAGATCAACGGCGAGCCCATGGACCCCAAGCGCAAGTACGTCGTGGCCGGCTGGGCCGACGTCAACGAGCCCCAGGACGGACCGCAAGCCTGGGATGTGCTGGCGGACTACTTCCGCAACCACAACGCGCTGCGGGTCGAGGAGCCCTACGTGCCGAAGCTCAAGGGGGTCAGCGATGACAACCCGGGTCTCGCGCTCTAACACGTTGCCCGCCGGCGGGCTGGTGGCTGGGGCGATGCTCCTGTCACCTGCCCTCGCCGATGAGCTGTTCGTTCCGGAGGCCGAGCCGGTGACCGACGGGATCCACGCGATCATCGGCCCGACGGATGCCCGCACCTACGAGAACCACGGCATGAACGCCAACTACGGCATCGTCGAGACCGACGAGGGCGTCCTGCTCATCGACTCGGGGCCCACCGCCTTCAGCGCGGAGCTGATCGAGGAGGCGGTGGCCGAGGTGACCGACGCACCGATCCGCTGGGTTCTGAACATCGGGGTCCAGGACCACCGCTGGCTGGGCAATGACTATTTCCAGCGCGAGCACGACGCCGAGGTCATCGCCTTCGAAGAGACAGTGACCCAGCAGGAGGCATTCGCCGACGACCACCTCGAGGGGCGCCTCAGGGAGGCCGTCGGGGGCCGGCTCGAGGGGACCGAACCGGCCTTCGCCGAGCGCCGCCTGGAGGGCGAGGAGGCGACCCTGGAACTCGGCGGGGTGACCATCGAGATGCAGCGCACCGATGCCCACTTCCC
This sequence comes from Halorhodospira halophila, assembly GCF_016653405.1. NCBI lineage: Bacteria > Pseudomonadati > Pseudomonadota > Gammaproteobacteria > Chromatiales > Ectothiorhodospiraceae > Halorhodospira > Halorhodospira halophila. The sequence continues at coordinate 227,731 of NZ_NHSN01000025.1, forward strand.
CGGCGACGCCATGGTCCACCTGCCCGATGCGGACGTGGTGTTCACCGGCGATCTGGTCTACGTCGATCGCATGCTCGGCGTACACCCGTGGTCGAGTGTGAAGAACGGCTATGAGGCCTATCAGGAGCTCTCGGAACTGGACCCCGGAACAGTCGTCCCCGGCCACGGGCGGATTAGCGACATGGAGCGGGTCGAACAGGACACCGGCGCCTACTACGAATTCCTCGTCCACGAGGTCGGCGCCGCCGCCGAGGAGCTCGAACCTCTCGACGAGGTGGTGGACCGGCACCGCGAAGAGCCGGCCTTCAAGCACCTGGAGCACTTCGACGGCTGGCATACCACCAACATCAATCGCGCCTACCTGGAGTTCGAGTGGTAGGACGCAGCAACCGAGTCGAGCAACCGGCCCAACGGGCCGCAACGGGAGGAATCCACCATGGATAAGCAACAAGTCGACACCCAACGCCGCAAGCTTCTCACTGGCGCCCTGGGCCTCGGCGGCGTAGGAACCGCTGTGGGCCTGGGCATGCTGGCCCCGTCCCAGGCCCTGGCCTCCTGGCGGGAGGAGTCGATCATGGCCACCAGCCTCGAGGACGGCCTCAACGCGGTACTCGGCGCCGCGGATTACGAGGAGAGCGACGAGATCCGCATCGACGCCCCGGAGGTGGCCGAGAACGGTGAGACCGTGCCGGTCACCATCGAGACCTCACTGCCGGACGTGGAGAGCATCACGGTCTACGTGCCGGAGAACAACGCGCCGGTCTCGGCGGTCTTCGAGCTCGGCGGCAAGACCAAGCCCAAGGTCTCGCAGCGGATCCAGATGGCCGACACCTCGGACGTCGTGGCGATCGCCAAGAGCAACGGCAAGCTCTACGGCACGAGCCGCCGCGTGCGGGTCACCATCGGCGGCTGCGGCGGCTGAGCTGCCGACCGGCGGCGTTCACGTCACACCCGCGAAAGATCACAAGGGAGCCAACCATGTCTTCGATTCGAGCACGCGCAACCCTGGTCGACGGAATGGCGGAGGTCCGCGCCCTGATCAGCCACCCGATGGACGCCCCCGACGAGGAGACGGGCGATGAGGGCCACTTCATCCAGGAGGTGATCGCCGAGATCAACGGCGAGAAGGTCCTCCACGCCCACTGGGGGCCGAGCATCTCGCCCAACCCCCTAATCGAGTTCGAGACCGAGGCCGAAGCCGGCGACACCCTCAAGATCCGCTACACGGACAACCGCGGCGAGGGCGACAGCCACGAGATGGAGCTGACCTGAAGCCGGACGCGGGGCGCGGAGGGCGTCGGTCGCGACGCCCCCCGCCCACGCGCCGGTTACCTGCCTTACTGAATCTTGATGTAGGAGAAACCGCGGCGCTGGAGCTCCTCGAGCCGGGTGGCGCCATAGTCGATCAGCTCGGCCTCCACCGCCAGGTCCTCCGCCGCCAGGCCCGCCTCATCCATGGAGCTGGCGCAGACCTCCAGCTGCACGTCGTAGGTATCGGCCAGCGAACGCAGCCGCTCGAGCAGCTCATCGCGTTCGGCCCGCTCGGCGTCATCGACCTCATAGGCGGTATCCGCCAGCCGGTCCTCGGTGACGTACTGCAGGCCGAACCCGTGCAGGACAATCCGCACATCGTAGTCGAGCAGCTGCCCCTCGTAGTGGCTGGCGGCGTTGTTGGCGTTGAAGATGGTGGAACTGACCCGTTGCGGCTCCTCCATATCCACGTGGAAGACCAACCGGGGCTCGGGGAATTCCTCCGCGGAGACCCCGCCCAGCGAGAACCCGAGTGCCACCAGGCCGGCGGCCAACACCCCCTGGCGGCCCCGTGAACGGCTCTGTACGGTCATGGTGATCCCTCCTGCGGACCGACCCACCTACTGCGCTTCCTGCTCGAGCAGATCGGCAAGGTCCTCGGGCGTCAGGCGGAAGGAGAGCTCGCCCCCCGGGGTGGCCATGGTCGGTGTGCCGGGCACACCGATCTGCTGCGCCGTTTCCTGATGGCGATCCACCGGCGAGGCGTCGCAGGCCTCGGCCTCCGGCTGTTCACCGGATTTGGCCGACTCCAGCGCCTGGTGCCGATCCTCGCTACACCAGACCCGGTCCATCAGCTCCCGCGAGGCATCTGAGAGGGCGAAGGCGGCGTAGCGCACGCGGATACCCTGCTCCAGGTAATCATCCAGGTCAGCGTGGAGGTCCTGGCAGTGCGGGCAGGTCACGTCGGTGAAGACCGTGACGCTGTGCTGCGCCTCCCCCGCTTCGGGCTCGAAGATGATCAGATCCTCCTCCGGCATGGCCTCGAGGGTCTCGGCGATCTCCTCCGGCATGGCACCGGAGGCGGCCATCGCCGCGCCCATACACCCCCCCAGCACCAGCCCCCGGACGGCGCCGCGGCCGGTCCGGGGGAACGGTTCCCAGGTTCTGGTCGGCTCCCTGCGCATGGCGTCCTCCCTCGCTAACCGAAGATGTCTCGGGTGATCGAGGCGTACCAGCCAGGGGCGTAGTCGGCCTCGCGCTTGCGGAACTCCCGCGAGGCGCCCTCGGGACTCAGGCCACCGGCCCCCTCCACCGAGCGCATCGCACCGTCCCGGTACTCGTAGACCGCTGCGACGGTTACACCCCAGTCCGGCGCGGCCAGGCTGTAGCAGGTATTCACCGTGGGGAAGCTGGGCACCTCGTGGCCGCGCAACTCACTGACGATGCTCGCCGCCACCAGCTTGGCCTGGTTGTTGGCGGCGTGGCCCGACTTGGGCATGTCGCCGGCGACGGCGGCGTCCCCTACCACGTAGACGTCGTCGTGACGGGTCGAGCGGAAGGTACGCTGGTCCACCGGGCACCAGCCGTCGTCGTCGGTCAGCCCGGCCCGCTCGGCGATGGCACCGGCCTTCTGCGGCGGGATCACGTTGAGCACGTCGGCGCGGTGCTCGGCACCACCGCCATCGGTGAAGACCTTGCGATCACGCACCGAAATCCGGTCCGGCTTGCCGCCATCCGCGGCCGGCACCCACTCGATCATATCGCCGTAGAGTTCCTCCCACGCCTCCTCGAACAGCCCCTGTTTGGAGAAGCTGTCCTTCGGATCCAGGGCGAGGACCTTGGCCCGCGGCTTGTGCTGCTTGAGGTAGTGGGCGATCAGACTCATGCGCTCATACGGCCCCGGGGGGCAGCGATACGGCCCGTCCGGCGGGCAGATGACCACGGTACCGCCGTCGTCCATGGCCTCGATCTGGCCGCGGAGGATGGAGTACTGCGCCCCGCCCCACCAGGCGTGGGGGACAGCAATGGTGTCGTCGCCGTCCATCCCCTCGACCCGGTCCCAGTCGAAGGCGATGCCCGGCGCCACCACCAGCCGGTCGTAGGCGATGGAGCCGTTCTCGGCGGTCTCCACCCGGTGACCATCCAGGTCAATGTCCCGGGCCCGATCGTGGATAACCTGGATGCCGTACTCGTCGCGCAGGGTGTGGTAGCCGTGGCGAAGGGTACGCAGCTCGCGGAAGCCACCCAGATACCAGTTGCCGGCGTAGCAGGTGTAGTAGCTCTCGTTGGGTTCGATGAGGGTCACCTCCAGCTCCGGCGCGTGGTGCTTGAGGTAGCGCGCGGCGGTGGCACCGCCCGAGCCGCCGCCGACCACCACCACACGGCCCTCGACCCGGCCATTGACTTCCGGTTCTCTGGGGGCGCAGCCGGCCAGACCCAGTCCGGCACCTGCGGTCCCGAGACCCGCGAGGCGGATGAAATCCCTTCGCGTAAGACGTTTGCTCATGCCTGCCCTTCCCTTATTGATCCATCTCGGCGATATAGGCAGCCGCCGCGCGCAGCTGCTCATCGGTGTAGCCGGTGGCGTGCCGGTCCATGACCGTGGGGTCGCCCCGTCCCTCGCGGAACTCCTTCATCACCTCGACCAGGGCCTCCTCGTCCCAGCCGGCCAGTGGCGGCATGCTCTCCGCACCCTGTCCGCCGGGGCCGTGGCAGGCCAGGCAGCTGTTGGCGATCATCTCGCCCTCGGAGATCGCACCGTCACCGGCCGCTGCCGTGCTCCCCCCGAGCACCAGCCCCAGGGTGACGGCACCGCCGAGCAGTGCCCTGCGCGCTGATTGCTGCATGGATCCCCTCCTCCTTCTCTCATGGTCGGGGGCGGCCACGGCCGCCCCGCTCAGAACGTGGCGCCGAAATCGTACCGGGCGCCAATGGCGTAAGTGGTCAGATAGTCGTCCCCGTCATCATTTATTGCACCGATCATGTCGTCGAAAGACTGGTGCTGCACACCGGCGTAGACCCGGAAATCCGCGTGGGGCCGGTGGACCAGCGCGCCGGTGACCGAGGTCACGTCCTCGTCGTCGCCATCGGCATCGGCGTGCCCGAAGGCCACCACCCAAGTGTTGCGGCCCTGTTCATAGGTCCCGATAAGAGCGTGGTGGTTAACGGCATCGCTGAATCGACCCTCGCCACCGCCGACCCGGTTGGTCGCATCATCATCCAGGTTGTCGATCCGCCCGGCACCGGCCGGGCCGCGGATGATCTCCGCCGACTCGTACTGGTAGGCGAACGAGAAGGCGTCTGGCGACCAGCGCGCCCCCACCTTCCAGTTGGTGTCGCCGTCGTCGACGTCGTCCACGTCGGCGAACGGCTCGTCGAGGTGCATCACCGCGGCGATGAACTGCCAGTCGGGCAGGCCGGTGTAGTCCACCCCGAGGATGACATCACCCTGCCGCATTGCCTGATCCGCGTCTCCGTCGTCTGTACGATCCTGGTTGTCGTCCTCCGTCCCGATCTGCGCGTGCAGCTGCCAGCCAGCCAACTCCGGGCTGACGTACTGCACGGCGCGGTCCACGAAATCATTGTGGCCGAACGATCCCCCGGACATGCCCCCGGTCCGCCGCTGCTGCAACTCGGTGGTCACCAGCGGATCCCAGCGGACGCCACCGAGGGTCTTGTAGGCGGCGTGGACCGCACCCACCACCACCTCGCCGTAGGGGCCGTCCACCCCCACGTAGCTGATCCGGCGGCTGAGATTGTCCTCGCCCAGATGGGGCCCGACGGCCCACTCCAGCTGCCCGATGGCCGCCCAATCACCGTCCAGGAGCTGTCGGCCGGCAACCCCGAGGCGGCTCCGCCCCTGATCGGTGAATTGGGTGACATCCGAGGCGTCCTCGTAGGAGAAGTGGTTCAGCCCCGCATGGACCTGCCCGTAGAGATCGACCTCAGCGGACCCGGACTGCGCCACCCACGGGATGCCGCCCAGGCTAAACGCGCCTGCCAGTACCGCCGCCGTTGTTGTTCTTTTCATGGTGCCTGCCTCCGGTGCCTGTTGGGGTTCCGGGCCGGAGACCGCGCCGAGTCCGCAGGGGACCTTCGCCGTCTCGCCAGCCCGCTCGCGCACCGGCCAGCCTGTTGCAACGCCCGAGAGCCAACAACTGCCCAGTTGGGCAGCCCGGCCTGCCCGATGGGGATAGGGCTTTGAACAACAGCTCACCCTAAAAAGGGTATTCGCACGCTCCCCCCCGCCCGCTAGCCTGCCAACACAGGCTACCCAGCCCACGATGCGACCAGAAATGGCCAATCGGACAATCCATATTCCGGGTTTCAAGGAGGGGGTCCCATGACAGCGCGCAGCCCTACACGCTCGGCACGAATCGCAGCAACCCTCGGCCTCTGTACCGGCGCGGCGGCCATCGGTCTCCTGGCGACACAGGGCGCCGGCGCCGGAGAGCAGGAGCGGAACATCGAGCCGCGCCCGGCCCCCGACGGCATGGATCACCACACCAGCGAGACCTGGGAATCCCTTGCCACGGAGCCCTCCCAGGGCCGGATCGTGGAGCAGGACGGCGAGACGCGACAGGTCCGCTACGAGTTCGGCGGTTTCCCGGGTGAGGAGAACGAAGACTTCGGCGACTGGCCGACCCACTCCTACGCCGACGAGACCGAATACCCGGAGCCGCAGGAGGCGGACATCCCCGACGACCTCGAGGGTGATCCCGAGCGCGGCCGCGAGCTCTTCGCCAAGGGCGAGCTTGGCCCCTGTTCCTCTTGCCACTTGGTTCCCGAGGCGGGGATCGATTCGCCAGGCAATGTGGGCACCGACCTGCGCACCGTCGGCGAGTGGGCCCCGGACAAGGAGTGGCTCTACCAGGTGGTCTACGACCCCCGGGTGTTCTACGGCGAGGACAGCCCCATGCCCCCGTTCGGCCTGAGCGGTATGTGGTCCGAAGAGCAGATCGTCGACGTGGTCGCCTACCTGATGACCCTCGAGGGCGACGAGGACGGCGAGCCGATCACTCCGGAGGGGGTGGATCGGCACTGGGACCCGAACACCCGCCCCGCGCTGCAACCCGCGGGCGAACACTTGGATCCGTTCGACAATCCGGCGCTGATGCATGCCGAGCAGATCGCCGTCCCGCTCTGGGACGAGCCAGGCCCCAACGGCGAGTCCTGCGCCAGCTGCCACGGCGAGCTGGAGCCCGCCGATGAGTTGCGCCCGGTCGGCGTCATCGAGGACCTGGAGGGCGTGGCCGCCGAGTACCCGAAGTGGTTCGACGAGTACGACCGGATGATGTCCATCGAGGACTTTCTGGCGGTGCACGCCAAGGAGGAGCAGGACATGGAGCTGCCCACGCAATCGGACGAGAACCTCTATATGTCGCTGCTGGTGCACAGCCAGTCCAACGGCATGGCTTACGACCTGGATGACGACGACCCCAACGTCCAGGCGGCCATTGAACGGGGCGAGGCACTGTTCCACCGTCCGGTCGGGGAACGGGCCCACGCCTGCGCCAACTGCCACACCGACCGCGGCGGTGGGGATAAGTGGCTCAGCGGCCGTATCCTCGCCAATATCGAGGCCGAAGATACGGCGATGAGCAACCACCCCTACTGGCGCACGGCGCAGAGCCGGGTGTGGGATCTGCGCACCCGCTTCCAGTGGTGCATGACCCCGCTGGGCACCAACTACCTGCCGGGGGATGCGCCGGAGTACGCGGACCTGGAGACCTACCTTATCTCCGAGCAACAGGGCGAGGAGGTGCTGGTCCCGCGCTACGCTCACTGACCGGCGCCCGCCGCCCCGGCGGCCCGCCACGGCCGCGGCCCGGAGTCTCGGGCCGCGGCCGCTCCATGGACGAACCCGCGCGGGCCGAACCCGCCCGGACCAGGGCCCTTTAGGCCCCGGCCGGCTCATCCGCACCCACCCCGAGATTGCCCAACAGCCCACCGATGACCGGGCGCAAATCGGCGACCATCTCGGGCCCTTCGACCTCGGTCAGCCGCCCGTGCAACCACAGATCCCGCGGCCGGTCGCTGGCATCGCAGCCGCGCTGACCCAGCAGGTTGTAGGCCGGGAACCCCGGATCCTCACCGGCATAGGTGATGCGTGCATACTCGTTGAGGCGCTCGCCGGCGCGGGCCAGGAACGCCCGCCCCGCATCGGTGTCGCTGCCGTTGTCGCGGATGCCGTCGGCCAGGCGCTTCACCATGGCCTCGACCAGCCGGCGGCGCGACTCGTCGGCCAGCCCCCGCAGCCAGGCCAGCCGGTCGGTGTACTGGACGGCGAAGAGCAGCAGCTCCTCCACCAGGGCCAGATGCCCCCCGGTGCGATCGGTGATCGGGCCGTCCTCGGAGAGGGTGCGCACCGCCGCGGTGGCGACACGCCAGGCACGGATCGACGCCGCGGCGCCAACCTCCTCAGGCTGCTGCTCGTCGCGGGGGCGGAACCAGTGGGTCTTGGTACGCATGATCAGATCACTGCCTTGTGGGGAATGAACAGCCCGCAGCCCCAACAGGGGCCGCGACCCAGCCCCCGGGCCTGAAGCCTGCGCCCGGCCTGGGGGCCCATGCCGTCGACCAGCAGACTGCGTGTGGCCACGGGCCCATCCGCGGTCACCAAGGTCTCCTGGCGACCGCAGAGCAGGCGCTTGGGGTGGACACCCATGCCTGCGAGCTCCTCGCGCGCCGCCGCCAGCAGTGCAGTCTCCTCCACTGCGCCGCGCTGTGGCCCCAGAACCCGATGGGCGTAGACGGTGGCCGCGGCGGGGATCTCAAAGCTCTGGGCCTGCCCCAGCGCAAGGACCTCGCCGGCGACATCCAGTGTCGCCCCGGTCAGCCCGGCCACGGCCCCGGCGTGCTCGCGGGGCACGCGCAGCACCAGGCGGCTGCGCCGCGGCAAGAGGATCGGTTGATCCGGCGTGCGCCACCAACCGTGGCCACTGGCCGGCAGGTGGGTGATGCGCACCCCCACCTCGTCGGGATCGAGCTGCGGCACCAGGCGCGGGGCCAGGGCCTCCGCCAGGGGCGCGGCGTAGGCCTCGGGCAGTGCGCGACCGCTCAGCGCGAAGGCCACGTCCACCGCCTCAGCGGTCTCCTGTGCCTGCTCCTGCTCGGTTTCCCAGTACACCGCGGCCTCCACACCGTTCGGGCTGACCCGAGTACAACCGCGCACCGAGCAGCGCTCTATATCCCGAAAGGGATACGCCGTATTCCTATTCAGCTCCTTGAATGGATATTCCCTCGCCCCGGCCCTCTGGCTAGCTTGGTCACCAACCGAGACCGGGCCGCCTCCCGCGGCCCTGAGATCCGTCAGCCGCAGGCGAGGTGAGGATCAGCGCCATGACCGACAAGACGTACAACACCCCGAAACTCGACGAGCTGGAGAGCGGCCCGTGGCCGAGTTTCGTCACCGGGCTCAAGCGCCTGGCCGAGGACAAGCCCATGATCGCCGGCGTGCTCGGGCAGCTGGAGCACTCCTACACCGACCGCAAGGGGTACTGGAAGGGCGGCACCATCGGCGTCTATGGGTACGGCGGCGGCATCATTCCCCGCTTCACCGAGCTCAAGGACGACGACGGCAACCCGATCTACCCGGAGGCCCAGGAGTTCCACACCATGCGCTTCATCCCGCCGGCCGGGATGCACTACTCCACGGAACTGCTGCGCGACATCTGCGACATCTGGGAGAAGCACGGTTCGGGGCTGATCGCCCTGCACGGACAGACCGGCGACATCATGCTCCAGGGCATCACCGCGGACAACGTCCAGGCCTGCTTCGATGAGCTCAACGCCTACGGCCTCGATCTCGGCGGCGCCGGGCCGGCGGTGCGCACCGGCATGTCCTGCGTCGGCGCCGCCCGCTGCGAGCACTCGTGCTGCAACGAGCAGAAGATCCACCGCCTACTCGTCAACAACTTCCTCGACGACATGCACCGGCCCAGCCTGCCGTACAAGTTCAAGTTCAAGGTCTCGGGCTGCGCCAACGACTGCATGAACAGCATCGAGCGCTCGGACTTCGCGGTCATCGGCACCTGGCGCGACGACATCCAGGTGGATCAGGCCGAAGTCCAGGCCTTTGTCGAGACCAAGGGCCGCAAGCACACCATCGACAACGTGGTCAGCCGCTGCCCTTCCGGCTCCCTGAGCCTGAACGACGACAACACCCTGGAGATCGACAACGCCAGCTGCGTGCGCTGCATGCACTGCATCAACGTCATGACGCGGGCCCTGGCGCCGGGACAGGACCGGGGCGTCACCATCCTCGTCGGGGGCAAGCGCACCCTGCGCATCGGCGACCTCTTCGGCACGGTAGTGGTGCCCTTCCTGCCCCTGCGCAGCGACGCCGACTACCAGCGCATCCTCGAGATCGCCCAGGAGATCGTCGACTTCTTCGCCGAGAACGCCCTCGAGCACGAGCGGGTCGGCGAGATGATCGAGCGCATCGGCTTGGTCAACTTCCTCGAGGCGGTGGGCCTGGAGGTCGACCCGAACATGATCCACGAGCCGCGCTCGATCTCCTACGTCCGCACCGACGACTGGGACGAAGAGGCCGAGAAGTGGTACCGGCGCCAGCACATGCAGTCCGAGCAAGCCTCGTGAGGCACGCGTCAACGCCCCGGGCGCTCAGCAGCGGAGGAAGAGCGAATCATGGCTGAAGCAAGCACCACCAACCAACCGCGGTCCCCCGTCGAGAGCGGGACCCCGGATCCGTTCCCGCACATGCACGCCACGCTGCGCCGCAACTTCGGGCTGTGGCGCCACCACGACCGGCCGCAGCCGGGCGTGCTCCACCACGTCTCGGAGACCGGCGAGGAGGTCTGGACGGTGCGCGCCGGCACCCAGCGGCAGATGGACCTGGCCACGGTGCGTAAGCTCTGCGACATCGCCGACGAATACGCCGACGGCTACCTGCGCTTCACCATCCGCTCCAACGCCGAGATCACCGTCGACCGCGAAGAGAAGGTCCAGCCGCTGATCGACGCCCTACGCGGCGCCGGTTTCCCGGTGGGCGGCACCGGCCCGTCGGTGACCATGATCTCGCACACCCAGGGCTGGCTGCACTGCGACATCCCCGCCACCGACGCCTCCGGCGTGGTCAAGGCGCTCATGGACGAACTGCACCAGGAGTTCGTCCGCGAGGAGATGCCCAACCGCGTGCACATCACCACCTCGTGCTGCCAGATCAACTGCGGCGGCCAGGGCGATATCGCCATCAACATCCAGCACACCAAGCCGCCGAAGATCCAGCACGACCTGGTCGGACAGGTCTGCGAGCGCCCCTCGGTGGTGGCCCGCTGCCCGGTGGCCGCCATCCGCCCGGCGGTGGTCGACGGCAAACCCTCGCTGGAGGTGGACGAGAGCAAGTGCGTCGCCTGCGGCGCCTGCTACCCGCCCTGCCCGCCGATGCAGATCAACGACCCGGAGCACTCGCGCCTGGCTATCTGGGTGGGCGGCAACCACTCCAACGCCCGCGGCGTGCCGACGTTCCACAAGCTGGTGGTGGCCGGCCTGCCCAACAACCCGCCGCGCTGGCCCGAGGTCGCCGAGCACGTGAAGAAGATCCTCTACACCTACCGCGACAACGCTCGGGACTACGAACGCGTCGGCGAGTGGATCGAGCGCATTGGCTGGAAGCGCTTCTTCGAGCTCACCGGCCTGCCCTTCACCAAGCACCACATCGAGAACTGGCAGGGCTCGCGGCACAAGCTCAACGCCTCGGCCCATCTGCGCTTCTAGGCAAGGAGGACCCATGCAATTCGGAATCCTGGTCAACGAGGGGCCGTACCAGCACCAGGCATCGGACAGCGCCTACCAGTTCGCCGTCGCAGCCTTGGAACAGGGCCACGAGGTGCCCCGCGTCTTTTTCTACATGGACGGGGTGCACAACGCCAACCGGCTCCAGGAGCCGCAGCAGGACGACCGCAACATGGTCCGACGCTGGTCCGAGCTCGCCGAGCGCCATCACACCGATCTGGTGGTCTGCGTCGCTGCCGCCCTGCGTCGCGGCATCAAGGACGAGATCCTGGCCCCGGGCTTCCGCATCTCCGGGCTCGGTCAACTGGTCGAGGTGGGCATCCAGGCGGACCGGCTGGTGACCTTCGGCGACTAGCGACGCCGGCGCAGGCAATTCGACAGGAGGCGAGACCGTGAGCGAGGCAATGGATCTGGAACAGGAAGGCGATATCAAGCGGTTCATGTTCATGAACCGCAAGGCGCCGCACGGGAGCATCTACGCCCTGGAGGCACTGGAGGTCGTGCTGATCGCCGCCGCCTTCGACCAGGACGTCAGCCTGGCGTTCCTGGACGACGGGGTCTTCCAGCTGCGCCAGGGGCAGAACGCGAAGGCCATCGACATGAAGAACTTCGCACCCACCTTCCGCGCCCTGGAGGACTACGACATCGAGAAGCTTTACGTCGAGCGCGAGTCCCTCGACGAGCGAGGGCTCACGGAAGCGGACCTGATCGTCCCCGTCGAAGTCGTCGATCGGGCGCGCATGGGCGCGCTGATGGCCGACCAGGATGTCGTGCTGTCGTTCTAGGAGGAATCGTCGTGCTGCACACCGTCAACAAATCCCCCTGGCAGACCCCCAACCTCGACGCCTGCCTGGCCCATCTCGGCAACGAGCGTCTGCTGCTGATCGAGGACGGAGTCTACGCCGCCGTGGCACGCAGTGACGCGGCCGGCAAGCTCGACACCCCGGCCCGCGACGGGCGGGTCTACGTCCTCGGCCCCGATCTGGAGGCCCGCGGCATCGACCCCGAGCAGATCGCCGAGGGTATCGAGGTGGTCGATTACACCGGCTTCGTGCAACTGGTCGCCGAGCACGGGCCGCACCAGGCCTGGCTCTGAGCACCGGAGGCACGGCCGCACCGGCTCCACGAGAAGAGAGACAACCGCAGAAGAGGAGAGCGAACCATGGCAATCCAGGTCAACGGCACCACCATCCCCACCGACGAGGAAGGCTACATCGAGGACCTGAGCCTCTGGAGCCCCGAGGTGGCCGAGATCATGGCGCAGGAAGATGGCCAGGAGCTGACCGAGCAGCACTGGGAGGTCATCAACTTCCTGCGCGAGTACTACGACGAGTACCAGATCGCACCAGCGGTGCGGGTGCTGACCAAGCAGATCGGCAAGCGCCTGGGCCCGGAGAAGGGCAACAGCAAATACCTCTACGAACTCTTCCCTTACGGCCCGGCCAAGCAGGCTTGCCGCTACGCCGGCCTGCCCAAGCCCACCGGCTGCGTCTAGGCCCACGGCAACAGCGCCGCCCCGGGGAGCGACAGGGAGAGCGAGTACCGTGCTGACAGCAACCTTTGCCGTGCTGTTCTACACAGCCACCGTGGTGCTGGTGCTCGGCCTGGCGGCGCGGGTCTACCTCTACGCCCGCACGCCAGCGCCGCTGCGCATCCCCACCACGCCCGCCCCGACTTCCCGGGGCGGCGCCGCCCTACGCGTGACCGGCGAGGTGGTGGCCTTCCGCAGCCTCTTCCGCGGCGAGAAGCTGCTCTGGCTGCTCAGCTGGGCCTTCCACGTGGCCCTGCTGCTGGTCATCCTGCGCCACCTGCGCTACTTCCTCGATCCGGTGCCGCAATGGCTGGTCTGGATCCAGCCGCTCGGGCTGTATGCCGCCTACGTACTCGCGGCAGCCCTGATCGGCCTGTGGCTGCGGCGCCTGTGGATCGAGCGGGTGCGCCACATCAGCACCCCCTCCGATCACGCCGCCCTGGCCCTGTTGCTGGCCATCGGCTTCACCGGGCTGGGCCTGCAGCACTTCCAGCCCACCGATATCGTGGCGGTGAAGGCGTTCTTCATCGGCCTGATGCAGTTCGACTGGCAGCCGCTGCCGACCGAACCGCTCCTGCTCCTCCACCTGGCGCTGGTCGCCCTACTGATGATGGTCTTCCCGTTCAGCAAGCTGCTGCACGCCGCCGGGGTGTTCTTCAGCCCCACCCGCAATCAGCCGGACAACCCGCGGGAGCGCCGGCATACCGCCCCGTGGGCACGCGCCCTGGAGCAGGAAGCCACCCACCAACCGCACGAGTGAGGATGCCGTGAGCCAGGATCCCTTCCAAGTGCCGCCCCTTGCCGCGGACCCCGAGGCCAACGGCCCGCCGCGCATGGAGAACGAGGCGACCGGGCACGTGCGCCCGCACCCGGCAAGCAGCGATCACCAGGAGGCGCTCGGCTTCCCGGGCGAGATCCCGGAGGACTGGCAGGAGCGCGCCCTGGCGCGCATGGAGACCCTGCTCGAGCGCAACCGCTCGCTGCGCGTCTACATGGACGCCTGCGTGCGCTGCGGTGCCTGCACCGACAAATGCCACTTCTACCTGGGCACCACCGATCCGCGGAATATGCCAGTGGCACGCCAGGACCTGATGCGCGATGTCTACCGCCGCCACTTCACGGCGGCCGGCCGCAACTTCCCGGGTCTGGTCCGCGGCCGCGAGCTCACCCGCGAGGTCATGGAGGCGTGGTTCACCTACTTCCATCAGTGCTCGCAGTGCCGGCGCTGCTCGGTCTTCTGCCCCTACGGCATCGACACCGCGGAGATCTCCATGGCGGCCCGGGAGATCCTCGACGCCGCCGGCTTCGGCCAGAAGTACACCAACGAGATCATCGGCAAGGTCCACAAGGTCGGCAACAACCTCGGCCTCCCCGGCCCAGCCCTCGAGGACACCCTCGAGGGCCTGGAGGAGGATCTCAAGGACGACACCGGTCACGACATCCGCATCCCGCTCGATCAGGAGGGCGCGGACATCCTCCTGGTCACACCGTCGGCGGACTTCTTCGCCGAGCCCCACGTCGACGGCCTGATGGGCTACGCGAAGGTCCTTCACCAGGCCGGCCTCTCCTGGACGCTGAGTTCCTACGCCTCGGAGGCGGCCAACTTCGGCATGTTCATCGGCAGCTACGAGCAGATGAAGCAGATCGCCGAGCGCATCCGCAAGGCCGCCGTGGACCTGGGTGTCAAACGCATCGTGGTCGGCGAGTGCGGCCACGCCTGGCGCGTTGCGTACAGCTTCTGGAACACCCTGGCTGGCATCGGCCGCGGGGCGGATGCCGACGACACCTACGCGCGGGCGCTGCAGCGCCAGCTCGATCCGCGCTACCCGGTACCGCAGCACATCTGCGAGCTGACCCAGGACCTGGTAGACAGCGGCGCCATCCGCCTCGACCCGGAGGCCAACAGCCACTACGGCGGCGTCACCTTCCACGACTCCTGCAACGTCGCCCGGGCCTCCCGCATGGGTCAGCGCCCCGGGGGGCAGCTGGAGATCCCCCGCCGTCTGCTGCGCGCCAGCGTGCACAACTTCCGGGACATGGCCGACGCCACCATCGGCGACGAGACCTTCTGCTGCGGCGGCGGGGGCGGGCTGCTCACCGATGAACTCATGGAGCTGCGCGTCAAGGGCGCGCAGCCCCGCGTCTCCGCACTGCGCGAGACCATGGACGAGCACGGGGTCGACCGCATGGTGGCCATCTGCGCCATCTGCAAGGCCCAGTTCAGCAAGGTCCTGCCGTATTACGACATCCCGCGCGAGACCGTCATCAGCCTCCACGAGGTGGTGGGCAACGCGGTGCGGCTGGACCGCAGCGAGGCTTAAGCCGGCGCTGGGCCCGCGGGCCCCGGCCGAATAACGAGGGAGAGAGTCATGGCGACCCACGCGGAAGAGATCCCCTTTACGTTCCGTCGCTACCGCGACGGCGACGACCGGCAGCGCGCCTGGCGCGAGCAGATCTTCAAGGCGGACACGTCCCATAAATGCCCGACGTACGTCCACCGCACACCGCCGTGCCAGGCCAACTGCCCGGCCGGCGAAGAGATCCGCGGCTGGCTGCACGCCGCCCGCGGCCTGGAGAAACCCGCCGAAGGCGAGGCCTGGCAGGCGCTCGCCTTCCGCCGCCTGGCCGCCGCCAACCCCTTCCCCGCGGTGATGGGGCGCGTCTGCCCCGCGCCCTGCCAGCAGGGTTGCAACCGGCGGGTCGTCGACGACCACATCGCCATCAACGCCATCGAGCACACGATCGGCGACTACGCCCGCGATCACGGCCTGGACCTCGGCGAGCCCGGAGCGGACACCGGGCACCACGTGGCCGTCATTGGCGGTGGCCCGGCAGGGCTGTCCGCCGCCTACCAGCTGCGCAAGCGCGGCCACCGCTGCACCCTGTTCGAGGCGCAGCCAGAGCTCGGCGGCATGATGCGCTACGGGATCCCCGGCTACCGCGTTCCGCGCGAGGTCGTCGACACCGAGATCCAGCGCATCCTCGACCTCGGCGTCAACGTCCGCACCGGCTACCGGGTCGGCGAGCAGGTCACCCTTGAACAGCTCGAAAGCAACTACGACGCCGTACTCTGGGCCGTGGGCACCCACGAGGGGCGTCCCCTGCCGGTAGACGGCTGGGACGAGGCGTCCAACTGCCTGACCGGCGTCGAGTTCCTGCGCGCCTTCAACGAGGGCCGTCTAGGTGCGGTCAGCGACCGGATCCTGGTCATCGGCGGCGGCGACACCTCCATCGATGTGGCCTCCGTGGCCCGGCGCCTGGGCTACAGTGCCGAGCTGCCCGACGAGGACCGGCCGGAGCACGCCGTGCTCGGTTACACCGCCCACGACGCCGCCAACCTGGCGATCCGCGAGGGAGCGGAGGTGGTTCTCACCTCCCTGTTTCCCCGTGAGGAGATGGCCGCCTCGGAGCAGGAGATCGAGGACGCGCTGCGCGAGGGGGTGACCATCCGCGACGGGGTGATGCCCCTGGCCGTCGAGCGCGACGCCGACGGCCGCGCCCGCGCGGTGCGCTTCGCCGAGTGCCGCATGGAGGGCAACACCCCGCACCCGATCGAAGGCACGGAGTTCCGGGTCGAAACCGACCTGGTCATCGCCGCCATCGGCCAGCGGGGCAACCTCGAGGGGCTCGAGGCGCTGGATAACGGCCACGGATTCATGGATGCGGACCAGTCCTACCAGCTCAGCGGCCGTCCGGGCCACTTCGTCGCCGGCGACATCATCCAGCCGCACCTGCTGACCACAGCCATCGGCCAGGCGGCCACGGCAGTGCAGGGCATCGACGCCTACCTCCAGGGCCGCGAGCCGTCCCGGCCGCCCAAGGTCAATGCCCACCATTTCCGACTGCTCGACGCGCTGCGGCGGGCAGGCCGCGAACCGGAACCCTATGAGCCGGCAGCGGTGCGCGGCACCGATACGAGCGGCTTCGCCATCCACAACTTCGAGGACCGCGCCACCCACGAGGTGATTCGCCACGACCGGCTCTACCTCGGCCACTTCACCCCCGGGGAACGCCCCGAGCGCGAACGCCGAGCCATCGACCCGGAAGGCGTGATCGGCGACTTCAGCGAACGCATCCAGCCGCTGCCCGCCGAGACGGCCGTTGGCGAGGCTCGCCGGTGCATGAGCTGTGGGCTCTGCTTCGAGTGCGACAACTGCCTCGTCTACTGCCCACAGACCGCCGTGCAGCGCGTGCCCAAAACTGAGCGGGCCATCGGCCGCTACGTGCAGACCGACTACAGCCGCTGCGTGGGCTGCCACATCTGCCGAGACGTCTGCCCCACGGGGTACATCGAGATGGGCTTGGGCGAGTAGGGGGAACCGGCCATGCGGCGGAGACATCGACTGGCGTGGATCGGCTCCGGGGCCGCACTGGTGCTGGTGGCCACCGGCCTTGCCCTGGCCATCGGCGGCCTGCCCGGCAACGGTGGCGAGCCGTCAGCCCTCGCCGACCGTCCCGAGCCCCGGGGCGACGCTTGCATCCACGACGATGCCGGCACCATGCGCCGCGAGCACATGGACCTGCTCCGGGCGCACAAGGATGAGTCAGTGCGCGAGGGCCGGCGAGACGCCGACAAGAGCCTGCAGGGGTGCGTGAACTGCCACGCCACCCCTGCCGAGCAGCAGGCGCAGGGCGTCCCGGAGATGGCCTTCTGCACCAGCTGCCACGAGTACACCGCCGTGGAGATGGCGTGCTTCCAATGCCACAGCAGCGACGACACGGAGGGGCACGATGAGCGATAGGGATCCGGGCGGCATCAGCCGCCGGCGGCTGCTCGGCAGCGCCGCGGCGCTTGCCGGCGCCGCGCTCGCCCCCGGGCTTTTCCTAGTCCAGGCACACCCGGATGGCGGGGCCGATGCCGGGGCCCGCTGGGGACTGCTGGTGGATACCAACCGCTGCCGCCGGGATTGCCGGGCCTGCGTGGACGCCTGCCGCGAGGAGAACGGCTGGCCCGCCGCCGACAACGCGGGCGGCGACATCCACTGGATCCGCAAGGTGGACCTGCAGCCGGCCGAGGCAGACGGTCCCGGCCACTCTGCGCCGGTGATGTGCCAGCACTGCGCCGAACCGCCCTGCGTCAGTGTCTGCCCCACACGGGCCTCGTTCCGGCGCGCCGACGGCATCGTGTTGGTCGACAAGCATCGCTGCATCGGCTGTCGCTACTGCATGGTGGCCTGCCCCTTCCACGCCCGCGCCTTCGTCCATGCGCCGGTCGACGAACGCTCGCCCAACCACCCACGGGGCAAGGGTACCGTGGAGTCATGCACCCTCTGCGTCCACCGCATCGACCGGGGCGAGGCCCCGGCCTGCGTGGCACGCTGCGCCGAGGCGGGGCACGCGGCCCTCGTCTTCGGCGATCTCAACGACCCCGACAGCGAGATACGCCACGCCCTGCGCGAGCGCAGCGCCGAATCTCTGCGCCCGGACCTGGCGCTGGATGCCGGCGTGCGCTACCACGGACTGTCCTGAGGGAGCATCAGTCATGGCGACACGGATTCGCTATCAACACCTGGGCACGCGCCACCCGCTGCGCTGGGCTGCCGCCATGGCTGGCGCCGGCGTGCTGGCGCTGATCGGGGCGGCAACAGGCCTCTATCTCATCGTGGCCGGCCACCACCTGACCGGCATGGGCCAGCAGGTGGTCTGGGGGTGGCCACACGTCGTCGCCATCGGCCTGATCCTCGCTGGCGCCGGGGCCTTCGCCCTGGCGGCACTGGCCCCCGGCGCCCTGGGGCAATCCGGCGAGCCGTGGGCCCGCCTGGGCACGGCGTCCGCGGCGGCACTGCTGGTCGGCGGGCTGGCGGTCCTCAGCCTGGATCTGGGCAGCCCGCAGCGCATCCTTCCGCCGCTGGAACTCAACCTGATGTCGAGCTTCAGCCGCAACCTCTTCCTGTACACGGCGTTTCTGGCCGTCGCCCTGCTCTACCTGGCCACCCTGATCGAGCCGCGCATGCGTCGCTACACGGTGACCGCCGGCGCCCTGGCCGCGGTGGTAGCGGTCCTGCTGGCGCTGAACGTCGGCTCGATCTTCGCCATGCTCGCCGCCCGTCCGGTCTACGGCGGCGCCATCATGATGCCGCTTTTCCTCGCCGCCGCACTCACCCTGGGCACGGCGGCCCTCTCCCTGATCTGGCTGGCGGTGCTGCGCGCCCAGGGCCAGGCGCCGCCGCCCCGGGCCACGGAGCGGCTCGGCAGCATCCTGCTCGTCGCACTGCTGGCCCTGGCCACCCTGCTGGCGCTGCACTTCGTGACCCTTGCCTACCAGCCGGGCCATAGGGACATTGCCCGTTTCCTCCTCGTCGACGGCGGCGTCTACCCGATCGTGTTCTGGCTCGGGGCAGTCGCCGTCGGCATCATCACGCCCACTCTCCTCCTGCTGCGGAAGGCGGCCCGCGCTCGTGGTCAGGCCCTCGCCTGGGCCTCGGGGGTTGCCCTGATCGGCGGGTTCGCCCATCTTTTCGTGATGATCGTCGGTGCCCAGGCCTTTCCGCTGCAGATCTTTCCGGGGCGCGAGGTCCAGGGCGCCGTCTTCGACGGGGAGGCTGCCTCCTACCTCCCCAGCGCCTGGGAGGCCCTGCTGAGCTTGGCCGGCCCCGGGCTGGCCCTGCTCATCCTCCTGCTGGCGCTGCGCGCGCTGCCCCTGGCAGCGGTGCACCCCCCGGAGGAGCGAACGGCGGCGGAAGACCCGCCAGCAGCCGACTCCGAAACCCGGGCAACCCCCGAGCCGGGCCAGTGACCCGCGGCATGACCGGACACCCAGCCAGGCTCTACCTCTCGGCCCTGCACAAGGGCTCCGGCAAGACCTCCCTGAGCGTCGGCCTGGCCGCAGCCCTGATCCGCCAGGGGGTCGGGGTGCGACCCTACAAGCGCGGGCCGGACTATATCGACCCCGGCTGGCTGACGCTGGCCAGCGGCCACCCGTGCCGCAACCTCGACCACCACACCATGGCGCGCGACGAGATCCGCGCCGAGGTGGCCGGGGCCGGCGACAGCCTGGCGCTGATCGAGGGCAACAAGGGCCTGCACGATGGCGTCGACCCCGGCGGCCGGGACAGCAACGCCGCACTGGCCGCAGAGCTGCAGGCACCGATCGTGCTCATCGTCGACACCCGGGGCATGACCCGCGGGATCGCCCCCACGGTCCTCGGCCACGCCGGCTTCGACCCGCAGGCCCCGGTCGCCGGGGTGATCCTCAACCGCGTCGGCGGCTCCCGCCACGAACGCAAGCTACGCCAGGCCCTGGAGACCTACACCGATCTGCCCGTGTTCGGGGCCGTTCCCGACGACCGCACGCTGCACATCGACGCCCCGTATCTGGGGCTGATCCCGGCGGCGGAGCAGGCGCAGGCCCAGCGGGTGATCGATCGCTGGGCCGACCGGGCCGAGACGCACCTCGATCTTGACGGCCTACAGGCTCTGGCGGCGACGGCCCCGCCACTACCAGCCCCAGCCCGACCCGCGACCCTGGGGCGGGCGGCGGATGTGGACATCGGGATCGCCCACGACCGGGCGTTCAACTTCTACTACCCCGGGGACCTGGAGGCCCTCGAACGGGCCGGTGCCCGGCTTCACTGGATCGACCTGATCTCCGACATGCGCCTTCCAGCGCTCGACGGGCTCATCCTCGGTGGCGGATTCCCTGAGCGTCACGCCGCCGAACTCGCCGCCAACCAGGCCATGAGGCGAGCGGTTGCCCGGCTTGCGGCGGCGGGACTGCCCGTCTACGCCGAGTGTGGCGGACTGCTCTACCTGTGCCGGCAGCTCCACACCCACGATGGCTATCACGCCATGGCTGGTGTTTTCCCGGTGGACGCCGAGATGACCGACCGGCCCCAGGGGCACGGATACATGACGCTGCACGCCTCGCCGCAGGCCCCGTGGAACCCGGGGACCGGGACGGCCGGGATCCCGGCCCACGAATTCCATTACTCCCGACTCCGCGCGCCTCTGCCACAGGAACTGCCGTGCGCCTACCTCGTTGATCGCGGCCAGGGCCTGGGCGGGGGCCGGGACGGCCTGGTCACCGGCAACACCCTGGCCTCGTACGCCCACCTGCGCCATACGTGGGCCACGCCATGGGCCGAGCGCTTCGTGGACTTCGTCCGCGCGCAGCGGTCCGGTGCAGCATGCGCCGCCCCAGGGTGACGTTTGCGTCAGATCAATTTTTTCGCCTTCCCCCCCTTTATTCCGGACGTGCTGATGAATATAGTCTGAATATATGAGGCAGATAGCCGCGGACTTTCTGCGGCGAAAAAAACAGCAACGGCCCTAATAAAAACAAGGACTTACGTTCCAAAGGGCCCCCGGTTGAACGTCAGGAGGAGACATGTACGCCGGGAGAGATGCGGACCCAACCGGCCTGCGCCGGCAACGGGCGGCGCGCACTATCGAGCCCCCCAACGCACGGGAGCCCCACGGGCATGGATTCCACGAGGGACCCGGCGGCTCCAGCCGCTGGCGGCCGCTGCGCCGGTTGCGGACCCTCCCGACCCCCACACACTACCCCGATACGCCGCATGCCTCCGCATCCTCAGCCACCGAGCAGGAAGCCCTGCACCTGCTCAGCGCCCTGGGCGTAGTGGCGGCGCAGGCCCGCGACCTCGATGAACTGCTCGAGCACGGCCTGGCACGACTCATCGAGCAGACGGGGGCCGCCGCGGCCGCCGTGCGCCTCTTCGACGAGCAGGGTTATCTGCGCCTGGTCGAGGCCAACGGACTCAACGCCGGCTTCATCGACGCCGAGCGTCGTCAGCCGGCGGAGGGCTGCCCCTGCGCCATCGCCGGAGAACGCACCGCTGTGCAGTTCCGCGGCGACCTGCGTCAGTGCATCCGGCGCAGCGGCTGCAACCCGCTGCCGAACCGACCACAGCTGGCCATGCTGGCGGTACCGATTCTCGATCCGGGCGGCAACGGCGTTGGCATCTACAACCTGTACTTCGAACCGCACGAAGCACAGCGCTGGATGCACCCGCCGCGCATGCTGGAGTGGATCGGCCGTCAGCTCGGCGCGGCCATCGCCCGGATCCGCGAAGAGTACCGCACCCATCACAGCGCGCTGCAGGAGGAGCGCAACCTCCTCGCCCACGAACTACACGACACGGTCGCCCAGGAGGTGGCCACGCTGCGCCTGCGGGTCCGGCAGCTGGAGGAACGGGTCAGCAGCGGAGCCGACACCGAGGCCCTGCTCGCCCCGCTGGAGGATCTGCGCACCCGGCTCGACCACACCAACGACCAGGTCCGGACGGTGATGCAGCAGTTCCGCACGCAGGCGTTGGGCACGCCGCTGGAGACGGCCCTGAGCCGACTGGTCAACCGGTTCAGCCGGGACAGCGGCATCGAGGTCCGACTGATCCACCGCTGGCCGGAGCTGGCCCTCGGCGAGCGCGAGCAGCTGCACATCCACCGCATTGTCGAGGAAGCCCTGTCCAACGCCTGGCACCACGGCGGCGCCCGCAATGTCCGCCTGCAGCTGGAGACCCCCGGCGGTGACCTCTGCCTGCTGATCGAGGACGACGGCGGCGGCTTCGTGGTGGACGAGGTACCCGATTCGGACCCGACCCAGCCCCGCGGACACGGCCTGCGGGGGATGCGCGAGCGCGCCCGGCACCTGGGGGCGATCCTGAGCGTGGAGAGCGAGCCGGGCCAGGGCACTGCCATCCATCTGCGCCTGCCGCAGCCGCAGCGCCTGACGTGGACCACCAAGAGCCTTCACCAAGCGGGGTTCAACGACCATGCGTATCCTGCTTGTCGATGATCATCAGCTCTTCCGCGCCGCGCTGCAGGAGCTGCTCAACGCCCAGGGGCTGACCACCGCGAGCGGCTCCGGCCAGGACGACGTGCTCGCCCTGGTGGCTTCGTTCGGACCCGATCTGGTGCTGCTCGATCTGCGCATGCCCGGACAGGACGGGCTGACGGTCCTGCGGCGGATCCACGATCAGCACCCCGGGCTGCCGGTGGTGATGCTCACCGGCAGCGAGGAGGAGCGCGACTTGTTCGACTGCCTGCGCGCCGGGGCGCAGGGGTACCTGCTCAAACACAACGACCCCGATTACCTGATCTCCGCCTTGCACCAGGCCACCGACGGTAAGATCGCCGTGGCGCCCCAACTGACCGACACCCTGGCGCGGGCCCTGGGGCAGCCGCCTGATCAGCGAGCCGACGACACCCCGCCGGACCCCTTCGCCGGCCTCACCCCGAGGGAACGGGACATCCTCGAACGCCTGGCCGCCGGCGAGAGCAACAAGGTCATCGCCCGGCACCTGGGAATCTCCGACGGGACCGTCAAGCTTCATGTCAAATCGGTGCTGCGCAAGCTCGGCGTCCACTCCCGGGTTGAGGCGGCTATCAAGGCCGTGGACTTCGGGCTGACCCGTCGCCCCACCACCTGAGACGCCACCTCGGCTACCCTCTCCCCCGCGCGGGGGGCCGTTCAGCGACTGCAGTCCCCCGTTTGGGATATTCCGGGCAACGCTTGCACGCTGAAGAATGTGCCGGGCAGAGACGCAGACCGCCCGGCGCCGCCGGGCTGCCCTCCTGAACCGACGCTGAAGGGTCGCACAGTTATGGTCTTCGATTCCTTTATCGCAGCGCACTGGACGATGCTCGGCACCGTCTTCGCCATCGCGGTGGTCCTCGGTGCCGTCGTCAACAAGAGCAACTTCTGCACGATGGGCGCCGTCTCCGACATCGTGAACATGCAGGACTGGCAGCGGATGCGCATGTGGATCCTGATCATCGCCGTGGCGATCCTCGGCGTGGGGCTGCTCGAGCCACTGGGGCTGATCAATGCCGACGAGAGCATGCCACCATATCGCAGCGCCGACTTCGCCTGGGCCGGCTACCTCGTCGGCGGCCTGCTCTTCGGCATCGGCATGACCCTGGGCAGCGGCTGCGGCAACAAGACCGTGGTGCGCATCGGCGCCGGCAACCTCAAGTCGCTATTCGTGGCCGCGATCCTGGGCACGGTGGCCTTTTTCATGGTCAATCCCCTGCCGCTGGTCGACGCCTCGCTGCGCGATCTGCTCTTCGGATGGGTCCAGGCGACGGCCCTGTCCCACAGCCACGGCCAGGACCTGGGCAGCGCCATCGCCGGCGAGGCGGGGCACTGGGTGCGGCCGCTCCTGGCCCTGTTCATCGGCGGCGCCCTGCTCTACGCCGTGCTGCGGGTGACCGGCTTCCGCCGGGACCGCAACGCCGTCTCCGGGGCCCTGATCATCGGCGCCTGCATCGTCGCGGTCTGGACGGTGACCAGCAACGTCTACGTGGCCGACGAGATGGGTCAGCGGGATACCCTGCAGACCTACGCCACAGACTGGGACTTCCACCACCCCGACACCGACACCGGCCGCCCGGAGAGCACCCGCTGGCTGGCACCGCAGGGGGTCAACTTCGTTGGTCCGCTGGTGCAGAGCACCGAATACACCGCCAGCGGCTTCGATCCGGCACTGGTCACCGTGGGCGTGATGGTCATCGGCGGCGTAATCCTCGGCTCTTTCCTTTGGGCCCTGATCAGCCGCAGCTTCCGCTTTGAGTGGTTCGCCGACCGCCAGGACTTCAACCGCCACCTCAGCGGTGGCGTCCTCATGGGCATCGGCGGCCCCCTGGCAATGGGGTGCACCTTCGGCCAGGGCATCACCGGCATGTCCACTCTGGCCCTGAGCGCACCGCTGGCCCTGGGCGGACTGATCCTGGGCAGTGCCCTAACCATGAAGGTCCAGTACTACAAGCTCCTCTACGAAGACGAGGCGACCTTCGGCAAGGCCTTGGTCACCGGCTTGGTGGACCTGCGCCTGTTACCGGCATCGCTGAGGCAACTCGATGCGCTTTGACGGCAGCGGGCGGTGGGCCCCCGCCCGCCGCCTGATCCCCTGTCGCGAGTGGCCCCGTCCAACCCCGGCGAGCATCCGGGCCGACCTGATCGCCGGCATCGCCGTGGCGCTGGTGCTCATCCCCCAGTCCATGGCGTATGCGGCGCTGGCCGGTATGCCGCCCTACTACGGCCTGTACGCTGCCTTCCTGCCGGTGATCGTCGCAGCCGTATGGGGCTCCTCGCCGCAGCTGGCTACCGGCCCGGTCGCTGTAGTGGCCCTGCTAACGGCCTCGGCACTGACCCCGCTGGCCGAGCCGGGCAGCGGCGAGTTCATCACCCTGGCTATCGCCCTCGCCTTCCTGGTCGGCGTGATCCAACTGGTGCTCGGACTCTTCTCCCTGGGCACTCTGGTGAACTTTCTCGCCCACCCGGTCATCCTGGGCTTCACCAACGCCGCTGCCATCGTCATCGCCCTGTCCCAGGTCAACGACCTGCTCGGCGTTCCCTTGGACCGCGACGCCGGAATGCTGGTGGCCTTCGCCGACGTCCTCGGTCGGCTGGAGAATGCTCATCTGCCCACGCTGGCTATGGGGCTCGGCGCGCTGGCTCTGATGCTCGCCGCCCGGCGCTGGCTGCCGCGGATCCCCGGCGTCCTGCTGGCAGTGGCCGTCGGCGTGCCGGTGAGCTACCTGGTGGGGTTTGAAGACCTCGGCGGGGCCGTGGTGGGTACGGTGCCCGAGGGCCTGCCCGCGCCCGCGCTGCCCGAGCTGAGCTGGGACCTGGTGGTCACCCTGCTCGGCACGGCGGCGGTGATCGCCCTGGTCGCCTTCATGGAGGCGATCTCCATCGCCAAGGCCCTGGCGACGCGTACCCGCGACCGCATCGATCCCAATCAGGAGCTGGTCGGCCAGGGGCTGTCCAACCTCACCGCCAGCGTTTTCCAGGCCTTCCCGGTCAGCGGCTCGTTCTCGCGCAGCGCGGTGAACCACGACAGCGGAGCCCGCAGCGGCCTGGCCTCGGTCTTCACGGCGGCGCTGGTGGGCCTGACCCTGCTTTTCCTCACCCCGCTGCTCCACCACCTGCCCGAGGCAATCCTGGCGGCGATCATCATCATGGCGGTGATCGGACTGGTGAACATCCGGGCCCTGGTACAGACCTGGCACACCCACCGCCATGACGGTATCGCCGCGCTGGTGACCTTCGGCGGGACCCTGATCTTTGCCCCCCACCTCGACTACGGCATCCTCCTCGGCGCCGGGCTGGCGATCGTGCTCTACCTGCTGCGCACCATGCGCCCACGGGTGGTTATCCTCTCGCGCCACCCGGAGGACGGAGCGCTGCGCGACGCACGCTTTTTCGACCTGCCCGAGAGCGAGCACATCGCGGCGCTGCGCTTCGACGGGCCACTCTATTTCGCCAATGTCGGCCACCTGGAGGACACGGTGCTGCAGATCAACAACGAGCACCCGCAGGCGCGCTTCCTGCTGCTCGTCGCCGACGGCATCACCTCCATCGACTCCTCCGGGGTGGAGAGCCTGCACGGGCTGCGGGAGCGGCTTGACGACAATGGCGTGACCCTGGTGCTGGCCGGGGTCAAGCTTCAGGTCCGGGAGGTGATGCAGCGCGCCGGGCTGGAGACCGAGATCGGCGCGGAGAACATCTTCCGCCACGAGGACGACGCCATCGAGGCCATCCACCAGCGGATCGATGACCCGACCTTCGATCCAGCCCGGTGCCCCCTGGCACCGCAACGGGGCGCCGCAGTCTGATGGCGCCCCGTCACCTCAGTCGATATCGAAACGGTACATCAGGTCGAGGGCGCTATCCTCACCGCTGACCGCCTCGAGGTAAAGCTGCCAGGTCAGGTAGTAGCGCAGGGTCACGGTATTCACCGGGCTGAACACGGCCACCCCGTACGCGACGTAGAGCCGCGGAGTGATGTACCCGGAGAGCACCACTTGGGCGTCCTCGCCCTCGCCGGCAGTGTCGATGTCGAAATCGCGTATACCCACCTGCTCGGCCGCCGCGGTGACCACGCCGGCGCCACCGTAAAGCCCGAGGGCCAGGGCCGCCGAGGCGAGCATTTCGTCGGTCCCGGGGCCCTCGGCCCCCATCGGCCGCCCCCGGATCAGGTAGGACAGGGCGTTCTCCTGGGACATGGTCGGCTCGCTGAACAGCGTGACCTGGGGCTCGTCAGCAAAGCCGCCGACGCGGATGCCGGCCGTTACCCGGTCACGCTCGATCCGCCGCACAGCCTCGATATCGAGCTGCGGCCGATCCAGCGGACCAGCAAACAGCACCAGCCCCCGCCGGATGGCCAAGCGCTGCCCGTAGGCACGGTACTCGCCATCCTCGACGCGCAGCTCGCCGTAAGCCTCGGTGGATCCATCCGGCTGCTGGAGCACACGCAAGGCCCCGCCGAGGCGCCCGCGCACCCCGAAGGCGGCAAGGGTGACCGCATCGCCGAGGGCCAGCTCCACATCCCCCTCTACCTGCCAGCCTTCGGGCATGGCGTCGGTCAGCGCCGGCGCCTCTTCGTCGCGGCGAACCACCACCACATCGCGCGAATGCCCTACCGCCCGGTCCGGAAGCTCGCGTATGGCGATGGCGCCCCGCGGCACCTGCACCTGTCCACCAACGCGCACCTGGCCCGGGCGCACTGCCAGGTTCAGCCGCGGACTGACCGCCAACTCGGCGAACGGGGGCACGTCCGCCCATAGCTCGTCCCCGTCCAGGCCCAGGTCCACGCGCCAGTCATCCCCGTTCCAGGCGGCGTCCCCCTGGATCCGCGCCTGGCCGTCGCCGACCCGGAAGCCGCCGCCGATATCGGCCTGATCGCCGTCGAAAGCGACCCACAGCCCCAAGTCCTCCACACGGCTGGCGGACTGCGGCGCCGCTACGATGCCATCCCGCAGCTCGACCCGCCCGGCCAACCGCGGATCGCTGCGTGTACCGGTGAGCTGCGCCCGAGCATTGACCTCACCGGCCAGTTCGCTGAGATCGGGCACAAGGGGCCGGAAGAAGCCCACGCGCAGGCCGTCGACCCTCAGTTCGCCGGCAACGGCCTCACCGTCCGCACGCGGATCGCCGCGGACCCGGAGCGCCGCATTGCCCGCATCGGCGGCCTCAAAGTCGAGCTGGGCCTCCGCCTCGTCAGGGCTATAGCGCCCCTGGACAGCCAGGCGCTGATAATCGACGTCGCGAATCACCGGATCCCCATCGTCGAATTCGTCGTGTAGCGTCAGGGCCAGGCGCCCATCGAGGCTTTCCGCCCGGACCCGGGCGTCCACACCCTCCTCCGGGGTCCAGCGGACCGCGCCGTCCCCGGACAGGCCGCCCTCCCAGTCAACCCCGGCGGGGAGCCAAGGCTCTACCCAGGCCAGGTCGAAGCCCTCGAGGAGGAATCGCAGGTCGGCCCCCTCGGGGCCAGCGCGCACACCGTCGGGCAGCTGCAGGCGCGCGTCCCGGTAACGCCAGCACTGCGCCCCAAGTTCAAGCTCCTCGTCGGCATAGCGCATCGGGAAGGGAGCATCCAGGCGAACCCGGTGGTCGCGGAACTCGCCGCCGGCGTCCACGAGCAGACCACTCCAGCCGAATTCCGGTTGCCAGCCCCCGGCCACCCCCAGGTGGCCCTGCCCCTCGGGGGCGTGCAGGCGCACCCCTAAGTGGTGGGCGGCGCGGCTGCCGGTGGCGCGCATCTCGAGTTCGTCGACTCCCCCCTGGGGCAGCTCGATACCTCGGGCCTGCACGACGGCATCGCCCGGCTGCTGCGCCAGCGCCGGGACATCGGCCTGCCAGTCCAGGGCATCGATGTGGTAGGCGTCGTAGCGCAGCCCGCGCCCACGGCCGGCACTTTCGATATCCAGGGCGTCGGGGGCGCCGCGAACCCGTGCATGAGCCTCCAGGGCGCCGCCCAGACGCTCGTCCAACGCGCCGAGATCAGACAGCCGGGCGCGTAGCTCTACATCCCAGGTCTCCGCCAGGGCACCGTCCAGCAAGACCTCCCCACCATCGACCCGCGCCTCGATGCCGCTCAGGCGCCAGACCTCGTCCAGGGTGTGCTCGCCACGGCCGCGGACGGCCACCGCGCGCCCGTGCAGCTCGCCACTCAGGCCGGGGGTATCGATGGTCAACGCCCACCCCTCCCCGCCGGCCTGACCGCGGACGCTGAGCGGTCCGCTCACCCCTTGCGGGGCCTGCGGCCATTCCAGCGACGGATCCAAGGCGACAGCCTCGGCGGTCACGTCCCAACGCACCCCGTCGGCGTCCCAGCCGAGCCGCGCCTGCCCTTCGAGCTCGCCGCCGAGCAGCTCACCCCGCAAATCGGTAAGACGCGCCCCCTCGGCATCAACCTCGAACCGGCTGCGCCAGTACCCGCGGGGCACGTGCTCACCGGTCAGATCGGTGTCCAGGGTGCCGCGCAGGCCGTCGAGATCCCCCTCGGCAGTCAGGTTCAGCCCTTCGGCGGCCACGACCCCCCGGGTATCCAGGGGCCAGCCGCCATCCAGATCCTCGGTCTCGATCCGCAGAGGCAGCTGCGGATCGAGCGGCTGGATATCCAGATCGATCGCGCCGCTGACCGGCCCAGCCAGGGTGCTGGTCACCCGCAACGCCGCCACGCTGCCACCGAACCGCGAGGCGAAACGGAGACGTTCCGGCAGCCCGGGGGCTGCCGCTGTGCCGCGCACAAACAGGGACAGCGGATAGCTCTCGGCGGTATGCAGCGAGCCCTCCAGCTCCACCCGGGCGTCGTCCCGCTCGACCAGCAACCGATGGATGCGCCACTCGGTGCCGACAGCCGTCCACGCGGTCTCCAGACGCTTGATCCGCTGCGCCGGGGCATCACCGAAGGTCAGGGTCACCTGCTCGACCAGCAGTTTCTCGACGTCGACGGCGAGGGGCAGCTCGATGCGGGGCAGGGTCAGCGGCTCGTCCCGGGCCTCCGGGTCGGCTTGGACCGGCGGCTCCTCTCCCTCGGCCACGGTCACCTCGACCCCACTGACCCGCAGGGAATCGACCCGCGCCTCACCGGCAAGCAGGCGCTGCGGCTGCCAGACCAGGGCCGCGCTCGTCACGGCGACGTCGACCCGTTCATCGCGCCAGCCCACGTCCGCCACTTCAACGCCCCGCGCGAGGTTGCCGCCGGTGACCCGCAGCTCCAGCCGCGGCTCCACCGACTCGGCCACGGCGGCGGCCAGGCGCGCCCCCGAGGTGGTCATCAGCAGCCAGGCAAGCGCCAGCAAAAGCAGGCCGAGCACCGCCAGAAGGATCGTGCCGGAAAGCTTGAACAGGCGACGCAGAGTGATCACAGGTCCGACCCCATGGAAAAGTGGAGACGCCAGGAGTCATCCGCCTCCCCCACCGTCGAGGCGAGATCGAGACGGACCGGCCCCACCGGCGACGACCAACGGATACCGAAACCGGCCCCGGTTTTCGCTTCGCTGCCGAGGTTGTCCCAGTCGGCGTAGGCATTGCCGCTGTCGAGAAAGACCGCCGGGCGCCAGTTGGGCGTAAGCTGGTAACCGTATTCGACACTGCCTACGGCCAGGTAACGCCCGCCGATCACCGTGCCGTCCTCCTCCGGCCCCAGCGTCTGGTACTTGTAGCCGCGCACGCTCTGATCACCACCGGCGTAAAAGCGCAGCGACGGCGGTACATCCGCGAATGAATCCGTGGCCAGCGCACCGACTTCACCACGGACGAGGAAACGGTGCCGCTCGCCCAGCGTGCGCACCCAGCGGGTGGCGGCACGCACACGGCGCAGCTCAATGTCCGAGGCCAGATCGGGGTCCGCCACCTCCAGGGCCAGCAGCTGCCGGTCGCCCCAGCGCGGATCGAGCCCGCCGCGGCTGCGCACCCGGCTCCAGCTGACGCCCGGGATGTAGAGCTGCGTCGTGCGCCGGTCGTCATCGATGCGGTATCGCTCGCGCTGGGCGCGCAGGGACAGGACCTGCTGCCAGCCACTCTCCAGCCGATGCCGGTGCTGAACGGAGGCGGTGATCTGCTCGGTATCGATGTCCGCCACGTCCTGGGCCTGGACCCCAAGCTGGTATTCCAGCTGGGTGCGCAGGGGGTCGCGCAGCGGCACCGTATAGGTGCCGCTCAGGTTCTGCCGGCGCTGGGCGATCTCGCTTTCCACCGCCAGGGAGTGACCCAACTGGTTAACCCAGGGCCGACGCCAACCCAGACGAATCCGGGCACCGAGGTCCGTGGTGTAGCCCACCCCGGTGGTGATCTCATGCCGGGCCCGGGTCGAGAGGTCCACGTCTACCGGCACCTCGCCCTCGTCCGTGCCATCGCGCTGCGGGCGAACGCGCACGTCGGAGAAATAGCCGCTGTCGAGCAGCTGGCGGTTGAAGGCCGCCACCTGCTCGGCGGTGTACGGCTCGCCGCGCTCGAAGGGGACCAGGCGCTGCAGGAACTCTTCGGCCAGGGGGGCTTCGGCGAACTGCACCACTCCGAAGCGGTACCGTATGCCGCTGTGGTAATGCAGGATCACCTCGGCCTCGCGGGCCTCCGGGTCCACCTCGACCCGGCGGGTGACGTAGCGGCCATCGAAGTACCCCCGATCCAGCGCGAGGTTCTGGATCGCCCGGCGCGCCGCCTCGTAGCGCCCGTGGTGGAGGACATCCCCCTCGGCGAGGCCGAGCCGCTGCTCGATCCCGGCGAAGGCCGGATCCGTCCCCGCCGGCCCAGTGATTAGCACGTGCACACGGCTCAGGCGGACCGGCTCACCCGGATCCACCAGCACGGTCAGCCGCACCTGCTCTTCGTCGATCCGCTCGCGACGCACCTGGACCTGCGAGTCGTAATAGCCCACGGCCTGCAGTCCGCGCTCGGCCCGCTCCGGGGCCCGCCGGCGGAAGGCGGCAACAACCGCAGGGTCGGCGGATGCCGGTTCGCCGATATGGCCGCGCACCTGATCGGCCAACTCGCCGCTGACCCCCTCGATGACCACCTCCACCCCGGCTTGGGCCGTACGCCCGGGCAGTGCCAGCAGGATCAGCAAGAGCACGACCGGCAGCCAGACCGGGGGGGTCACCAAGGGCCGGCACAGGCTTGTATACTCGGGGGCCGCGCCCCCCCGGGAGCGCCTTGGCCGATCAGAAGAGGGGATCACGAGGTCCATGCAAGAAGAGCCGGAAACGGAACGGACGGAACAGGATGAGCACCACCTGCGCCTGCGCAACATGGTCCTCGAGGACTATGACGATGTCGCGCGCATCATGGACCAAGTGTATCCCGATATGGACGGGGCGTGGTCCCGGGAGCAGTTCGCCGCGCAGATCAACCGCTTCCCGGAGGGGCAGATCTGCATCGAGGACAATGGTCGTGTGGTTGCCGGCGCCATCACGCTCATCGTGGACTACGGCCGTTTTGGCGACAAGCACACCTACGAGGAGATCACCGGCGGGGGCTACCTGACCACCCACGACCCCAACGGCGACGTCCTCTACGGCGTGGACATCTTCGTCGATCCGGAGTACCGCGCCATGCGCCTCGGCCGCCGGCTCTACGACGCGCGCAAGGAGCTGTGCCGGCGCCTGAACCTGCGCGGCATCGTCGCCGGCGGGCGCATTCCCGGCTACACCCGGCACGCCGACGAGATGTCGCCCGAGGAGTACATCGAGCTGGTCAAGCGCCGCGAGATCCACGATCCGATCCTCTCCTTCCAGCTCGCCAACGACTTCCACGTGCGGCGGATCATCACCGACTACCTGCCGTCGGACCGCGACTCGCACGCCTACGCCACCCTGGTGCAGTGGAACAACATCTTCTACGAGCCCAAGGAGCAGCCGCTGATCACGCGGCGCAAGGCCGTGGTCCGGGTTGGCACCGTGCAGTGGCAGATGCGCCCGATGAGCTCGGTCGATGAACTGATCGACCAAGTCGAGTTCTTCGTGGACGCCCTGGCCGGCTACAACGCCGATTTCGCCCTGTTCCCGGAGTTCTTCAACGGCCCGTTGCTGTCACTGTTCAACCAGGAGAACCCGGCCGAGGCCATCCGCGGACTGGCGCAGTACACCGACGAGATCGTCGATGAGATGTCGCGTCTGGCCGTCTCCTACAACATCAACATCATCGCCGGCTCGATGCCGGTCTACCAGGAGCAGTCGCTCTACAACGTCTCCTACCTGTGCCGGCGCGACGGCACCACCGACGAGCAGCACAAGCTGCACATCACCCCCGACGAACGCTCCTACTGGGGCGTGCGCGGCGGCGACGAGCTCAAGGTCTTCGAGACCGACATCGGCAAGATCGGCATCCTGGTCTGCTACGACTCCGAGTTCCCGGAACTGCCGCGAATCCTCAACCAGAAAGGGGCGCGCATCCTCTTCGTGCCGTACTGGGTGGACACGCAGACCGGCTACCTGCGCGTGCGCCGCTGCGCCCAGGCCCGGGCCATCGAGAACGAGTGCTACGTGGCGATCACCGGATCCGTCGGCAACCTGCCCAAGGTCGAGAACATCGACATCCAGTATTCACAGTCGGCCGTGTTCTCGCCGGCGGACTTCGCCTTCCCCCACGACGCCATCGTGGCGGAGACGACGCCGAACACGGAGATGACCCTGATCGTCGACCTGGACCTGGACAAGCTCACCGAGATCCGCAACGAGGGATCCGTCCGCAACTACAAGGACCGCCGCCTGGACCTCTACCGCATCCAGTGGCTGGGCCGGGACTGATCGGCCCGGCCCCGGAAATCAGGCGATCAGCGCCAGCAGCACGAGTACAGCGCAGACCACGGCGGTGAGCCGCCCGCGGAGCTGGCGGTACCAAGGCGGGAAGCCGGTCCCCGGATCGGCGAGGCGCTCGTAGCCGTACCAGGCGGCGAACCCGGCGGCCAGCAGCAGTGCCCCGGCGGCAGGGGCGGCAACAACCCCGAGCCCGGCACCCAGCCAGCCGACCAGCGCCGGCAGGACACCGACTGTCATGACCGGCCAGGGGCGCTGGTCCCGCAGCAGCGCCACCCCCCAGTGGACCCCGCCGAGGAACGCCAGGATGGCGGCGCCGTAGGCCAGGGTGGCGGCCACCGCCTGCTCGTGGACCCCCGCGGGAGCGGCGGCGGCCACCAGCAGGCCGACCACGAACGGGATCAGCCCGGCATAACCCAGCGCGCGGCCCGGGCGCTCGGCCCGTGCCGACGCTGCGGTGTCACCGCCGACCACCGGATGCTCGAGGAGCTCATCGGGACCGCCGACGAAGGCGCCGTGCACGAAGATCTGGGGCAGGCTCCGCCAGCCGGTCATCTCCTGGAGCTGGTGGAATCGGTCGCGCATCTGCGCCGATCCCATGGGCATCTCGACCTCCCGGTAATCCACCCCGCTGCGGTGCAGCGCCCGCACCACCGAACGGGTATCGGTCAACCCCGAGCGGAAGATGACCACCGTCGCCGAACTCAGCTCACGGGCCAATGCGGGATCGCCGCCGCCCTGCCGTATCGTGCCGTCATCTGTCATGCCAGCTCCTCCGGTTGCATCGCGCCCCCAGTGTAGGGGATCCGGCGCGGCACCGTCGCCGGACATGCGGACTCTGAAAGTCCACTTTTGCTAGCATGAACCCGTCCGCCACACCGTTCAGCAAACCCGGGGATCCGAGCCATGTACGCACCCAAGGGCGAACCCATCACCTTCCAGCGCGACTGCGAAGCCGTGGTCATCCCCGCCGGGGACACCGGCATCATCCCCGCCGGCGCAGAAGGGGTGCTGACACAGGCCCTCGGCGGGAGCTACACCATCTACCTGCAGGGCTACCTGTTCCGCATCGACGGCGCCAACGCCGACGCCATCGGCAAGGAACCACCCCAGCCCCCGGAACTCCCGGAAGGCGCCGGCGACGAGGACGTGGAGCGGCTGATCTGGGAACAGATGGCCACCTGCTACGACCCGGAGATCCCGGTCAACGTGGTCGACCTCGGGCTGATCTACCGCTGCGACATCCACAAGGACGAGCACGGGCAGCGCCATGTGGACATCGACATGACCCTCACCGCGCCAGGCTGCGGCATGGGCGACATCCTCGCCCACGACGTCCGGGTCAAGGTGCAGATGGTGCCCACCGTCGCCGAGGCCCAGGTGAACCTCGTCTTCACGCCGCCGTGGAGCAAGGAGATGATGTCCGAGGCCGCCAAGCTGCAGGTCGGCCTGATGTAGTCGCAGACACTGGCGCCGCCGCGGGGGCGTGCCCCCGCGGCGGCGCGGACATCCGGCCGCGATCAGAAGCCCTGCTTCTCCATCCAAGGGATGATGCGATCGAAGGCACGCTCGATATCGTCCATGGAGGCCGCGTAGCTGATGCGCAGCGAATTCGGGCAGCTGTCACCGAAGGCATCGCCGGGGACCACGCACACGCCGGTCTCTTTGAGCATTCGCGTGGCCAGATTGGTGGCGTCGGTGTTCGGCGGCAGCGACGGGAAGATGTAGAACGCCCCCTGCGGCCGATAGCTGGTCATATGCGGGGTGTTGCTGACCAGCTCCACAATGCGGTCACGACGCTGACGGTAAGCGTCGAGCATCTCGTCGACGCACGCCATCCCCCCCTTGAGGGCGGCAACCCCGGCCCACTGGGCCGGCGTGTTGGCGACCGTGGTGGTGAAGATGTGGAAGCGCTGGAGCTTCTTGATCGCCCCCTGGCTGGAGATCAGCCAACCGATGCGCAGACCGGCCATGCTGAAGGTCTTCGACAGGCTGGAGACCGCCATGACGTGGTCTAGGTCCGAGGTGCAGCGCAGCACACTCGGATACTCCATCTCGTCGAGCACCAGGTGATCGTAGACCTCGTCACTGAAGACGTAGACCCCGCGGTAGGCGGCCTCCTGGACGATGGCCTCGACGGTCTCCCGCGGGTAGACCGTGCCGGTGGGGTTGCTCGGCGAGTTGAGGATGATGCCGAAGGTGCGCATGCCGATGTTGTCGATCACCTCCTGCGGATCGATCTGATGACCGTGCTCCGCCCGGGTGGGGATCGGCTTGACCTCCGCGCCGTTCATGCGGATCAGGGGGGCGTAGAGGGGGAAGGTCGGATCCGGGACGAGGAACTGCCGCCCCGGCGCCGCCGTGGCGGCGATCGCCAGGTACATCGCCTCGGTGGCGCCGGTGGTGATGAGCACGTTCTCCGGGGCCAGCGGACGATCGTAGCGCTCGCTGTAGTACTCCGCCACGGCCTCGAGCATCTGCGGCAGGCCGGCATCCATGGTGTAGCCGGTCTTGCCGTCCCGCAGGGCCTGGATATGCGCCTCGACCACGTGCTCCGGCATGGGGAAATCGGGCTGGCCGATGGACAGGTGGATCACGTCGTCCATCTCGGCCGCCATGTTCACCATCTTGCGGATGCCGGGGATGGGCAGGGCCCGGATCGAAGGGCTCCATACCGGCTCGCGCTCGTCGTCGGGATCGATATCGTCGGGATAGGCCACGGCACGCTCCCTGCGTTTCTTCGCACTGGACTCGCGGGTGGCGGCTGCTTCGCCACTCGCCCCTGACTGCAAAGTGTCATCCTTTCCAGTCCGCTTACAAGACCCCCGCGGCCGAAAGCCGGGCAGTCGCGCTCCTTGTCCCTCCCCCGTCCACCCGATACCTTGGACAGAAATCACCGCCAGGAGGTCGAGGGGTCATGGCCGACGGAGCACGACCTGTCATCGCCCTGCTCACCGCCCCGGACGAGGGACCGCCGCCGGGGCTCGAGCAGCTTGAGGACCGCGCCGAGGTCCGCCACGCCACCACCCGCGAAGGGCTCACCGAAGCCATCGCCGATGCCCGGGTCCTGCTGGTGACGGATTTCCGCACCCGCTTCGTCCGCGATGCCTGGCCCCACGCCCGTCAGCTCGAATGGGTCCACGCCACCAGCGCCGGCGTCGACGCCCTGCTCTTCCCCGAGATGGCCCGCTCCTCGATCCCCCTGACCAACGCCCGCGGCATCTTCGACCGGGCCATCGCGGAGACGGTGCTGGGGATGATCCTGCTCTTCGCCAAGGACATGCGTACCACCCTGGCCCTGCAGGAGCGCCGCGAATGGCGCCACCGTGAGACCGAGCGCATCCAGGGCAAGCGGGCGCTGGTCGTCGGGGCCGGATCCATCGGCCGGCAGATCGCCCGGCTACTGGACGGCGCCGGGCTGTCCGTCGACGGCGTGGCCAGCCGTCCGCGCAGCGACGACGCCGACTTCGGCACGGTCTACGGCACAGCGGACCTGCACGAGCAGCTGCCGCGGGCGGACTACGTGATCATCGCCGCCCCGCTGACCGACGCCACCCGGGGGCTGTTCGACCGCCGTGCCTTCCGGGCCATGGACCCCGGCGCGCGCCTGATCAACATCGGCCGCGGGCCGATCGTGGTCACCGAGGATCTGGTCGCGTCCCTGCACGACGGGGAAATCGCCGGCGCCGCCCTGGACGTCTTCGAGGAAGAGCCCCTGCCGGCGGCCCACCCGCTGTGGGACATGCCCAACGTCTTTATCTCCCACCATATGGCCGGCGATTTCGTCGGCTGGCGCAAGGCGCTGATCCATCAGTTCATCGACAACTTCGAGCGGTGGTCCACCGGCTCACCGCTGTGCAACGTCGTCGACAAGCAACGCGGTTACGTGCCACCGGAGAATCCAGCATGAGCAGCAACCCCAACGCCATCGCCGAACTCACCGCCAGCGAGCTGCTCCGTCGCTACCGCGACGGCACCCTCTCCCCCGTCGAGGCCACGGAGGCGGCCCTGGCGCGGATCCGGGCCCACAACGAGACGGTCAACGCCTTCTGCCTGGTGGACGAAGAGACGACGCTGGCCGCTGCCCGGCGCGCCGAGCAGCGCTACCACAACACCTCGCCGATGGGCGAGCTCGATGGCGTGCCGGTGGCCATCAAGGACGTCTTCCTGACCCGCGGCTGGCCCAATCTCAAGGGCTCCAAGACCGTCGACCCGGCCGGCCCCTGGGAGCAGGACGCCCCGGCGGTCTCGGCGCTGCGCCGCCACGGCTTCGTCCCGCTGGGCAAGACCACCACGCCGGAACTCGGCTGGAAGGGGGTCACCGACTGCCCCTGCTACGGCGTCACCCGCAACCCCTTCGACCCCGACAAGACGGCCGGTGGCTCCAGCGGCGGCAGCGCCTCCTCGGTGGTACTGGGCATGGGCCCGCTGGCCCTGGGCACCGACGCCGGCGGCTCGATCCGCATCCCGGCCGGCTTCTCGGGCCTGGTCGGGCACAAGCCAACCCAGGGCCGGGTGCCCCTGTGGCCGGCGAGCCCGTTCGGGCAGCTGGCCCACCCGGGCCCGATGACCTGGACCGTGGAGGACGCCGCACGGCTGATGAACGTCATCGCCGAACCCGACCCCCGGGATCCGACCCTGCCCGCGGCCGGCGGCGACTACGTGGCCGCACTGGCCGGCGGTGTCGGCGGCCTGCGCGTGGCCTTCAGCCCCAACCTCGGCTACGTGCAGGTCGATCCCGAGATCGCGCGCAGCGTGGCCGAGGCGGCGCGCCTGTTCGAGGGGCTGGGCGCGCAGGTCGAGGAGGTGGATCCGGGCTTCGCCGACCCGCGCGAGGCCTTCGATCTGCTCTTCTTCGGCGGTGCCGCCAACGCCCTGCGCAGCATCCCCGAGGAGCGCCACGCCGAGATGGACCCCAACCTCATCGAAGCGGTGGGCAGCGTTCGCGACGCCTCCATGCTCGACTACCTGGCGGCGATGAACGAGCGGGCCGCGCTCATCGAGCGCACCAGCCTGTTCCACCAGCGCTACGACCTGCTGCTCACACCGACGCTGCCCATCCCGGCGTTCACGGCCGGGCTCGAGGTGCCGGAGGGGTGGCACGACCGCCGCTGGCCCAGCTGGACCCCCTTCACCTACCCGTTCAACATGACCGGCCAAC
Source organism: Halorhodospira halophila (assembly GCF_016653405.1). Taxonomy (NCBI): domain Bacteria; kingdom Pseudomonadati; phylum Pseudomonadota; class Gammaproteobacteria; order Chromatiales; family Ectothiorhodospiraceae; genus Halorhodospira; species Halorhodospira halophila. The sequence goes on from NZ_NHSN01000025.1 coordinate 265,935, forward strand.
CGGCCTGCTCGGTACCGTGCGGCTTCACGGCCCAGGGCCTACCCATTGGCCTGCAGATCGTTGGCACCCGGCACGCCGACGCGCTGGTCCTGCGTGCGGCCCACACCTACCAGCAGGCCGCGCCGCTGACTGACCAGCGACCAGCCTGGGCCCACTGACCGGCGGGCACCGGCTCCGGAATACCGAACCACGACTCCGCTGCCAAGAAGGTCAACATGATCGATTCTCCGCTACTGCCCGAATTCAACTCTTACATCGCCGGCAACTGGGTGGGCGCCGACAACGGCGCCACATTCCAGATCACCAACCCGGCCAACGGCGAGCTGCTCGGCGAACTCCCGGCGCTGGGCGCCCACGAGGCCAACCGGGCGGTCGATGCCGCCGATGCCGCCCTGGCGGAAACGCCGGACCTGGAGACCCGGCGCGGCTGGCTGCAGGCCATCGATGCCGCACTGCGCGAGCACCAGGAGGAGCTCGGGCGCATCCTGACCCTGGAACACGGCAAACCCCACGCCGAGGGCCAGGGCGAGGTGCTCTACGCTGCCGGCTTCTTCGCCTACGCGGCCCGCAACCTCGATGCGCTCGCCCCGCGGACCCTGGAGGAACAGCCCCGCGGCTGCACCTGGACCGTACACAACCGTCCAGCGGGCGCGGTGGCCCTGGTCACGCCGTGGAACTTCCCCATCGGCATGATCGCCAAGAAGCTCTCCGCCTCCCTCGCCGCCGGGGCGCCGGCGGTGGTCAAGCCGTCCTCGAAGACACCGCTGACCATGGTGGCGCTGTTCACCCTGCTCCACCGCGAGCTGGACCTGCCGCCGGGCATGGTCAACCTGGTCACCGGGGCCGCGGGCCCCATCGGCGATGCCCTGCTCGCCGACCGGCGCATCCGGGTGTTCAGCTTCACCGGGTCGACCGGCGTCGGTCAGCAACTGATCCGCGCCAGCGCCGACGACTGCACGCGCCTGGCTCTGGAACTCGGCGGCAACGCACCGTTCATTGTCTTTGCCGACACCGATCTTGACTGGGCCGCGGATCAGCTGATGGCCAACAAGTTCCGCGGCGGCGGACAGACCTGCGTCTGCGCCAACCGCATCCTGGTCGAGGCGTCGGTGATCGACACCTTCTCCGAGAAGGTGGCCGAGCGCGCCGCCCGGCTGACCGTCGGTGATGGCATGGCCCCCGGGGTGGATCTGGGGCCGCTGATCGACCGCAGCGGTTACGACAAGGTCCGCCGCCACTACCTGGACGCCGTCGAGCAGGGCGCCACGCCGGTGCTCGGCGAAGACCCCGGCCCGCTGGAGCACGAGCACGGCGCCTACTTCCCGCCGACGGTCGTCCGCGGCGTCACCGCCGACATGGCCTGCTGGCAGGAGGAGACCTTCGGGCCGCTGGTGCCCATGGCCGCCTTCGGCGATGAGGCCGAGGCGCTGGCCATGGCCAACGATACGGAGTTCGGCCTGGCCGCCTACCTGTTCACCGGTGACGACGCCCGGGCCGAGCGATTCATCCGGCGCCTGGCCTTCCCCCACGTGGGCTGGAACACCGGCAGCGGCCCGACGCCGGAGGCCCCCTTCGGCGGCATGAAGCTCTCCGGCTACGGCCGCGAGGGCGGCCTCGAGGGGCTGTTCGAGTTCATCGATACGCAGACGGTGCCCCGCGGCGGCTGACCCTCCGCGGCGCCCCGGTGGCCTGCGGCTGCCGGGGCGCCCCACCCCGCCTACCCGTCGGCCCCGCGCACCTCGCGGAGCGACGAGGCGCCCAGCGCCAGCGCCAGGAGCCGATCCACCCCCAGCGCCACACCGGCGCAATCGGGAACGCCCTGCTCGAGCGCGGTGAGCAACCGCTCATCGAGCGCGTGTACCGGCTGGCCGGCACCGCGGCGCTCGGCCTGCTCGGCCCGGAAGCGCTCGCGCTGCGCCGCCGCATCGGTGAGCTCATGGTACCCGTTGGCGATCTCCAAGCCGTCGATGAAGAGCTCGAAGCGCCGGGCCGTGCGCGGGTCGGCGTCGTCCAGGCGGGCCAGGGCGGCCTGGCTGGCCGGGAACCCATCGAGAAAGGTCAACTTACCGTGGCCCAGGGCCGGCCCCACGGCGTGAGAGAGCAGCAGATCGAGCGTCTCATCGCGCCCCGCCGGGACGCCCCCGTGCAACTCGATGCCCTGGTCCGCCAGAGCGTCGCGGAGCACGTCATCCGCGTCGGCCAGGGGATCGACACCGGCATAATGACGAAAGGCCCCTTGGTAGGACCAGCGCTCCACCGGGCGATCACCGACAAGCAGCGCCGCCAGCGCCGCCACCTCGTCCATCAGGTGGTGGTGATCAAAACCAATGCGATACCACTCGAGCAGGGTGAACTCGGCGGCGTGCCAGCGCCCGCACTCGCCACCGCGCCAGGCCGGACCGAGGTAGTAGATGTCGCCACTGCCGGCGGCAAGCATCGCCTTCATGGCCGATTCCGGCGAGGTCTGCAGGTAAGCGGTGGCGCCGTCAGCGGCGGCGCCTGGCACCGAGATGCTCTCCAGCGCCGGGTCCATGGCCGCAGGACCGAGACACGGCGGCTGCACCTCCAGCACCTCGCGCTCGGCCAGGAAGCGGCGGATCCGTGCCAGCTCCCGCCCCACCCGGCGCACGGTGGCACCATCGGCGGCGCCGCGCGGAGCGCCGGCCGCCATCGTCAGTCCTTGGCGCGGCTGACGTACTCCGCCTTGCGGGTGTCGACGCGCAGCACCTCACCCTCCTCGATGAACAGGGGCACCCGCACCGTGGCTCCGGTCTCCAGCTTGGCCGGCTTGGTGCCGCCGCTGCTGGTATCGCCACGCACACCCGGATCGGTCTCGATGACCTTGAGGTCGACGAAGCTCGGCGCCTCGACCTGCAGCGGCGCGTCGTTCCAAAGGATCACGGTGCAGGTATCCTGCTCCTTGATCCACTGGGCCGCATCGCCCACGGCGCTGGCCGGGGCGGCCTTCTGGTCGAAGGAGTTGGGATCCATGAAGTACCAGAACTCACCGTCGTTGTAGAGGTACTGGAGTTCGGTCTCCATGACGTCGGCCGCCTCGACGCTCTCGCCGGACTTGAAGGTCTTCTCGACGACGCGGTTGGTCTTCAGATTGCGCAGCTTGACGCGGTTGAAGGCCTGCCCCTTACCGGGCTTGACGAACTCGTTCTCGACGATGGTGTAAGGATCACCGTCGAGCATAATCTTGAGTCCGCCCTTGAATTCGTTGGTGCTATAGGTCGCCATAATCCCCTCGGGTATGCGAAGTTGAAGCGATGCTAACCGATACGGCCCGACAGCCCAAGCCAGGCAGGCAACGCCGCGCCAACGAGCGCTGGCGCCAGGAGCTGGTCGGCGCGATCCGCCAACCCGCCGAGCTGCTCCACCGCCTGGACCTGCCCGAGGCCCTGCTCGCCCCGGCGGAGCGGGCGGCGCGGTCATTCCCGCTGCGGGTCCCAGTTCCCTATCTGGCACGCATCCGGCCCGGGGATCCCCACGACCCACTGCTGCGTCAGGTGCTCCCCATCGATGCGGAACTCGAGACGCACCCCGGCTACACCGCGGATCCCCTGGCCGAACAGGACGGGCACCCCGGCAGCGGCGTCCTGCAGAAGTACCAGGGCCGCAGCCTGCTCATCGCCACCGGGGGCTGTGCCATCCACTGCCGCTACTGCTTCCGGCGCTGCTTCCCCTACAACCGCGAACCCGGCTGGCGCACCGCCCTCGACCGGCTGGAGCAGGCGGGAGCGCCGGAAGAGGTGATCCTCAGCGGCGGCGATCCGCTGCTGCTCGATGATCAGGCCCTGGGCGCCTGCCTCCGGCGCCTCGGTGAAATCGAGGCGGTACGCCGGGTGCGTATCCACACACGGCTGCCGGTGGTGATCCCGTCCCGGGTGACGGCCGCCCTGGCCCGCCATCTGGGACAGACCCGCCTGCAGACCCTGGTCGTCGTTCACGCCAACCACCCCAGGGAGGTCGACGCGGAGGTGGGCTCGGCGTTGGCCCGTCTGGGCAATGTCTGCTCGACAGTGCTCAATCAGACGGTCCTCCTGCGAGGGGTCAACGACGACAGCGCCACTCTGGCAGCGCTCTCCGAGCGGCTGTTCGCCGCTGACGTCCTGCCCTATTACCTGCACCTGCTCGACCCGGTGGCCGGCGCCGCCCACTTCGACGTCGACGAAAAAACCGGGCAGCGGCTCTGGGCGGAACTCGCCCGGAGACTGCCCGGCTACCTGGTCCCGCGCCTGGCCCGCGAGGAGCCCGGCGCGGCGGCCAAGACGGTGATTACACCGGACGCGCCTTGAGCGCCTCGATGCGCTCATCCAGCGGCGGGTGCGACATGAACAGCCGCTTGATCGAAGAGCCGCCCATCCGGCCATTGATGCCGAAGGCCTCCATCTCGTCCGGCATGTTCTGCGGCTCCACCGAGCGCTTGAGCTTCTCCAGCGCGGCGATCATCTTGTCGCGCCCGGCCAGCTTGGCGGACCCGGCGTCGGCCCGGAATTCGCGCTTGCGCGAGAAGTACATGGTAATCATCGAGGCCAACACGCCGAGGACCATCTGGGCGAAGATCATGGTGATCCAAAAGCCGGGGCCGTGACCGCCCTCATTCTTGAACACCACCCGGTCGACGAAGCGCCCGGCAACGTGGGAGAGGAAGATCACGAAGGTATTCACCACACCCTGGATCAGGGTCAGGGTGACCATATCCCCGTTGGAGACGTGCGCCACCTCGTGGGCGATGACGGCCTCGGCCTCGTCGCGGGTCATGTTCTGCAGAAGCCCCGAGCTGACCGCCACCAGGGCGCTGTTGCGCCGGGCGCCGGTGGCGAAGGCGTTGATCTCCGGGGCGTCGTAGATCGCCACATCGGGCATGCCGATGCCCTCACGCTGGGCGAAACGGCGCACCGTCTCCACCAGCCACTGCTCCTGCTCGCCGCGCGGACTCTCGATGGGCTGTGCACCCATCATCTTCATCGCCATGTACTTGGACATCGCTAGCGAGATGAACGAGCCGGCGAAGCCGATACCCGCGGCAAAGATCAGCAGCGTGACCAGCTCCGCATCGATGCCGTGCTCGCGGAGGAACTGCTCCACGCCGAGCAGGTTCAGGATGATCGACAGCACCAACACGACGGCGATGTTGGTCGCCAGCAATAACGCGATCCGGGTCAGCATCGTTGAGAACGCTCCTCTTTCGTCAGACTGCGGGATCCACTTCCTGACGCTTGGATTGGGTTCGGCGGCAAAGGTTTCAAGACCCCTTCACCACGCTCAGACGTCGACACGCAGGCCGCGGACCTGGCGCAGCCCCCGCGGCAGCTGAACGCCACGCCGGCCCCGGGCGGCGCGGAAGGCCTCCAGGTCGTCGCGACTGAGCCGCTTGCCGGTCTTGCCGGCCTCCACCCGCAGCGCAGCGCCGGCGGGCAGCACGGCGACCGCCACCACCACCTCCTCACGGCTGCGCAGGCGCTGGGCCGGGATGCCGATGAGCTTGTTGCCCTTGCCCCGCGCCATCTCCGGGAGCTCCTCGAGGGGGAAAACCAGCAGCCGACCGTCGGAGCTGGCCACCGCCACCTCGGCCCCATCGGCCTCGGCGGGCAACGCCACCGGCGGCAGCACCGCCGCCCCCTCCGGCAGGGTCAGCACGGCCTTGCCCGCGCGGTTGCGCGAGAAGAGCTCCCGCAGGGGGACACGGAAGCCGTAGCCGGCGTCGGAGGCGAGCAGCCAGCGCGACTCCGGGTCGCCGGCGAGCACCGACTGGAAGCGCGCCTTCTCCGGCGGCGTGAGCCGCTTGGTCAGCGGTTCACCTTGGCTGCGCGCCGACGGGAGCGTGTGAGCCGGCACCGCGTAGGCCCGGCCGGTGGAGTCGAGGAAGACCGCCGGCTGGTTGGAGCGCCCCGGGGCGTGATCCAGGTAACCGTCACCGGCTTTGTAGGACAGCCCGCTCGGATCAACCTCATGCCCCTTGGCCGCGCGCACCCAGCCCTTCTCCGAGAGGACCACGGTCACCGGCTCGCTGGGCATCAGCTCGGTCTCGTCCATGGCCCGCGCCGGGCCGCGGTAAACCAGTGGCGAGCGCCGCTCGTCGCCGTGGGCCTCGGTGTCGCTGAGCAGCTCGCTCTTGACCTGCTCGCGCAGCCGGGCCTCATCGCCGAGGGTGGCGCGCAGCTCGTCGCGCTCGCGCTCCAGATCCCCCTGCTCACCAAGGATCTTCATCTCCTCGAGCCGCGCCAAGTGGCGCAGGCGCAGCTCGAGAATCGCCTCGGCCTGGGCATCACTAAGCCCGAAGCGCTCCATGAGCACCGGCTTGGGCTCGTCCTCCTCGCGGATGATGGCGATGACCTCATCGATGTTCAGATAGGCGGTGAGCAGGCCCTCGAGGATATGCAGCCGGTCCTCCACCTTATCCAGGCGCCAGGCCAGGCGGCGGCGGACCGTCTCGGTGCGGAAGCTCAGCCACTCCGCGAGCAGGTCGCGCAGGGAGAAGACCCGCGGCCGGCCATCGAGGCCGATGACATTGAGGTGAACCCGGTAGCCGCGCTCGAGATCGGTGGTGGCGAACAGGTGATCCATCACCCGCTCCGGATCCTGGCGCCGTGAGCGCAGCTGGACCACGATGCGCACCGGCGCATCGTGGTCCGACTCATCGCGCAGATCCTCGACCATCGGTAGCTTGCGCGACTGGATCTGGGCCGCGATCTGCTCCATGACCTTGGCGCCGGCCACCTGGTAGGGAAGCGCGTGGATGACGATCTGCGCCTGCTCCCGCTCGTACTCCCAGCGGGCCCGGGCGCGCACGGTGCCGTGACCGCGCTCGTAGATGCCGCGCAGCTCCTCGCGCGGGGTGATCACGTCCGAGGCAGTGGGGAAATCCGGCGCCGGAACGTGCTCGCAGAGTTCAGCGGTGGTGGCCTCGGGATGGTCGAGCAGATGGACGCAGGCGGCAACCACCTCGCGCAGGTTGTGCGGGGGGATGTCCGTGGCCATCCCCACGGCGATCCCCGAACCGCCGTTGAGCAGCACGTTGGGCAGTCGCGCCGGCAGGCGCTCCGGCTCCTGAAGGGCGCCATCGAAATTGGGGATCCACTCCACCGTGCCCTGCCCCAGCTCGCTGAGCAGCACCCGGGCGTAGGGCGTCAGGCGCGCTTCGGTGTAACGCATGGCCGCGAAGGATTTCGGGTCGTCCGGCGAGCCCCAGTTGCCCTGCCCGTCGATCAGCGGGTAGCGGTAAGTGAACGGCTGGGCCATGTGGACCATGGCCTCATAGCAGGCCGCGTCTCCGTGGGGGTGGTACTTGCCCAGCACATCGCCGACGGTGCGCGCCGACTTCTTGTACTTTGCCGCCGCCGAAAGGCCGAGCTCGGACATGGCGTAGACGATCCGCCGCTGCACCGGCTTGAGGCCGTCGGAGACGTGGGGCAGGGCACGATCGAGGATGACGTACATCGAGTAATCGAGGTAGGCCCGCTCCGTGAACTCGCGGAGCGGCTGGGTCTCGAAATCGGAGGCAGCGGGATCGGACATAGTTTTTCAGGATTCAGGTTTAGGGGTTCAGGGCTCAGGGGGCAGCGGTCAGGTTGAACGGATCAGGGGCAGTGGCTACTGGTCCCTAAATGACAATCTCCGCCAAGTTGCCCTTGCTCTCCAGCCACTCCCGGCGCTGGGCGGCGGCGCCGCGACCGAGCAGCATGCCCAGCAGGCGCTCGGTCTCCTCCGGGTCGTCGACGGTGAGCTGCACCAGGCGGCGGGTATCCGGGGCCATGGTGGTCTCGCGCAGCTGGACCGGATTCATCTCGCCCAGGCCCTTGAAGCGGGTCTCCTGCACCTTGCCCTTGATGCGCTCCGCCTCGATGCGGTCGAGGATGCCCTGGCGCTCGTCGCGATCCAGGGCGTAGAAGGTCTGCTTGCCGACATCGATGCGGTAGAGCGGCGGCATGGCCACGTAGACGTGTCCGCCGGCGACCAGGGCCGGGAAGTGGCGCTGGAACAGCGCGCAGAGCAGCGTGGCGATATGCGCCCCATCGGGGTCGGCGTCGGCGAGGACGCAGACCTTGTGGTAGCGCAGCCCGGAGAGGTCGTCGCTGCCCGGATCGACCCCCAGCGCCACGGCGATGTCGTGGACCTCCTGCGAGGCCATGACCTCGTCCGGCGCCACCTCCCAGGTGTTGAGGATCTTGCCACGCAGGGGCATGACCGCCTGGAACTCCCGCTCGCGCGCCTGCTTGGCGGAACCGCCGGCGGAATCGCCCTCGACCAGGAAGAGTTCACTGCGCGCCGGATCCTGCCCGGTGCAGTCGGCCAGCTTGCCCGGCAGCGCCGGCCCGCTGCCGACGCGCTTGCGGGTCACCTTCTTGGCAGCGCGCTGACGGCGCTGCGCGGCGCGCACCACCAGATCGACGATCTGCTCGGCGCTCTGGGTATGCTCGTTGAGCCACAGGCTGAAGGCGTCCTTGATGGCTCCGGAGACGAAGGCGGCGCAGTTGCGCGAGGAGAGCCGCTCCTTGGTCTGCCCGGCGAACTGCGGCTCGTGCATCTTCACCGACAGGACGTAGCTGATGTGCTCCCAGACGTCCTCCGGGGCAATCCGCACGCCGCGCGGCAGCAGGTTGCGCAGCTCGCAGAACTCCCGCAGGGCCTCGGTCAGCCCGGTACGCAGGCCGTTGACGTGGGTGCCGCCCTGGGCGGTGGGGATCAGGTTGACGTAGCTCTCGGCCGGGCCGCTGCCCTCGGGGAGCCAGACCAGGGCGCACTCCATCTCCTCGTGCTCGGAGCCGAGCCGGGCGGTGAACGGCGGATCCGGCAGGTGCTCGTACTCGGCCACGGCGCCGGCCAGGTAGTCGCGCAGACCGTCCTCGTAATACCAGCTCAGCACCTCCGGCTCCTGCCCCTCGCCGCCGGTGGCGTCGCGGAGGACGACCGTCAGCCCCGGGCAGAGCACCGCCTTGGCACGCAGCAGGTGCTCGAGCCGCGCCCGGGAGAAGCGCGGGCTATCGAAGTAGCTGGTATCCGGCCAGAAGCGCAGCGTGGTCCCGGTCTCCCGCGTCTTGCCCACCTGCTCCAACGGCTCGATGCGCTCCCCTGCGGAGAAAGCGATGGTGTGCTCGGCGCCGTCACGGCGGATGTGCACCTGCAGCCGCGTCGACAGGGCATTGACCACCGAGACGCCAACCCCGTGCAGGCCGCCGGAGTAGCGGTAGCTCTTACTGGAGAACTTGCCGCCAGCGTGGAGCCGGCCGAGGATCACCTCCACGGCCGGGACCCCTTCGGTGGGGTGGGTATCCACCGGCATCCCGCGGCCGTCGTCGCTGACCTCCAGCGAACCATCGGCGTGCAGAGTCACCTCGATACGCCGGGCGTGGCCGGCCACCGCCTCGTCGACGCTGTTGTCGATGACCTCCTGTGCCAGGTGGTCGGGGCGGTTGGTCTCGGTGTACATGCCGGGGCGCCGGCGCACCGGCTCCAGGCCGGTGAGGACTTCGATGTCGGTGGCGTCGTAGGTCTGCTGGGTCTTGGTCGTCATCGGATCACGTGGTCGCGGATCGGGCCATTGAGGGTTCGCGCTCAGGGCGAGCAGTTTCCGGCTCCCGGCGGCAACTTACAAGGGAGCCGTGCACCGGATATCCCGTCCCCCCTCCGGGGCACGGGCGCGAGCGGGCACCCTGCCGGCTCGACGCTCATTTGACCACCCCTTGCGGCTCCGTTACTTTTCCCCGTCATGAGTGAGAGCGATTCGCAGGAATCCGCCCCCCAGGGCGACCTCCCCGACTTCGAGCGCTCGGTGGCCGAGCTCGAGGCACTGATCGAACGCATGGAGCGTGGCGAGCAGAGCCTCGAGGAGGCGCTGCGCGACTTCGAGCGGGGCATCCACCTGACCCGCCACTGCCAGAAGGCGCTGGGCGCCGCCGAGCAGAAAGTGGCCATCCTACTCGAGAACAGCGAGGACGGTGATGTCGGCCCGTTTCGACCCGACGATTCTTGAAGCCCTGGAGGCGGCACTGCCGCCACTGCGCGAACGCGCGGAGCGGGCCCTGGAGGCGGCCCTGCCCGCCGCTGAAGCCCACCCGACGGGCCTCCACGAGGCCATGCGCTACGCCGTGCTCGGCGGCGGCAAGCGCATGCGCCCGACCCTGGTCTACGCCACCGGCCGGGCCCTGGACTACACCGGCAGTGGGCTGGACGCCCCGGCCTGCGCCGTCGAGATGATCCACGCCTATTCGCTCGTCCACGACGATCTGCCCGCCATGGACGATGACGACATGCGCCGCGGGCAGCCCACCTGCCACCGCGCCTACGACGAACCGACGGCCATCCTGGTCGGCGACGCCCTGCAGGCCCGGGCCTTCGAGCTGCTCGCCGACGGCGAGCGGGAGGACGCCCCGGCCCCGGCCGCCCGCGCCGGGATGGTGCAGGCACTGGCCCGGGCGGCCGGCTCGCGCGGCATGGTCGGCGGCCAGGCCATCGACCTCGCCTCCGTCGGGCGCCGGCTCGACGCCGCCGAGCTCGAGGACATGCACATCCACAAGACCGGGGCCCTGATCCGCGCCAGTGTCCAGCTCGGCGCCCTGGCCAGTGGCCCGACCTGCGCCGCCACCCTCAACGCCCTCGACCGCTACGCCAAGTGCGTCGGTCTCGCCTTCCAGATCCACGACGACGTGCTCGACGTCGAAGGCGACGCCAAGGCCCTGGGCAAGGAGCAGGGCGCCGACGCAGCCCGGGATAAGCCCACCTACCCGTCAATCCTCGGGCTGCGCCAGTCGCGCGAACTGGCCGAGCGGCTGGCTGGCGACGCCATCGATGCCCTCGACGGGCTGGGCCCCGGCGCCGATGTACTGCGCGGACTGGCCGCCTACTGCATCCAGCGCCAGGCCTGAAAGCCCGCCTTCCCGGACAAAAACCCTGCCGAGACCGTCGGGATCGCCCCTTTACAAATATTTAAACTCGTTCCAAATTCAAACCTACCGCTGGAAGCCGAGACCGAGGCCGCAGAATCATGCTGAACCCCACTTGTCACCCGCCGCACACGACGGGCTCAGACACCAGGAACAAGACCATGGAAGACGTCCAGGGACGAGCCGACACCCGGCAGATCGAGATCAACAAGGTCGGCATCAAGGACATCCGCCATCCGGTGCGGGTCCGCGACCGCACGGGGCGGGACCAGCACACCGTGGCCACCTTCAGCATGTACGTGAACCTGCCGCAACACTTCAAGGGCACGCACATGTCGCGGTTCGTCTCGATCCTCGAGGGCCACGACCGCGAGGTGACCGTCGAGTCCTTCCACGAGATGCTCGCCGAGATGACCGACCGGCTCGAGGCCCATTCCGGGCACATCGAGATGGCGTTTCCCTACTTCGTGAACAAGCAGGCGCCGATCACCGGGGTCGAGAGCCTCATGGACTACGAGGTGACCTTCGTCGGCGAGATTCACGGCGACCGGCACGAAACCTGGGTGCGCGTTGCCGTGCCGATCACCACACTCTGCCCTTGCTCCAAGGAGATCGCCGACCGTGGCGCCCACAACCAGCGCTCGCTGGTCATCGTGACGGCCCTCATGGACGGTTTTGTCTGGCTTGAGGAACTCATCGACCTCGTCGAGCAGGAAGGCTCCTGTGAGCTTTACGGGCTCCTCAAGCGCCCGGACGAAAAACACGTGACGGAGCGCGCCTACGACAACCCGAAGTTCGTCGAGGACGTGGTCCGGGACATCGCCGGCCGCCTCAACGACGATGAGCGCATCGCCGCGTACTCCGTGACCTCCGAGAACTACGAGTCCATCCACAACCACTCCGCGTTTGCGCTCATCGAGCAGGACAAGCGGGGGCGCTGACCCCGCGGCGACACCGCCCCGGCGCGGCCCGGATCAGCTGCCCCGCCCCGCCCGGGGGGCGACCTCCGCCCCCCGGGCGCCCATTTGACATCAATCAATCGCGACCCGTGCATCGACCGCCTTGAGTGCGTAGCATAGTCCTTGTAGAGTCTCTGACCGTTCGGTCGGTTGGCGAGATGACCGCACCCCGGAACCCGACGTAGGACGCGGAGCCCATGCCCGACAACACCGGTCGCACCGAAGCTGCCGAACGGATCGTCGCCGCTGCCAAGCAACTGTTCGCCCGCGAGGGCTACAGCTCGGTGTCGATCCGCGACATCGCCGAGGCCGCCGAAGTCAGCAAGGCCAATGTCTTCCACCACTTCGCCTCCAAAGAGGAGCTCTACGTGGAGACGCTGCGCCGCTGCTGCGAATCGGCCCGGGCGCTGATCCACGCCTTCGCCGAGGAAGAGACCCGTGACCCGGCACAGCAGCTGCGGGCCTTCGTCCGCGCCGACCTGCACCCCGCCCTGGACGACCCCGATGCCACCCGGCTGGTGCTCGCCGAGGCCTTTGACGCCAATCCGTGTCGCGCCCGGACCCTGGTCGACGAGGTCTTCGGTGCCGACTTCCAGCGCATGACAGAGATCTTCTCGCGCGGCCAGCACACCGGCTCCTGGCGCCGGGACACGAACCCGGCGCTGATGGCGTCACTGATGCTCGCCGCCAACACCTTCTACACCGCTCACCGAGAGGTCCTGCGCCAGCTTCCCGGCGTGGACTTCGCCGACGACCCTGATCAGTACGCGGATCACGTCGTCGACATCCTGCTCGACGGGATCCAAAAGGAGGCCTAAGTGACTGACTGGCACATGCTCGATTCGTCCCCCGAGGCGCCGGCCCGGCCACGCCGGCTGCGGACGGTGGTCGCCATCATCGCCCTGGCCCTGCTCGCTGCCGGCTGTGGCGACGATGCCGGCGACAACGACGGGAACGGCGGCGAGGAGGCGCTTTCGGTGACCTGGATCGAGGCCACCGAGGAACAGGTCCGCGAGGTCCGCAACACCGTCGGCAGCGTCGAGGCCAAGTCGCGCCCGCTGCTCGCCGCCGAGGTCGGTGGCGTCATCGATGCCATCCATGTCGACGAGGGCGCCCGCGTCGAGCGCGGCGACCTGCTCGCCGAGATCGACCGCGAGGACTACGTCGACGACCGGGATGCCGCGGCCGCCGATGTGGCCCGGCTGACGGCGATGGTCGGCGTGCAGGAGCGCAACGTGGCCCGCAACCGGGAACTCTACGAGGACGATCACATCTCCGAGGACGAGCTCGACAACGCCGAGGCCGAACTCGAGGCTCGCGAGGAGGAGCTCGCCTCCGCCCTGGCGCAGTTGCGGCGCGCCGAGCGGGACCTGGAGCGGACCCGGATCCGCGCCGTGGTCGGCGGTGCCGTTGATGAACGCCACATCAGCGAGGGCGACTACGTCACCGCCGGCGACTCGGTCTTCCAGCTCATCAATCTGGATCGGCTCAAGGTCCGCCTGCCGGTCTCCGAGAGCCTGGCCCCGCGGCTCGACAGCGGGACAGAGCTGATCCTGCGCAGCCGCTCCGGCCTGCAGCCAGAGCTGGAGACCACCATCTCGGACCTGCGACCCGGCATCCGCGATGCCACCCGCTCGCTGCAGCTGATCGCCGAGGTGGACAACCCCGGCGGCTGGCGCCCCGGGGCCAGCGCCGAGGCGGAGGTGGTGCTCGATGTCCGCGACGGCCTCGTCCTGCCCAACCAGAGCGTCGTGCGCCGCCCCGCCGGCGAGGTGATCTACGTCCTCGGCGAGGACGGCGGCGCCGTCGAGGAGCGCGCCGTGGAGGTCGGCACCCGCTTCGGGGACCGCGCCGAAATCCGCGACGGGCTGGAGCCGGGTGAGCGCGTCGTCCTCGACGGCGCGGGCTTTCTCACCGACGGCGCCGCCGTGGACGCCGCTCCCCACGAAGGCGACGACGCGGACACGGAGTAACGCACCATGACGCTCTCCGAGCTCTCCATACGCCGCCACGTTCTGGCGGTGATGATCAGCGCGCTGATCGTGCTCATCGGCGCGATCGCCTATCAGGATATCGGCACCGACCGCATCCCCAATATCGACTTCCCCATGGTCAGCGTCACCGTCCACCAGGACGGCGCCGACCCGGAGCTGATGGATTCGGCGGTCACCGACGAGGTCGAACGGGCCGTCAACACCGTCCCGGGCATCGACGACATCCAGTCGGTCTCCCTGCCCGGGACCTCGGTGGTCACCATCCAGTTCGATCTGGAAGTGGACGTGGACGTGGCCTTCAACGAGGTCAACGCGAAGGTCTCCGAGATCGTCCAGGACCTGCCCGAGGAGGCGGAGGCACCGGTCGTCGACAAGGTCGAGATGGACGCCCAGCCGATCATGTGGCTCTCCCTGCAGGGAGATCGCACGGCGCAGGATCTCGACCGCTACGCCCGCAACGAGGTCCGCCCGCAGCTGGAGGGCATCACCGGCGTCGGCGAGGTGCAGATCGGCGGCGCGCGCGAGCGGACCATGCGCCTGGAGGTCGACCCGGACCGCATGGCCGCCCACAACGTCGACGCTCAGTCGGTCATGCAGGCCCTTGAGGAGGAGCACGCCCAGATGCCGGGCGGCTTCCTGGTCGGTGGCGAGACCGAAGAGATGCTCAAGCTCGACGTCGAGTACCACGACGCCGAAGGACTCGAGCAGATGATCGTCGCCGGGGACGGCGACGAACGCGTGCGCTTTAGCGACATCGGCCGGGTCGAGGACGGCCTGGCGGACATGCGCCAGCTGGCCCGGTTCAACGGCGAGCCGACCATCGGCCTGGGCGTGGTCAAGATCTCCGGGGCTAACACCGTCGCCATCATCGACGAGGTCAAGGAACGCCTGGACGATCAGATCCGTCCCCAGCTGCCGCCGGGGCTGGAGCTGCACATCTCCACCGACGAGTCGCAGTTCATCCTCGAGCAGATCGACTCGCTCTACCTGACCATTGCCCTGGGCATCCTCTTCGCTGCCCTGGTGATGTGGCTGTTCCTGCGCAACCTGCGCTCGACGGCCATCGTCTCGCTGGCGATCCCCGTCTCGCTGATGGCGGCCATCGCGGTGATCCACTTCTTCGGCTACACGCTGAACTCGATCACCATGCTCGGCATGCTGCTGCTCATCGGCGTGGTGGTGGACGACGCCATCGTGGTGCTGGAGAACATCTACCGCCACCGCCAGCAGTACCGGGAAGGCCCCATGGCGTCGGCGATTTCCGGCTCCAACGAGGTTTTCTTCGCGGTCATCGCCTCCACCCTGACGCTGATCTCGATCTTCGGTTCGGTGATCTTCATGGAGGCGATCATCGGTCGGTTCTTCGAATCGTTCGCGGTGGTGGTCGCCTTCGGCGTGCTCGCTTCGAGCATTGTTGCCCTGACCCTGATCCCGATGCTCGCCTCCCGCTTCCTCCACGTGCCCGAGCAGGAGGGAGCCTTCTACCGGGCACTGGAACAGGGCTTCAAGGCCATCGAGCGGGTCTACCGGTGGTCTCTGGGCTACATCCTGCGCTTCCGCTGGACAACCCTGGGCCTGGCGCTGGTCTTTGCCGTCGCGGTGGCTACCGTCATCGCCCCGCGCCTGGGCGGCGAGTTCGCCCCGGACGAGGACACCGGGGAGTTCATGGTCAATTTCCAGACGCCGCTCGGCTCCGGGATCGAGTACACCGACCGGCAGATGCGCGAGGTCGAGGCTATCCTTGAGGCGCAGCCGGAGGTGGATCGCTACTTCTCGGCCATCGGCATCGGCGACCGCGGGCAGGTCAACCGCGGCATCGCCTTCGTCCGCATGGTCGACCGCGACGAGCGGGACGCTTCGCAGCAGGAGGTGGTGCAGCGGATCCGCCCCGAGCTCGCCGAACTGCCCGGGGTACGCGCCTTCGCCTCCGACGTGCCCTTCGTCCCCGGCCAGCGCGGCGAGCCCCTGCAGTTCGTGGTCACCGGACCCAACGTCGAGGAACTCGGCGATCACGCGCGGGCGATCCAGGAGCGCCTGGAGGAGGTCGACGGCATGGGCAGCATCGACCTGGACCTGGATCTGGAGCTGCCCCAGGTGGAGGTCGAGGTGGATCGGGAGCAAGCCCGGAGTCTGGGCCTGAACGCCCACGACATCGCCCAGACCATCAACGTGCTTGCCGGCGGCTTCGATGTGGCCCGCTTCGACGACGGCCCCGGGGGCCAGGACGGGCGGCGCTACGACATCCGCCTCAAGGCCCAGGAGGACATGATCCGCGACATCGACGACCTGCAGCGGATCCAGCTCCTCTCTGAGCACGGCGATATGGTGCCGCTGGAGGCGGTGACCACCATGGAGGAGACCTTGGGGCCGGCGGCGATCACCCGCCACAACCTCTCTTACTCGGCGGAGTTCTACGCCGACCCGGAACTACCACTGGCCGAGGCCGTCGAGGAGCTCAACGCCGTGGCCGACGACGTCCTGCCGCTGAACTTCGACGTGGAGCTGGTCGGCCAGGCCGAGGAGATGGAACGGGCCGTCGCCGCCATGCTCTTCGTGCTCTTCCTGGCGGCGACGCTCGTCTATATCGTGCTGGCCAGCCAGTTCAACTCCTTCGTCCAGCCACTGCTGATCATGGCGGCACAGCCGCTGGCGCTGATCGGCGGACTGCTCGGTCTCTGGGTGGGCGGCTTCACGCTGAACATCTACTCGATGATCGGCATGGTGTTGCTCATGGGCCTGGTCACCAAGAACGGCATCCTACTGGTGGATCTAACCAACCAGTACCGCGAGAAGCGGGATCTCTCGATCAACGAGGCCCTGGCCGAGGCGTGCCCCATCCGTCTGCGCCCGGTCCTGATGACCTCGCTGACGCTGATCCTGGCGCTGATCCCGGCGGCGGCCGGCCTGGGTGCCGGAGCCGAGACCAATGCACCGATGGCAGCGGCGATCATCGGCGGTATGATCACGGCCATGCTGCTCACCCTGGCTGTAATACCGGCGGCCTACTCCCTGCTCGAGGGCTACCTCGCGCGGCGGGGCTGGGGCCGGCTGAGCAAGATCGCCGAGGACTACTTCGGATGAGGGGCGGCCCCGGGGGCCTGACGGCCCCCAAGCCCCTGCGAAAAGGACCAACGCCCATGAAGCGAGGCAACACGAGAGCGCAGTTCAGGCTCGCCCCCCGGTTCACCGGCTGGACCCTGGCCGCCCTACTGGCGCTGCCCGGGGCCATCGCCGCCGGTGACAACGGCAACAACGAGCACGACGCCGCGGAGGCGGTGGTCGACGCCCCGGTCCCGGTGGAGGACGACGAGGACGCCCTGGCGCCGGCAGAGGTCAAGGAGCGAGACCCGCAACAGGACCTGCTGCAGGTGTACCGGCTGGCCCTGGAGGCGGACCGCAGCCTGGCCGCCGCCCTCAACCGGCGCCGCGCCGCCGACGAGGAGATCGCCCAGGCCCGCTCGCAGTTCCTGCCACAGATCACCGCCTCGGCGGGCTACGAGGACGAGACCCAGGACATCGAGGACGTGCCGGAAGATCTGGACACCTCCGGCTGGGACGCCTCGCTGTCTCTGACCCAGCCGATCTTCCGGCGCGGCAACTTCATCGACCTGGAGCGGGCCCGCACCGCCGTGGACCGGGCCGACGTGGAGCTCTCCCTGGCCGAGCAGGCACTGGTGGTGGATGTCACCGAGGCCTACTTCGACGTCCTCCTGGCCCAGGACGAGCAGGCCCTGGTCGAGGCCGAGCTGGCCGCCGTCGAGAGCCAGCTGCGCCGGGCCGAGCGGGCCCTGGAGGTGGGCACCGGCACCCAGACCGACGTCGACGAGGCGCGGGCCGCCTTCGACCGGGTGCGCGCCGAGCAGGTGGCCGTGGACAACCAGGTGGAGGTCGCCCAGCAGGCACTGCGCCGGCTGACCGGCGAACTGCCCGGCGAGCTGGCCGGCCTGGGCGAGACGTTCGAGCCCAAGCCGGTGGAGCCCACCGACACCGACCACTGGGTGGACCTGGCCCAGCGCTACAACCTGGAGGTCCAGCTCGCCGAGCGCGATGACCAGCTGGCCCGACACGACGTCGAAAGCCAGCGCGCCGATCGCTGGCCGGAGGTGGACCTGGAGGGGCGGCTGACGCGCTTCGATGGCGAGCGGGATCAATTCAACCAACCCACCCAGGACGGCTACACAGACACCCGCTCCATCCGGCTACAGGTCTCGGTGCCGCTCTACACCGGCGGGGCCATCTCCAGCCGGGTGCGCCAGGCCGAGGCGGAGCGCACCGCGGCCAGCGACGACCTGGCCGATCAGCGCCGGGCCGCTGCCCTGGACGCCCGTTCCGCCTTCCTCGGCCTGACCTCGGAGCTGGAGCGAGTCCGGGCGCTGGAGCAGGCCCTCGTCTCGGCGCGCAGCAACGAGGCCTCGGTGCGTCGCGGCCAGGAGGTAGGTACCCGCACCACCACCGACGTCCTCGACGCCCAGAGCCAACGCTTCGAGACCAAGCGCGACCTGGCTGCGGCGCGTTATGATTACCTGCTGAACTTCGTGCAGCTGCAGGTGGCCGCCGGACTGGCGGTGGACGAGACGGTCATCCGCGAGGTCAACGAACAGCTGCAATCGGTTTCCCGATAACCCCGGATCCCATGAAACAAGCAGCGTGCACGACGACCACGGACGAAGCCCTGCAGGCCCTGCGTGACGCGGGGCTGCGCCTGACCCAGCCGCGGCGGCAGATCGTCGCCACCCTGGTGGCCGCCGATACCCCGCTGAGCCCGCGCGAGCTGCATCAGCAGCTCGGGTCTACGGCGTGCGACCCGGTGACGGTCTACCGCTGCCTGACCGACTTCGAACGCCTCGGGCTCGTGCACCGACACGAGTTCGGGGACGGCTCCACCCGCTACCAGCTGGTGGAGGCCGACGGCAGCCACCAGCACTACGTCATCTGCCGGCACTGCCAGCGCAAGGACCCCATCCACGCCTGCCCGGCGGACCTCGAAGCCGCGGTGCGCGCCCGCGGCTACGCCGGGGTCAGCCACACCCTGGAGTTCTTCGGCGTGTGCCCGGACTGCCAGCAGGGATCCGATCAGGAGCCCCGGTGAGCGCCTCCCGAGCCACGCGCACTGCCGAGGATCCTGCACGGGCCAAGCGCCGGGTCACCCTGATCGGCGGGGTGATCAATCTCTTCCTCGGCTCCGGTAAGATCGTCGCCGGCTGGCTGGGGCAATCCCAGGCCTTGGTCGTGGACGGGGTCCACTCCCTCTCGGACCTGGCCTCCGACGCCCTGGTGTACGTGGCCGCCACCTACGGGAGCCAGGAAGCGGACAGCGACCACCCGTACGGCCACGCCCGCATCGAGACGGCGGCGACCGCCGGCATCGGCGCGGTGCTCCTGCTGGTGGCCGCCGGGTTCATCTACGACGCGGTACAGCGGCTACTCGTCGCCCCGGAGTCGCTCTGGGTGCCGGGCTGGCTTGCCCTCGGCGCAGCGCTGGCGTCGCTGGTCATCAAGGAGGGCCTCTACCACTACACCCGGTGGGTGGCCAACCGGGCGCACTCGAACCTCATCCACGCCAATGCCTGGCACCACCGCTCCGATGCCCTCTCCTCCGTGGTGGTCATCGGCGGCATCATCGGCGTATTCCTGGGGCTACCGTGGCTGGACGCCGTCGCCGCCATCGTGGTGGCACTGATGCTCGCCCACGTGGGGATCCGCTTCGCCTGGCGCTCGGTCTGCGAGCTGGTCGATACCGGCCTCGATCCGGAGCAGGTGGCGCGCATCGAGGGACTGGTCGGCGAGATCGACGGGGTTCGCGACGTTCACGGCCTGCGCAGCCGGCACATGGCCGAGGAGGCACTGATCGACCTGCACATCCAGGTGGACCCGCGGCTGAGCGTCTCCGAGGGCCACCGGATCAGTGAGGCCGTGCGCCGGCGCCTCATCGAGGACATCGGCGTGGTCACGGAAGTGCTGGTGCACGTCGACCACGAGCCGCCGCACTGGGACGAGGCCACCGCCGCCCTGCCCCTGCGCAGCAAGGTCGAGCGCGACCTACAGACCGCCTGGTCGGGCATCCAGGGGGGCGACAGCGTCGAGCGCGTCGACCTGCACTATATGGAGGGACGCCTGGAGGTGGAACTCCACCTGCCCTGGGGCCCGGACTGCGACACCACCGCCCTGCACCAACGTGCCACCCAGCTGGCCGCAGCCGCCGAGGGCCTGGCCTACGTCAGCGCCTGTCGGGTCCACTTCATCGGACGCTGAGCGGGGGCTCGGCCAAAGCAGCCAGTTGCTCGCGCAGCGCCAACATGTGTTCCTCCCAGTAGCGGGGCTCGGCGAACCAGGGGAAGGCCTGCGGGAACGCCGGATCCTCCCAGCGCTCCGCCAGCCAGGCGGCGTGGCGCATCAGCCGCAGGGTGCGCAGGGGCTCGATCAGGTGCAGCTCGCGCGGGTCGAGCTCACAAAAGGTCCGGTACCCCTCCAGGACCGCCTCGAGGAACGACTCCTGCTCGGCCCGCTCGCCGGGAAGCAGCATCCAGAGATCCTGGACGGCCGGCCCGGTGCAGGTGTCATCCAGGTCCACCAGATGGAACCCGGCCTCGGTCTGCAGCACGTTCCCCGGGTGGAAATCGCCGTGCACGCGGATCGGGCGCACCGCCCCGGCACGCTCCCAGCAGGCGCTCACCGCCTCGAGGAGATCCTCGGTAAGGGTGGCGTAGGCCTCCTCCAGGTGCGGCGGCAGCCAGTTGCCGGCCAGCAGCCGGTCCCGGACCCGCCGGCCGTGATCCCCCGGGTCGAGGGCGGGACGATGGGTGAAGGCACCGCCCCCGCCGACGACATGGATGCGACCCAGGTAGGCGCCCAGGCGGCGAAGCACGTCGCGGTTGTCCACCTCCAGCATGCGCCCGCCCCGCATGGGATACAGGGCGATGCGGAAGCCGTGACTGTGGGCGAGGGTGCTCGCTCCACAGCGCATGGGCGCCACCACCGGCACCTCGGCGGCGACCAGCTCCTCGCTGAAGGCGTGCTCCTCGAGGATCTGCGCATCGTCCCAGCGCCCGGGGCGGTAGAATTTGGCCACCACGGCCGGGCCGTCCTCCACCCCGACCATGTAGACCCGGTTCTCGTAGCTGTTCAGTGCCAGCAACCGGCCGTCGCTGCGCACGCCGCCGACGGCCTCGACGGCATCGAGGACGGTGTCGGGACCGAGGGTCTCGAACGGGTGGCGCGTATCCATGAACCGGCTCCTACAGCTGGGTGTGGGCGACGACGGTCGTCCGGGGGACGGCCCCGGCCCCGCAGTCAGGGTAGCCCGCGGGCTGGTCGGCCGGCTATCCTTGGCCCTTTGAAAGGTCAAGCAGGTGGGAAACCCCATGCGCATGCAGAACGTCGAACGCGGGCCGATCGCGCGGGTCGCGGGCGTCATCGGGGCCATCGCCGTCATCGCCCTGGCGGCAACGCTCGGGATCGTCGTGCTGGCGGTGATGCTCGGTCTGGCCCTCATCGGTGCCGTGATCATCGCCGCCCGCACGTGGTGGCTACGCCGCCAGATGCGTCGCGCCGCCGCCCGCGGCGAAGGCTTCGACCCGGCACGCCGATCCGGCACGCCGACCCGTGGCCGGATCATCGAGGGCGAGTACAGCCGCGGCTCAGAGGACGATCCGCGTCATCCGCGGCGCTGAGTTGAGCCCGCCCCGGCAAAAGCGGCAGGAACCGCCGCGCCCCCGGGAGCGCCCCGTTCGCCATAGGGGAGCAGAGACGGCGTGAAGGATCGTTTCACGGTCACCATCACCGACTTCCGCGGCGCCCGCCACTATTCGCTGCACCAGATCGCCAAGCGCTTCGCGCTGGCCCTGGCCGGCGGCTTGGCGCTCGTGCTGCTCGCAGGCGCCCTCGCCCTCCATGCGCTCAACGACAAGATCACCGAACTGAACCAGGTCCGCGCCGACAAGGCCGAGGCCGCCCGCCAGATCGAGCGGCGCAACGAGGAACTCCGCGAGCTGGTCAGCGAGCGGGAGCAAGAGATCCACCGCATGGATCTCGAGCTCGGCCACATCGAGACCCTGGTCGGACTCGATCCCCAGCCGGAGGCCAAGCGCCGCGAGCGGCTCGACACCGCCGGCCAGACGGCGCTCGAGAAGGCGCTAATGTTGCGAACCATCCCCAGCGGCTGGCCCCTCCAAGAGGAGTCACGAATCACCAGCGGCTACGGCTGGCGGACCCATCCGGTGACCGGCGAGCGCTCGTTCCACGCCGCGGTCGATCTGCGCGCACCGGTGGGCGAGAAGATCGTCGCCACCGCCGACGGGGTAGTCAACTTTGCGGCCAAGCACCAGGGCAGCGGGCTCGGCAAGCTGGTCATCCTCGCCCACGATTTCGGTTTCCAGACCCACTACGCCCACCTGAGCCGGATCGAGGTGGAGACCGGCGAGTTCGTCGAAGAGGGCGATGTCATTGCCCGCTCCGGGGCCACCGGCAATGTCAACGGCCCCCATCTGCACTACGAGATCTGGCACACCCAGCGCAAGCTGAACCCGGAACCGTTTCTGGACTGGAGCCTGGAGAACTATGAAGAGCTCTTTGAAGAAGAGGGCCGCGTAAAATGGGAATCATTGGCAAAGGGGATCAATCGAAGAGCCGAAGCCCTGGAACGACAGTTATCTGCGACGGCACGCGACTGGTCGGAGAACTGACCCTGGAGTCGAACCTGCACCTGGACGGGCAGATCAAGGGCACCATCGTCTCGGACCATGACGTGAGTATCGGCCACACCGGCCGCTTCGAGGGCAATATCAAGGCCCACCGTCTGCTGGTCAGTGGCTACGTGGAAGGCGTGATCGACTGCGCCAGCCTCGAGATCGTCGCCGAGGGGCGCGTCTTCGGCGAGCTCCACAGCGACGACTTCATCATCGAGGCCGGCGGCCAGTTCCTCGGCGAGAGCCATCCGCGGCGCGAGGTGCCACTGGCCGCCTTGCAGCATGAAGCCGGCCGGGAGTCGCAACTGACCGGGCCGGAACAGGCGCAGGCGCCAGCACAGGCGGAGACCGGGGCCGATACCGAGGCCGGGGCCACCCCGACGACGGACACCCCGCCCGAGCCCGAACCGGAACCGCCGCGTGCCGACCCCAGGCCCGAGCCGCACCGGGAGGAAGCGCACGGCCCGGCGGAGGAACCTGAGCAAGCGCAGGGAAGGCAGGAGCAGGAAGAAGAGGAGCCGTCGCGCAATGTCCGCCCCCAGCCGAGGCAGACGTTCTGGGGGCGGCGCTGATCTGTGGCGGGCCCGCCGGCGGCGTGTGCTAGCATGGCCGGTATCCGCCTGGGGGATTCAGGGTTTCTGAGCGCCCAGACAGAGACGGCGAACGGGCAACAGAGGGGGAGACGCCGTGGAACGTTGTATTGGCCTGGACATGGGGTACGGGTTCATCAAGATCGATGACGGCCGCGAGGGGCACGTATTCCCCAGCGTCGTCGGCGAGGGCGAGTCGGGCATGCCGATGTCCCTGGGCGTGGCCCAGCGCAGCGGCAGCAGCGAGCTGCGCATCACCTACGGTGGTAAGAGCTATCTGCTGGGCGACTACGCCATCCGCCACTCGCGCCTGGCGCACCGGGGACTGTCGCCGACCCGCGCGGAGGGGGACGACCTCAAGATCCTCTTCCTCGGCGCCCTCAGCCTCTACGCCCGCGAGACGGTGAACAACTTCCACGTGGTCACCGGCCTGCCACCAGGCCGCATGCACATGGCCGACGACCTGGTCCGCCAGCTGCGCGGCGACCACGAGGTCATCCGCCACGTCGGCCCGAGCCGCTTCGGGGTCAGCATCCGGCTCGAGAACATCGAGGTGGTCCCGCAGCCGGTGGGCAGCTTCTGGGCCGAGGTCCTCGACGACCGCGGGCAGATCCGCGGCGATCACCCGCTGCTCAACGGCCGCGTCGGCATCATGGACATCGGCTTCCGCACCAGCGACTTTGCCACCGTGATCGACGGCGAGTACTCCCCGGGCTTCTGCAAGACGGTGCCGCTGGGGATCTCCTTCGGCTACGAGGAGATCGCCCAGGAACTCTCCACCCAGTACGGGCTCGAGCGCGAGCAGTACACGCTGGACGAGGCCATCATCCAGGGCCAGGTCAACGTCAACGGGCGACCGGTAGACATCGTCGAGCTCCGCGACCGCATCTTCGGCGACATCGCCACCAAACTGCTGGTCGAGGCCCGCTCGATGTGGCAGATCCAAGAGTACGACCACATCATCATCACCGGTGGCGGTGGCCGGGTGCTCGAGCGCTACCTCCGGCCCGAGCTCTCCCAGGCCCAGCTGGCGCAGGACTCCGTCACCGCCAATGCCCGCGGCTACTTCAACTGGGCCTATTTCAACGCCCAGCAACGCGCCGCGGAGATGGGCCACGCCGCCGAGCAGGAGGCCGCCCCGCAGGAGGACTACCGTTCCGGCAGCTACGGCACCGGCAGTACCACCTACAGCCGCGGGGGCGACAGCGACGGGGACGGCGCGGCCGTGCCGCCGGCCCGCAGCGGCAGCGAGGGCTGACCGCCTCCCGCTGGGGCCCACGCCCCGGCGAGCGGATCGGACCGAGGGGCCGCGCCGCCTGGCGCGGCCCCTTTTTGTTTGGCGTGGGTCAATCTGCTGTTGCAACGCAACACGGGTGGTGCTATGTTGCATCGCACAAGGCATGGCGAGCGGTCATGCCTCGAGCAGCTTCAACAAGGAGAGAGACCCATGCAAGACCAGCTCAACAAGACCATGCAACAGTTCCAGAAGATGATGGAGCCGAGCCGCAAGCTCAACGCGCTGCTCCTCGACCACGCCGAGAAGGTCGCTCACCTGAACCTGGAGGCGGCGCGCTCCTACACCGACCTGGCCATGGAGCAGATGCGCAAGGCCATGGAGGTCCGTGATCCGGAGAGCTTCCAGAACTACCTGAACGACCAGGGCAAGGTCGTGCAGACGATGAGCAACAAGTTCACCGAGAACGCCAGCACCCTGGCCGACATCAGCAAGAACATGGGCGAGGAAGTGCAGAAGATCGCCCAGGAGAACGTCACGGCCATGACCGAGACGATGCAGGGCCAGGCCGAGAAGGCCACCGGCAAGGGCCGCAGCGCGGGCAGCAGTGCCAGCGGTGGTGCCTCGGCGGGTGGCAGCGGCAGTGGCTCCGCCGCCTCCGGCAGCAGCAGCAAGAAGTCCGCGTAACCCCTCCGGGGATTCCCGACAACGGAGCCGGTGCCCCGCGGGGCGCCGGCTCCGTTTCGTTCAGCCCCCTCAACGGGGCACCGGGGGGGGGGGTCAGCCGGTTTCCCGGGCAATGGCCCGGGCACCGATGTCCCGCCGGTAAAACACCCCCTCCCAGTGGATGGCGGCGACACCGCGATAAGCGGCCTGTTGCGCAGCAGCCACACGCTCGCCCAGGGCGCAGCAGCAGAGCACCCGACCGCCGTTGGTCACCACCCGGCCGTCGGCGTCGAGGGTCGTGCCCCCGTGGAAGACCTTGCAGCCGGTGTGCTCGGCGTCGTCGAGCCCTTCAATGACATCGCCCCGCTCCACCGGCCCCGGATAGCCGGCCGCCGCCATCACCACGCCGACCGCCGGGCGCGGATCCCAGCTCAGCGCCACCTCCGGCAGCCGGCCGTCGAGGGCAGCCCGGCAGAGCTCGGCGAAGTCCGCATCCAGGCGCATCAGCAGGGGTTGCGCCTCCGGGTCGCCCAGGCGGCAGTTGTACTCGAGGACGCGCGGATGGCCCTCGTCGTCGATCATCAGCCCGGCGTAGAGAAACCCCTTGTAGGGCCGCCCCTCGGCAGCCAGCCCGCGGACCGTGGGCCGGATCACCTCGTCCATGACCCGCTGGTAGAGCCGTTCATCCATCAGCGGCGCCGGCGAGTACGCGCCCATCCCCCCGGTGTTCGGACCCTCATCACCGTCGTCCCGCGGTTTGTGATCCTGAGAGCTGGCCATCGCCACCACATGCTCGCCGTCGACCAGGGCGATGAAGCTCAGCTCCTCGCCCTGCAGGCACTCCTCGACCACGACGCGCGCACCGGCGTCCCCGAAGGCCTGGCCTGAGAGCATGCGCTCGGCGGCCAGCAGGGCGGCATCCTTGGTCGCCGCCACCTCGACACCCTTGCCCGAGGCCAGCCCATCGGCCTTGATGACCATCGGCGCGGGGTGTTCCCGGATGTAGTCGGTGGCCGCGCCCAGATCGTCAAAGGTCCGGTAGGCCGCCGTGGGGATCCCGTGACGGGCCATGAAGGCCTTGGCGAAGGCCTTGGAGCCCTCCAGCTCCGCGGCGGCCGCGGTCGGGCCCAGACAGGGGAGCCCCGCCTCCTGGAACGCGTCCACCACCCCGGCCACCAGCGGTGCCTCGGGCCCAACCACCGTAAAGGCCACCGCTTGTTCCCGGGCCTGCTGGACCAGCGCCGGGACGTCCTCCGCGCCAACCTGGATGTTCCGGACCCCGGGCTCGCGGGCGGTGCCGGCGTTACCGGGGGCGACGAGCACCTCTTCGACCTGCGCCGAGCGCGCCAGGGCCCAGGCCATGGCGTGCTCGCGACCGCCCCCTCCGATAACCAGTACCTTCATCCTCTACCTCGCTTGGCCGCGTTCAGTGGCGGAAGTGGCGCATCCCGGTGAAGACCATGGCCAGGCCATGCTCGTCGGCGGCGTCGATTACCTCTTGGTCGCGCATCGAGCCACCGGGCTGGATGAGCGCCGCGGCACCGGCCTCGGCGGCCTGATCGACTCCGTCCCGGAACGGGAAGAAGGCGTCGGAGGCGAGCACCGAGCCCTGCAGGGCGAGCCCCGCATCCGACGCCTTCTCGCAGGCGATCCGGGTACTGAACACGCGGCTCATCTGCCCGGCCCCCACACCGAGGGTGCGCTGCCCGCCCGCAAAGACGATGGCGTTGGACTTGACGTGCCGCACCACTTCCCAGGCGAAACGCAGGTCGGCCCATTCGGCGTCGGTGGGCTGACGCCGGGTGACCACCCGCAGGTCGGCCGGATCGACCACTGCGGTGTCTCGATCCTGGACCAGGAGACCGCCGCGCACCCGCTTGAGCTCCAGATCTGCGCCAGCCTTCCGCGGCCAGCGGCCGGTCTGCAGCACGCGCACGTTGGCCTTGGCGGAGAAGCGCGACAGGGCCTCGTCGGTGACCGCCGGGGCAATGACCACCTCCACGAACTGGCGATCCAGGATGGCACCGGCCAACTCGGCGTCGACGGTGTCGTTGAAGGCGATGATGCCACCGAAGGCCGAGGTCGGGTCGACCTCGAAGGCCCGGTCGTAGGCCTCGCGCAGGGTCTCGGCACAGGCCACACCGCAGGGGTTGGCATGCTTGACGATGACACAGGCCGGCGCCTCGAACCCCTTGACGCACTCCAGCGCGGCATCGGTATCGGCGACGTTGTTGTAGGACAGGGCCTTGCCCTGGAGCTGGCGCGCCGTGGCGACGCTGGCCTCACCGGGGGTGACGTCACGGTAGAAGGCAGCGGACTGATGCGGGTTCTCGCCATAGCGCATATCCGCGATCTTCTCCACCTGCAACGTCCAGATACCCGGGAAATCGCCCTGCTGCTCACCCTGCTCGTCGCGCTGGCTCAGGTAGGCGGCGATGGCGCCATCGTAGCGTGCGGTGTGGCTGAACGCCCGGGTTGCCAGGTGGTGACGCAGGGCCCGGCTGGTCCCGCCCAGGCGCTGGACTTCGTCCAGGACCCGATCGTAGGCGGCAGCCTCGGTGACCACCGCCACATCGGTGTGGTTCTTGGCCGCGGCACGGATCATGGCCGGCCCGCCGACGTCGATGTTCTCGATGGCCTCGGCCAGCGTGCAATCCTCGGCGGCGACGGCCTGCTCGAAGGGGTAGAGGTTCACGCAGAGCAGGTCGATGGGCCCGATGCCGTGCTCGTCCATGACCGCGTCGTCCGTGCCGCGCCGCCCCAGCAGCCCGCCGTGGATGCGCGGATGCAGGGTCTTGACCCGGCCATCCATGATCTCCGGGAAGCCGGTCTCGGCCGAAACCTCACGCACCGGGATACCGGCCTCGCCCAGCAGGCGGGCCGTACCACCGGTCGAGAGGATCTCGACGCCTTGCTCATGCAGGGCCCGGGCGAAGCCCTCCACCCCGCTCTTGTCGGAAACGCTGATCAAGGCCCGCCGCAGGGGCCGCACGCCGTCGTTGGTCGCCATATTGGATTGTCCGGGTTGTTCAGTTGTAGTCGATGCCGTGATCGCGCAGCTTCTTGCGCAGGGTCGCCCGATTAAGGCCGAGCAGCTGCGCAGCCCGCGTCTGATTGCCAGAGCAGTAGTCCATCACCGACTCGAGGAGCGGAACCTCCACCTCGTTGAGCACGAGCCGATAGAGACCATTGCAGTCGTGCCCGTCCAGCTCCCTGAAATAGTCATCCAGGGCGCGACTGACCGCCTCGCGGATGGGCCCCCCCACCTCGCCGTCGCCGCCCCTGCCAGGACCCTGTCCGGGACCGGGTCCCTTGCCGTCCTGCATGCATCACCCCCATTCATGTCTGTCTGGAAGGATAACAGAGCCGACCGGCGGCCCCCCGGGCCCTGGCGGCCCTACTCGACCGGTCGGAATGACAGCGAGAAACTCTCGGCCCCGCCGTCGGGCTCTGCCACGTAGAGTTCCACCGGGATCCGAGCCCCCGGCTCCATGCCCGCGCCCAGGCGCGCCCGCAGACGGCTGTCGGCCACGTAGTCCTCAGGGCGAACCCAGCGCTCGCCGGTCACGTGGCCGTCCAGATCCCGCAGTGTCAGCCGCATCTCGGGATAGGGCAGGCGCCGCTCGCCGGTGTGCACCAGCACCCCGCCGAGCATCAGCGCATCGTCCCGACGCGGATCCGGCTCCAGCCAGCGCTCCTCGACCTCGATGACGTCGTAGCTCGCCGCGGTCTCCAGCTGGCAGTCGTACACGGCGCAGACCGCCGAGAGCCACGCCCGCGTCCCGGGCAGCTCGAGCAGCTGCGCGCGGTAGAGGTACGAGCCATGGACCAGGGCCGCCGCCAACACCAGCACGCCAGCGGCGGTCATCCAGAGGCGCCGCTTGGGCCTCGTGCCAGCCCCCGGGGCACGGGCGGGACGCTGCCCGGCACGCAGCTCGGCCAGGACCTGCTCCCAGTCGGCCTCGCCCCCCCCCGGTTCGGCTGCCCGATCCGCCGCCTCCGGGCCGGAACCTGAGCGCTCCCCCGCGGTCGAGCGCTCACCGACGAGGGCCTGCAGGTCCACCGGCCGATCGCCTCTGTCGTCGGGCAGCATTCGGCCGATGGCCGACATCTGCGGTCCCAGGGCGGGGATGCGCACCTCGTCCCCACCGGCGGACCGGGACGGCGGGGCCCCGTCGGTCGTCGCGGCACCCGGCTCGCCGGGCAAGTCCTCGCTCAGCGCCTGAACCGCGTCGAAGGTGGTCTGGCACAGGCCACAGGTAACCCGACCGCGCGCCTGGCGAAGCTGCCACGCACGCAGCGCGAAGATCGTCCCGCATCCAGGGCACTGGGTGTACACGGGCTTCCCTCGTTGTTGGAAAATCCGGCGACCGACGTTCAGGCGGTGCGGGTGCCGCTGACCAGCACCCAGTCGCCGCGAGTCTGCGGCGCATCCCAGGCGATGCTGCCCTGGAAGGCATCCATGACCTGCTGCTCCTGCCCCAGGAGGATCCCGGAGAGCGCCAGGCGCCCACCGACGCGAACGCCGCTACGCAGCTCACCGGCCAGCTCCACCAGCGTCGATGCAAGGATATTGGCGACGAGGAAATCGGCGCAATACGCCGGCCGCTGATCGACGGCGTACGCCGGGACCCAATCGGCGACACCGTTGCGCTCGGCGTTGTCGCGGCTGGCGATCACTGCCTGGGGGTCGTTATCGACGGCCATGCAGCGGGCCGCGCCCAGACGTACCGCAGCCACGGCTAGGACGCCAGAGCCGGCGCCGAAATCGAGGCCGTCACGCCCCTGGATCGGCTCGCCATCAAGCCACTGCAGGCACAGCGCCGTGGTCTCGTGGGTGCCGGTGCCGAAGGCCAGCCCCGGGTCGAGGTGGATGGCCACGGCGTCGCGCGGCAGCTCCGGCTCGCTCCCGGTGGGGACGATCCAAAGCCGCTCGCCGAAGGCCATGGGGCGGAAGTGGTCGAGCCACTCGCGCTCCCAGGCACGATCCTCCAGCGTCTCCGCCTGCCAGCCTTGCAGACGTTCGCCCAGCTGCCCGGCGAGCAGCTTGTAAAGGTCCTCGGGATCGGTCCCGGCAGGAAACAGCGCGGCAACTCGAACCCGCTCCCACATCGGGTGCTCGCCCACGCCGGGCTCGAGGAGCACGGTGCCATCATCGGCCTGGTAGGTCTGGGACAGCGCCCCGGCCAGTTCCAGGGCGCCATCCACGGCATCGAGGTCGCCGGCGGCGACCTCCAGCGTCACCTGCAGCTGCGCCACGACTCAGGAACCTTGTCGCGGGGTCGGGGGAACCACGAAGCAGGCGGCCTGCTCGCGGGTATAGAAGCAGCCGTCGCGCTCGAACCCGGAGACCACCCGCTGCTTCACCGCGATGACCCGACCGCGGTCGTCGCGTTCGCTGATCAGCTCCTCGGGCAGACCGTCGAGGCGGTGAAAGGGGGCCGGCTGCCCGTTCCCGCTGCAGGAGAGGTAGATCGTCCCCGTCTCGGTGTCCAGGAAGGCCGGGCGGAAGCCGTGGTCCCGGTTGCAAGCGCTGACGCCACCGGTCCCCTGGAACGTGGCGTTCTCACACTTGAGTCGCTCTGCCGTAAGGGCGCGAGCCATCGCTCACCACCTCCGAACGTCGATACCGCTTCACGGGTTATCGGCCGCTCCACTGGCCCCCTGAGTCGGGCAACGCTCCCTGCGTTGCTACTGATTCCGGTAGTTGGACACCGCGTGCTCGATCTCGGCTCGCGCGGCGTCGGCGCCCTTCCAGTCGCGCACCTGAACCCACTTGCCGGGCTCAAGATCCTTGTAGTGCTCAAAGAAATGGCTGATCTCCTGCAGCAGGCGCGGCGGCAGGTCGTCGGGCCCCTTAACCTCGCTGTAGTCGGTGGTCAGCTTGTCCACCGGAACCGCAATCAGCTTGGCATCCTCGCCGGACTCGTCCGCCATCTCCAGCACACCCACCGGGCGGCAGCGGATCACCGAGCCGGGCTGCAACGGTAGGGGGGTGATGACCAGGGCGTCTACCGGATCGCCATCATCGGCCAGCGTCTGCGGCACAAAGCCGTAGTTGCACGGATAGTGCATGGCCGTGGCCATGATGCGATCGACGGTGAGCGCACCCGTCTCCTTATCCACTTCGTACTTCACGGGGCCGCCGTGGAGCGGGATCTCGATGACGACGTTGATATCGTCCGGAATCGACCGCCCGGCGGGCACGGAATCGAGGCTCATGCAGTTACTCCGTTCAGTAGAGGACGTTTGCGTATCGAGGAACGGTTCGACAGGGGCGAACTGTAACGCCGTTGCTGCGCCGCGGCAAGCAAGGCCGCGGCGCAACCGGCCGCCCCGTAAGGGGCCCTATGCCAGCGCACCCCGGCGTCGACGTCAACCGGCGGCATCGTGCCGCCATGCCATGCGGTATGATTGGGCCGAACAACCACCCAGGGGGAGAGCATGGGTCCTTTGCTGCAGAAACTGGTGGGGATCTGCCTCTTTCGCGACGGTCCCCAGGATCTGCCCTACTCGGCCACGCACCTGCTCGGGTTGATCGGGGCGAGCATGATCCTAACCTACATCGCCGCGGACAACCTCCCGGACACGGGCACCGTCGGCCTGCAGGTGGTGGTCGCGACCGGCTTCAGCCTGGCCTTCCTCTACGCCCTGCTCCTGCTGCGCGGACTAACTCCGCGCTTCACCCAGAGCGCCACGGCGATGTTCGGCACCGACGTGCTGATCGGCATCCCGGTCACACTGATGACCTTCCCCATCGCCGCCTACGGCGCGGAGCAGGCCCAGGGCGCCGCCGCCGGCATCCTCTTGCTCTGGTTCTGGCAGGTGGCCATCCTCGGGCACATCTTCCGGCATACGCTGGAGATGCGCCTGGCGCTCGGCATCCTCCTGGCGCTGGCGTACAGCTTCCTCAGCTTTCAGGTGGTCCAGCTGGCCGCCGACTGATCGGGACGGTCCATGAAGATACACATCCTCGGTATATGCGGCACGTTCATGGGCGGCGTCGCCCTCCTCGCCCGGGAGAGCGGGCACGCGGTGGACGGCAGCGACAGCGCGGCGTGGCCACCGATGAGCGACATCCTCGACCAGGCGGGCGTCCCGGTCCGACCCGGCTACGACGCCGCCCACCTGGAACCCGCCCCGGACCGGGTGGTCATCGGCAACGCCCTCTCCCGCGGCAACCCGGCTGTCGAGCACATCCTGGACCGCGGGCTGCCCTACCAGTCCGGTCCCGCGTGGCTGGCGGAGAACGTCCTCAACGGCCGCTGCGTGGTAGCCATCGCCGGCACCCACGGCAAGACCACCACCGCCTCGATGACCGCTTGGGCCCTGGAGCGCTGCGGCCTCGACCCGGGCTATCTGATCGGCGGCGCCCCGGGGTTCAGCGAGCGCTCCGCCCGGCTAGGCACCGGTTCGCCCTTCGTGGTGGAGGCCGACGAGTACGACACGGCCTTCTTCGACAAGCGCGCCAAGGTCGTCCACTACCAGCCCCGCGTCCTGCTGCTGAACAATCTGGAGTACGACCACGCCGACATCTACCCGGATCTGGAGGCCATCGCCACGCAGCTCCACCATGCGGTGCGTACCGTCCCCGGCAACGGCCGCGTGCTCATCAACGGCGATGACCCCAACCTGCCCGCCGTCGTCGCGCGCGGCTGCTGGTCGCGGCTGGAGCGAATCGGCTTTGGCGCCGACAATGACTGGCGCATCACCGCCGACGACCGCCCTGACGCCGGCGCCGTACTCCTGCACCGGCGCACTCCGCTCGGCCCGCTGCATCCGCCGCAGCCGGGCCGCCACAACCTGGCCAATGCCGCGGCGGCGGTGGCGGCTGCCGCCGGGGCCGGGGCGGATCCGACCACCGCCCTGGAAGCCGTGAACGCCTTCCCCGGCGTCCGCCGCCGGCTGGAGGTGCGCGGCCGCGTCGGCGGGGTCGAGGTCATCGACGACTTCGCCCACCACCACAGCGCCGTGGCCGCCACCCTGGAGGCCCTGGCCGCCCCGGGGCGGCGACTGCTGGCCGTGCTGGAGCCGCGCTCGAACACCATGCGCCTGGGCATCCACCGCCGGCAGCTGGCCGACGCCCTGGCCCGCGCCGACCACGCCTTCGTGTTGACCCCACCGGACCTGCCCTGGTCCGTCCCCGAGGCCCTGGCACCACTGGGAGGGCGCCTGCATACCGCCGCCGAGGTCGACCACCTGGCCCGGCTCGCCCTGGCCGAGGCGCGCCCTGGCGACCGCCTGGTGGTGATGAGCAACGGCGCCTTCGGCAACATCCACGAGCGACTGCTGGCCGGCCTGGAGGCCGGGAGCGCCCCGGCATGAGCGGGGTCAGCGTCGCCCTAACCGGGGCCTCTGGCCTGCAGTACGGTCTGCGCCTGGTGCAGACCCTCGCCGGGGCGGGCGAGACCGTCCATCTGCTGGTCTCCGATGCTGCCCGGGTGGTTGCCGGACTGGAGACGGACACCCCGCTCCCCCGGCGCAGCGCCGAGTTGCACCGCCAACTGGTCGGGGCCCTAGGCATCGATCCGGCGCGGCTCCACGTCTACAGTGATCAGCAGTGGACCGCACCCCTGGCTTCCGGCTCGGCAGCCCCGAAACGCATGGTGGTCTGCCCCTGCACCACCGGCACCCTGGCGGCGATCGCCGGCGGACACTCGGACAGCCTGATCGAGCGCGCCGCCGATGTGGTACTCAAGGAGCGCGGTCAACTGGTGGTGGTTCCGCGGGAGACCCCGCTCTCGGCGATCCACCTGGAGCATATGCTGTCCCTGACGCGGCTCGGCGTGGTGGTCCTGCCGGCCAACCCGGGGTTCTACCATCGGCCGCAGCGGGTCGAGGACCTGATCGACTTCGTCGTGGCACGGATCCTGGACCACTTGGATGTGGCCCACGACCTGGGCCCCCGCTGGGGCAAGGAGAGCGACTGATGGACGATGAGCTGCCGCTGTTCCCTCTGCGTACAGTGCTTTTCCCGGGTGGGCGACTGGAGCTGCGCATCTTCGAGCGCCGCTATCTGGATCTGGTCACCTACTGCCTGCGCAACGACA